>JAZQHJ010000112.1:0-5422 GCA_045540515.1 Eubacteriales bacterium
CTACCTTTGATGGATCTTTTCCAGAAAATGCTCCTCCTCCATGACGAGAATATCCACCATATGTATCAACTATAATCTTTCTTCCAGTAAGGCCGGTATCACCATGTGGTCCACCGATTACAAAACGTCCTGTTGGATTTACATAAATTTTTGTTTCCTCATCCATCATTTCTTTTGGAATAACAGGAACAATTACGTTATCAATTATATCTTTTCTAATAGTGTCTAGTTCAACACTATCGCTATGCTGTGAAGATACAACTATAGCTTCTATTCTTACAGGCTTATCATCTACATATTCTACTGTTACCTGAGTTTTACCATCTGGACGAAGATAATCTAATGTCCCATTCTTTCTTACTTCTGTTAATTTTTTTGCAAGCTTATGTGCCAACGAAATTGGAAGAGGCATTAGCTCCTTTGTTTCGTTGCACGCATAGCCAAACATCAATCCTTGGTCTCCTGCACCATGATCATCATCTTGACCATTTGTGGATTTTGCCTCAGCTGATTTATCAACGCCAAGAGCAATATCAGCAGATTGCTCATGAACATTAATTATTACTCCACACGAATTACAATCAAAGCCATATTCAGGCTTATTGTATCCAATTTCATCTATTGTTTTTCTTACTATTGACGTATAGTCAATATGTGCATTTGTTGTTATTTCTCCCATAACATTTACAAGACCAGTAGTACAAAAGCTCTCACACGCAACTCTTGAATACGGATCCTGTGCAATAAGAGCATCTAATATTGCGTCAGAAATTTGGTCGCAAATTTTATCTGGATGTCCTTCTGTTACTGATTCGGAAGTAAAAAATTTTCTCATTGTTGTCTCCTCTCTAACGAATAAAAAAGCCCACGGCAATTCCGCGGGCTGATACTTTTAATTTAAGTCTCATCTCTCGGAATTGGCACCTTGTCAAAATGATAGGTTGCCGTAACTTCGCAGGGCCTGTCCCTCCGTTACTCTTGATAAGATTTTTGTTTGCTTGTTAAGTATAGCATATACTTTTGAATAATTCAATACCTTTTTGCTAATTTTCGCTAATATTTTTTTCGGTAGTATTTTGTTTCTTTTTGTTAAGAAAATAAATCAAAAATGTTATCGTAAAACCGATAATTAAAGCAACCATTCCTAAAGAAACATCTATGAATATATTGGCTTTATTCCAGTTTTGATATATTTCTATACATTCTCTTCCACAAAAAACAGATATTATTGAACCCGATGACAGTCCACAAATTAAAAAGAAAAACTGCTTTCTGAATGATGCTAGCACCTTATTTATAACTTTTGAAAACAGCAGTATTCCTATTATAAATCCTATTACTAGCATTACATATACAAGAATTAGTTTAGGTGATGAAAATAGTTGTCTATTTATTCCGTTGATCAGTGCTGTATAATATCCAAATATCATTAGTAATACCGTCGCACTAAGACCTGGAATTAATTGTGTTAAAGATATTAAAACTCCAATTATTAAAAACAACACATAATGCATTAAATTTATGTCGCTTAAACTGTTGCTAGTATAAGTTTGCAAAGAAATCAAAGATATCGCCAACGGAATAATAATTCCTACAACAAACAAAACAGAATTTTTAAGTTTGGGTTTATTCCCTTTTATTTCTTTAAACAAAATTGGATAAGTTCCAACCATTAAGCCAACAAAAAAGCATATTGTTATAAATGGAAATGCTTCTAAAAGGATCTTAACTAAAATAAATCCTAATGCAAATCCTATAATTATTCCTAATAAAATAGGCAAAAGAAAAACAAAACAAATTTTGAATCTTTTAAATATATTTGAGAATGCATACATAAGCTTATCATATACCTTTAAAATTATAGCAATGGATGATCCACTAATTCCTGGAACGATAACAGATAAGCCTATTGAAAATCCGACAAAAATACTAATGAATATTTCTTTGATATTTTTGTATTTTAACTCCATATAATCATACAAGGTATTTATTTGCGAGCTGATACATAACTGAAATAAAATCCTTGAGCTCTCCCATTTTGCTTTCTTTTAAATAAATATCAGAATAGTCCTTTAACCACGCCTCAACGTCTTTGAGATTTACTCCACACTTTTCTCCACATTTTATGGAAAGGAGTATTGCAATCATATATTCAATTCCTTGAGCGACCACAAGCATTGCCTCTCTTGCATTTTCATTTTCCCATTTTGTTGCCATTAAATATGGAATAATTTCTTCGCATTCGTTAAATGCTTGATTTAAAGTATCTGGATCAGGTGTTCTTGCTCTCATCAATTCATTATTGAATTTCGCATTTGAATAGTGAGCACATAAATCCCACCAATAGTTCACTCTGTGTGATTCGGATAATGATTTTATTAGCCTTGCTGCTCCATCGTATCCATAATGTAAGAAATCGATACAGCTATCAAAATTTTTATATTCTTCTCTAACATTCCATGATTTAGCACAAGAATAAATCAATCCGTACATGCAAGCCTCAAGTGGTGATGTATGACCATAATCTCCCCAACAGGTGGTTAACATTCCTATTGCGTTTGCGTTATATCCAAACTCTGCCATTTTTGTAATATTAGGAATTGACCTTTGAGTAAGCTCCATAAGGCTAGCCCAGTTATTAAGTCCAGGGCATACATATTGTGGCTTGCCTGCCTCTTTGACTTTGTTTATGGCGTTTGGTGAAGGATTAGGGTCATATCCCCAGCTTAGATAAATTAAATCTTCATCAAGCTCTGGTATTAGATCTGAATGTTGAGAAATTATATCTCCCCACATCATTGGTTGTTTTCCCTTAGATTTTACGTGAGCAATTATCTTTTTCACAAAATCAACATATTCTTTTGCCTTATCCTTGCCTTTGTTTCTTCCATTGCAAAGATCAAATGTTTCATCACAGCAAATATTGAACTTATTGCTTGTAAAAAGTGGTGAATATTGATCGATAAGACTCTTTATTAGCTCTATGCTTTTTGGATTAGAGACGTCAATTGTATGATGTCCCATTCTCTCGCACCAATAAATGGTTTTAGGCTCGTAATTTTCATATTCACATAACTCTTTATAATTATTTTGTAATAGCTCATAAAGATGTCCAAAGCAAGAAAGAGATGGAACTAGCTCAACAAAATTTTCTTTACAATACTTATCTAACTCAATTGTTTCTTCAGCAGTCATATATCCAGTTCTTTGATATATCCCGTTGTATTCCTTAAATGGAAAAACATGCTCTACATAGAGCTGAAGCATATTGTTTTTATAATATGCTAGATTATCAACAAGATTTTTAAGAGTTTCAAGAGTTGGGATTCTTCCTCTTGTAATATCAAAATAAAATCCTCTTGTTTCAAAATCTGGAGAATCAACAATCTCTTCCACATCGTAATAACCATTCTTTACAATTTGACGTAATGTTTGTATAGCATAAAATGCACCTTTTGTGCTACTTGCTTCTATTGTGATTTCATCAGCAAACAAAATCTTGTATTCTTCACCGTTTTCGCCGTTAATAAGCACGTTTACAAGAGTTTTGCCCTCGGGTATCTTCTTGGATGCGTTTATCAATCTTTCGTCGCAATTTGCGGGGAATTTAAACTTGCATCCTGATATTTCAGTTCTGACACCTTGCTTTTTTTCTTTTACTTCTGGTATTAGCTTCATATTTTCCTCACTTTATAATTATCTCGCGTCCAGCACCTATCAATCCACTGGATGTTGAAATTTGTTTCAATGTTTCTGTTATTTTATACTCATATGCCGAGTGAATGTGTCCACACAGTACACCTATAAAACGGTTATCATTTTCCTTTACAAGACTAACAATTCTTTTTGCGTTTTCGCTATCATTTTCTTTTCCCATAAAGAAATATGAACCTATTTTATCAAGAAGCTTGTCGCCAAATTCGCCAAGCAAAAGTGGCTTGTGCAAGGCTAATAAAATTTTCTTGCCTTTTTTTATTAATTTACCGAGCTTTTCTACTTGATAATCGGTAATTATGTCGCTACCATTGTCAAAAGCAACTAATAAAAAGTCATCATATTCTACAACTTGTACACCGCTTTCATCAACAAGCTCCGTTAAACGATGCTTTTGATATACATTTTTAACTGTTTCACTCATATATTCGTGATTTCCAGGGCAATATACTACCGGCATAGGAATGCTTTTTAAAATTCTTTTCAAGTATCTTATATTGCTATCAGTTACACGATCAAAAATATCTCCAGAAAAAATGATTGCATCAACCTTTTTTCTTACAGCATAATCGCATAGCTGTTCAAATATTATGTAAGGCTCAATATCATACCTTTCATCACAAATCTCATTGTGTTGCTCTGCAAATTCATATTTTAAGGTGTCCCATTGAGCATGGCATCTTTTGTAGTCATTTAAATCAAGCTCTGTGCTTTGGTCGTCTATTGCAGATAAATGCATATCTGTAATTTGAAAAAATCTATATTCTTTTTTTGCAGCAATATTGAACTCGGTAGTAGCAACTTGTAAAAATGATTTTTCCATAAATACTCCTAGTGAATGTACTAAATATAATTATACAATAAGTCGGTAAGAGTGTCAATATTTATCACTTATTGTCAATGAAAAAATATTTTTATTCGCCTTATTTTGACACGCTTAATTTTATCAAAATATTATAATACGAAAAAGGAGTGTGAAATATGATAGGATGTAACAACATTAAGGTTAGCTTTAGTAACAACGTTTTAATGATTAAAATATATGGTGAGATTGATCACCATAACGCAAAAAAGATAAGAGAAAAAATTGATTCAATATTGCTTGAAAAAAAGCCACTAAAGGTCGTTTTGGATTTAAGCATGGTTTCGTTTATGGATTCGTCTGGGCTAGGATTGATAATGGGAAGATATTCTCTTGCTCGTGATCTTGATGCTTCGTTTGTTATTTATCATCCTAACAGAAGGGTGAAAAAAATACTTGAGCTTGCAGGAATGGAAAGAATAATTGAAATCAAGGAGGATGGTGAAAATGCGTTCTAAAAACAGTATGAAAATGTACTTGCCGTCATTGTCAATAAACGAAGGGCTTGCAAGACAAGCCATTGCCTCTTTTATTGCACAGCTAAATCCTACGGTCGAGGAAATTTCAGATATAAAATGTGCTGTTTCAGAAGCCGTTACTAATGCGATTGTTCACGGATATCGTTTTAGTGATGGAATTATTTACATAGGAGCTAAATATTTTTCTGACAGGACGGTGATAATTGAGATTAGGGATAAGGGATGCGGAATTGAAGACGTAAATAAAGCTATGGCTCCTTTATTTACCACTGACACAACTGGCGAACGAAGTGGAATGGGCTTTGTTGTTATGCAAACCTTTATGGACAAGTTAGATGTTCGATCTAGGAGTGGTCAAGGTGTTCGT
>JAZQHJ010000113.1:0-2437 GCA_045540515.1 Eubacteriales bacterium
CTCGATGTTGTTATGCGAAAGGTGCTTGCGAACATTATTATTGATGGTGTTGAAAAGTACGGTATGACTGTCATAATTGCATCGCATAACCTAAGAGAGCTTGAGGATATAGTAGACCACCTCGCACTGATACACAACGGTGAGATGTTATTCAACAACAATACAGAAGCACTACAAAATAATATTCAAAAGGTACAATGTGCTTTTGAAAATGTTCCTGATGAGAGCGCTTTTGACAAACTTGACGTAATGAAGATAGAGCGTACAGGCTCGCTGTATCAGCTTGTTGCAAGAGGTTCTAAAGAACAAGTAATGCACTACATAGAGAGTCTCTGCCCTGTTTTTTATGAATGTATTGACCCAAGTATTGAGGAAATATTTATCTATGAATTGGAGGTAATCGGTTATGATGTCAAAAACATCCTCCACTAAATTGAACAGAACTTCAAAAATGATGTGGTTTACTACAAGACAGAATATCGGTCTGCTGATACTGTCTGTAATAGCTACGCTGATAGTATATCCGGGATACCTAAGCGTTGATATATCTACGCTTTCGTACTGGGATAAGCTGTACTTTGATAATGTATTAGAATCTTATTGTATGTTGCTGATATTTGCAAGCTGTGTGCTTGTGGCAATATACAACCTGATTAACTTTATGTACCTGTACAGCAAAAAATCAAGTGATGTATTCCACGCTGTACCGTTAAAACGAAGCCAGTTGCTGATATCACGAGCTGTGTCTTCGCTGATATGTACTGCGATACCTGTAGTCATCGGCTACAGCGTACTGCTTGGTACTGTAATATTTAACAGCAAAATTAATGCAAGTCTTGAGTTGTTCTTTGTATTGCTGATGTACAACGTGCTGCTTGTGCTAACAACCTGGGCTGTGTCGCTGTTCTTTATGATATGCTCGGGGTCTGTGTTTGACTTTGTTGTATCATGCTCGATAGTTAATATATCCTTGCTTGTGATACCTGAAATTATAAACAGCTTTTTAGAAAACTATATGTTTGGCTATACATCAAGCATCAGCACACAGATAGCAAAATGGTTATCACCGTTTTATAACTTAGCAATAAGCATGGGCGATTATGTATCAAACGGACATTATGATACAGTCACACAGCAGTATATCAGAGAATATAAATTTGACTTAAGTAATGTTATATCAATTATCTACAGTGTCGTGATCATTGGTATAGTAATATTTGCAACAATTATGCTATACAAACGCAGAAAAGCTGAATCGGCAGGCTCTGCACATTCGTTTAAAATCATATATATACTGTCTTCTGTACTGTTGTCGTATGAATTAGCCTTTGTACTGGGCATTATTTTTGATGTAAATTATGGCGTTATATTCTGGATATTTGCTGTTCTGATGGCACTACTGACAAGTGTGGCATATGGTGCTGTTACTCACCGTAGCTTTAAGACAATAAAGCAGTCGTTGATACTTGGTGGTGTGGGCGTGCTGTGCCTTGCGCTGACTGCAATATGTACAAATGCTGATATAACAAAAGCTGAAACAAGAGTGCCAAAAGCAGCAAATGTTGAATCTGTTGAGGTATACGTTAACTCAATGTACAGCAATTCTATTACACTTGATGGTGAAGATGTAGAGCTTGCTATAGCACTTCACGAGAGTATAATTGATGAATTCAAATCAAACCCAGAAAGATATAATGGTATAGAAGGATATCATATATATGCTGAAAATAGTATAGCCGGTACAAAGACTCTCTCGAGCACAATATACTCTCCTGATATAATGCCAAGTGAGGGCACACATTATATTGATATTGAATATAACCTCAAAAATGGCAACACAATGAGCAGAGCATATACTGTTAGTGGTGAAAAGTTTGAGAAGCTGTTACTTGATATTCTGAAAACGGTTGATCTATCTGAGCTCAAAGACGCACTAAAGAAAGATAGCCCTAAAAATGTGAGATTTGAGTTCTATGACAATTCTGATTATTACTACACTGCCTATTATCTCTCGTATAAAGATATTAATAAATTTATAGACACCTATCTAAACGACCTTGAAAACGCAAAAGATTTGGGTGTTTACTATACTGATGTTAATATCAGATGGAGTAAAAACGAACAAAAAGAATTTTTCATTCAAATAAACGACAGCTTTGCTAATACTATTGAGCTGTTAGAAAGCTACGAAGACGGCTACGCAGACCTAAACGAAGGTGTAGTGTATTATTAATCCAGAAAGCCCCGAGTAAAATCGGGGCTTTCTTTATATTTTACAGTATTTTGCAAACACTATAAGCGGAGGTGAGAAATATGAGATATGTATGTAACCTGTGCGGATGGGTTTATGATGAAGACGAGGGTATACCTGAGATGGATATTACACCGGGTACAAAATTTGAGGAACTAGCGGATACATTCAGGTGTCCGCTGTGCG
>JAZQHJ010000114.1:0-7701 GCA_045540515.1 Eubacteriales bacterium
TATGGCAAGAAAGAATAAACGACCTTGCACCATACGAGGTTAATATGGACCTTATGAACAAGGCGGACAAAAATGCAGTGTTTATGCACTGCCTACCAGCCTACCACGACCTAAACACAGGCGTAGGCAAGGAAATGGGAGAAAAGTTCGGCAGAACCTCAATGGAGGTAACCGACGAGGTATTTGAAAGTGAAAGGTCAATCGTCTTTAAAGAGGCGGAGAATAGGATGCACACAATCAAAGCCGTCATGCTTTCGACTTTATAAGCGTCATATTGCGTCGTTGTTACTCGCACACGACCTTGACTATCACAAGATAGCCTTCGTCCGTGTGTTCCGTTACGCCTAGCACTATTTAGCTTATATAGCCGAAAATAGCGAAGGACGTGTCGAAAAATAAGCACATTGTTGCTCCTTTACCAAGACCTCGACATCGCAAGATTGCCATCGCCTTCCGTTTTAAATGAGCCTTGTCTTATTTTCTTTATAAAGCTTAAACAAGACTTAAAAACAACCAATAAAAAACAAAAGCAAAGCCAGTTGGCTTTGCTTTTTTTGTATTTGATTAAAATGATTTAATATAATAACCAAGCCCGCGGTTCTCTTTTTGGTTCTTTTTCTCTTGTCGTGTCGGCGTTTGAGTAATTAAGAGAAAAAGAATAGCCAAGAAGCTTCCAACGTGGGAAGGTAGAATAGCTTTCCATGTTGAAAGGTTCTATATATGTATCTATTAAAATCCCAGCCTTTTAATCGCTTTAACTAAATTCCTTGTAAGCATAAGCGAGCCAAATGCATTAGGATGCACCTTGTCGCTAAATGAATCGTTTACATTAGGCACAAGCTCAAAGCCGTTTACAACCTTGAAATTATCATGCTTTTTGCATTCATCGTTAATAATATCAATGCACCACATGAATCTATCCCAATTTTCAACGTTACCTCTCCAAAGTGGAGTTATAACAAGCACAGGAATTTTGCCAAAAACCTCATTGACCCTTTGATAATATTTTCTTGCAAATGCCTCATAATCATAATCAGCAGAATCACACCAATTTGTGCCAAGAGCAACAATGATTTTGTCTGGAACAAAGCCATCAATTGGCATCAAATCATTAGGCTCAAATCTATAACCGCCGATGCCCTGTGCCAAAATGTCATACCCAAGCTCCCTTGCAATTCCATTAGCATACGCAAGGCTTGAAATAGCAGGACCTGCTCCTTGCGTAATTGAATCACCAAGAATCAAAACCTTTGTACGTTTCCTTTTTACAGATTTATAGCTACCATTAAAAGTAAAATTTTTAATTTGAAGGGTGCACTCACAGGGAAGATAAATTGCAACCTCCTTGTAACCCTTGGGCAGTGTGAATTCAACCTTGCCCTTTAATTTGCTTTCAATATGATAAACTGAACAAAGTACACCATCAATATATAAATCAATTGTATTTGCATTGATGTGTGAGTCCGATGCCTTGTAATCAAAGCTGATAGACGTAGCATCCGTTTTAAGCTCAATTCTTTGCGGACCACTTACAAGAGCTCTATTGAGCCAGTAAGCGTCATATCCGTCCTGTGACATATGCTCAATTTGTGCCCTTGAATAGCGATAAGAAAAAAGATACCCGTTTTTAAATTCAAAATAACAAGCACCCTTAATGAGCCTTGAAAGTGTTTTATTTGATATTTTCATAATTAACTCCAAAAATAAACTGTATTACAATTTTATCACCAAAGAGCAAAAAAATCAACACCACGTTGTAAAAAAGGAATTAAACTCTAAAGAAACACATAAAACCGTACAAAAAAGTAATTATTTATATTTATACATATGAACAAATGAACATAAATGATATATAAAACCATAAAAAAGACGTGATTTTAAATCACGCCTGTTTTATTTCTTTTTAATGCTATCCCAATAAGCCTTCGCAGCCTGTTCATTTTTATTCTCTCCGTAAACATAATATTGCTTACCAACCAAGTCATTTGGCAGATATTGTTGCTCAACATAATGATTTGGATAGCTATGAGGATATTTATAGCCCTTAAACAGTGGTGCTTGCAAATGAACAGGAAATTCTGTACCTCTGCCCATATGTATATCACTAAGTGCTGCATCAATAGCAGCCTCTGCTGAATTTGACTTGGGTGCAGTTGCTAGCATAATTGCACAATTTGCAAGAGGAATTCTTGCCTCTGGCATTCCAAGCTGTCTTGCGGTTTCACAAAGAGCATATGTAATTTGCCCAGCCTGTGGAAAGGCAAGACCAATGTCCTCTGAGGCAATTACCTGTAATCTTCTACAAGCAGATATAATGTCTCCACCCTCAATCAGCTTAGCAAGATAGAAAACGGCAGCATCGGGGTCCGAGCCACGGATTGATTTTTGCAAGGCTCCTAGTAAGCTGTAATGCACATCGCCATCCTTATCAAAAAGTCCAACAGAAACAGAGGGGATAAATGCCTTGGCAACCTCAATTGTAATTTCATCATCGGAAGCATAGTAAGCCCCCTCTAAAAGGGTAAGTGCGTGACGAACATCACCGCCAGCACAGGATGCCAAAAATTCAAGTGCATCATCATTTGCCACCTTAGTAGTACCATTCTCCTCATTGAGCACCTTTAATGCACGAGCCATAACAGGAACAATATCCTTTGCACTAATATGCTTAAACTCAAAAACCGCACAACGAGACAAAAGAGCATCATAAATGTAAAAATAAGGATTTTCAGTAGTTGATGCAATAAGAGTAACTCTGCCGTCCTCAATAAATTCAAGTAGAGTTTGCTGTTGCTTTTTATTGAAATATTGAATTTCATCAAGATAGAGTAAAATTCCGTTTGAGCCAAAAATTGAGCTTGTCTCAGCGATAACGCTTTTAATATCGGCAATAGTAGCAGTTGTTGCATTAAGCTTGTAAAGCTCCATGCCTGAATTTTTTGCAATAATATTTGCAACAGTTGTTTTTCCAGTACCAGGAGGACCGTAAAAAATCATGTTGGTAATTCTGCCAGAGCTAACCATTTTATAAATTACGCCATTTTTAGAAATAAGATGCTGTTGCCCAGCAATTTCATCAAATGAGGTAGGACGTAGCTTGTCGGCAATAGGTCTGTTTATCATTATACACCTCAAAAATTCTATATATCTTATTCTATCATAAATGAGCCCCAAAATCAATATAAATAAATCATATCGCATTTGAAAAAGAGGGTATTATGAGGTCAAAAAAGCACAAGCGAAGCAAGTACATAAAAGCAGTAAGGCTCCACCTTAGCATAATTTTCTTTATTCTACCAATGATAGCTATTTATATTTCTCTAGCTATGGGGATGCCCAAAAGCCAAGAAGGATACAGAAATCCATCAAAATCATACACGTGTCAAGCTGAATTTGAAGAGAAAACGCAGGAGATAAGCCTTGAATAATCAAAAAAAGGCAATAGCTATACTGGTTGGAGCATTTTCACTAATAGGAATAAGCGCATCGCCCCACCCCTTCCTTTTGACTCTGTCATACTTATTTCACGAGGCAGGACACATAATATCAGCTAAGCTTTGTAAGGGTAAAATACGTAAAATCTCCGTGGGAGTGTTTAAATTAGCAATAGGCTATGATATGTATTCACTCTCCTACAAAAGAGAATTTTTAGTAACAATATCTGGGATTTTATGCAATCTATTTCTTGCATTTTCAGCCTTTATGCTCAACAAATCAGGAGGCGAACAGCTATCCTTTCTTGTAGCATGTAACCTTTCCTTGGCACTTGTAAACCTATACCCCGTGTCCGTTTTGGATGGAGGAAGAATTCTAAAATTAACACTTTTAGCATTCCTCTCACCTCAAAAAGCAGAGAAAATATCCGACAGAGTGTCGTTTTTTTGTGCAATTCTGCTATGGCTAGCAAGCGTATATCTTCAACTTGTTTTCAACGCAAATTCTTCAATGCTTTTAATTTCTGTTTATCTCCTTGTACAGCTTTGCTTTTCTATATAATAAATAATTTATAATTTTTTGCCCGTAGCTATTGCACAAAGCTTAATTATTTGCTATAATGCAATTGATATGCTTTTTCGACAATAAAAGAGGATTATTGCCGTGCGTATCGACTCTACGAAAGAACGGGGAAAGAAATGAACGAAAAAAAGATCATTGAGCTAAGGGATGTAGCAAAATCCTTTGATGGCGAGATTATTCTTGACCATATTAACCTGGATGTTCATGAAAAGGAATTTATGACACTTCTAGGACCCTCTGGTTGTGGTAAAACCACGACTCTTCGCATAATTGCGGGATTTGTTACACCGGATACAGGAGACGTGATATTTGACGGTGCAAAGATAAACGATGTTCCAGCATACAAGCGCCACGTAAATACAGTTTTCCAAAAGTATGCATTGTTTCCACATCTTAATGTTTATGAAAACATTGCTTTTGCTCTTCGATTGAACAAGGTATCAGAAGAAGAAATTTATAAACGAGTTGAAGAAATGCTCGCAATGGTAAACCTACGAGGCTTTGAAAAGAAGGATGTAAACCTTCTTTCGGGTGGTCAACAGCAAAGAGTTGCAATTGCAAGAGCTCTTATAAATAGGCCAAAGGTTCTATTACTTGATGAGCCTCTTGGCGCACTTGACTTAAAGCTACGTAAGGATATGCAAAACGAGCTTAAAAATATACAAAGACAAACGGGCATCACATTTATTTATGTAACGCACGACCAAGAGGAAGCGCTTAGTATGTCCGATACTGTTGTCGTAATGGCGGATGGTAAAATTCAGCAAATCGGCTCTCCAACCGATATTTACAACGAGCCACAGAACGCATTTGTTGCTGACTTTATAGGCGAAAGTAATATCGTTGACGGCATAATGCTTGAGGACTACAAGGCGAAATTCTCAGGACATGTTTTTGACTGTCTTGATAGTGGCTTTGCACAGGGTGAGGCAGTTGACGTAGTAATAAGACCGGAGGACGTGGACGTAGTTGCACCTGATAAGGGAATGCTATGCGGTATCGTTGACTCTGTTACCTTCAAGGGCGTACACTATGAAATTATAGTAACAATTAACAATTTCAAGTGGATGATTCAGTCAACTGACTATGTTGCGCCAAAGCAGAAAATCGGCTTATACATTGAGCCAGATGCAATCCATATTATGAAAAAATCCGAATATTCAAATATGTTCGGTGACTATTCCTCATTCAGTGACGAGCTGGACAAGCTCTCCGACGTTGAAAGCACAGAGGAGGAAGAGTAAGAGAATGACAAAAAAGGGCATACTTCAAAGAATGATGGCAGCTCCTCACGTTGTGTGGGCAGTGCTGTTCATTATTGCACCGCTCCTTTTTGTTGCTTACTATGCATTTACCGATAGAGATGGCAAATTCACCCTTTCAAACATTACAGAGCTAGCACAGGCTAGCTACCTAGAAATCTTTTTAAGGTCGCTTTGCTTTGCGTTCCTTGCAACTGTAATTTGCTTAATAATTGCATATCCTATTGCGTATTTTATGTCAAAGGCAAGTGCTAAAACCCAAAGAATTTTGGTAATGCTTGTTATGCTACCACAATGGCTTAACTTCCTTATCCGTACATATTCTTGGATGGCAATTCTTGAGGATACAGGCATAATAAATAGCCTTCTTACCTCAGTTGGCATAGATCCTGTGCATATGATCAACACCTCTGGTGCAGTAATTTTAGGTATGGTTTACAACTACCTACCATATATGATAATTCCATTACATTCTGTAATGAGTAAAATCGACCCAAGACTTCTTGAAGCCGCATCCGACCTAGGATGTAGCCACTTCAAGGTGATAACTAAGGTCGTATTCCCACTTAGCATATCGGGAATTATTTCTGGCGTAACAATGGTATTTGTTCCATCAATCAGTACCTTCTACATTTCTCAAAAGCTAGGCGGAGGAAACTTCGACCTAATCGGAGATACGATTGAAAGACAATTCCAAACCGCATATAACTACAATCTCGGTGCAGCAATGTCCCTTGTGCTTATGATAATCATTATGATAAGCATGGCAATAATGAACAGGTATTCTGGCGAGGATGACGGAGGTGTAGTAATATGAAATCAAGAAAATTTGGCAGAAATATATACACGTCCCTCGTGTTTTTGTTCCTTTATATGCCAATTGCCGTACTGATTCTTTATTCCTTTAACTCATCAAATAGCACAAGCTCCTTTGAGGGATTTTCGCTAAAATGGTACAGAGAATTATTCAGCGATTCGGCAACACTTGACGCACTCAAAAACACACTTGTTCTTGCAATACTTTCAGCGCTTATTGCAACCATAATCGGTACAATGGCAGCCTATGGTATAAACAGGTGGAAAAATAAGCATATTAAAAGTGCAACTATGTCCGTTACAAAAATTCCAATGATAATTCCAGAAATCGTTGTTGGTATTTCAATGATGCTTTTATTCGTTTTTATAGGAGTTTTAGTTGGCGGAAAAACCTCACTCGGCTTTGGAACAGTATTGATTGCGCATATTACCTTTAACTTGCCATATGTTATACTGTCCGTAATGCCTAAATTTAAGCAAATGGATAAAAGCTTGCCTGAGGCAGCCCTTGACCTTGGATGTACGCCTGTGCAATCATTTTTCAAGGTTGAGCTACCTCAAATTATGCCAGGAATTGTATCTGGCTTAATTATGGCATTTACTCTTTCCCTTGATGACTTCATTATTAGCTATTTTACAATTGGAAGTGGCTTCGAAACCCTACCAATTCGTATCTATTCAATGACTAAAAAGCGTGTTACCCCAGATATGTATGCGCTTTCAACGCTTATATTTGTATCAATTCTTGTTTTGCTACTAATTTCAAATATGGTATCAAACAAAAATAAGCGCCAAATGAGCCAAAAGGCAAAGAATACAGTAAAAATTGTTGTCATTACATTTTTTGCCCTGATACTTATAGTAACAGGAATAGTATTCTTTGTAACCGCAGGCAAGGAGGTTGTAACAATCAATGTTTACAACTGGGGAGAATACATATCGGACGGTAGCGAGGATTCCTATAATTCAAATGCGGAATTTGAAAAATGGTATGAGGAGCAGCTTGGCGGAAATGTTGATGTAAGAGTTAACTATACCACCTATGCAAGCAACGAGGATCTCTATGCAAAGCTCAAAAGCGGAGCAGGTGGCTATGATGTAATAATTCCATCTGATTATATGATAGAAAGACTTAAAGCAGATGGCTTAATTCAGCCACTGGACCTTACAAAAATTCCAAATTTTGAAAATATAGAGGACCAATTCAAAAGCCCATTTTATGATAATGACCCAACAACAAAGTACTCTGTAATGTACACCTATGGAGTAATCGGTATAGTTTACAACACCGAAAAGGTGGACAAGGAGGACCTTGAAAAGGGCTGGGAAATCCTTTGGGATGAAAAATATGCAGGTCAAATCCTACAATTTAACAACCCAAGAGATGCCTTCGGAACAGCAATGTATGCTCTTGGAATTGATGTAAATAACGCAACCGAGGAGGAATGGCAAAGAGCATATCAAAAGCTACTTGAACAAAAGCCACTCGTTCAAAGCTATGTTATGGATGAAATCTATAACAAAATGGAGGGTGAAGTCGGAGGCCAAGCGGTCTTAGGAAGACAACATGTTTCCCCAACTCCTTGGCTCACAGAACGACATGGCT
>JAZQHJ010000115.1:0-8839 GCA_045540515.1 Eubacteriales bacterium
TTCCTTTGGTAGCCTGAACTCAGGAATACCATATACTAGCACTCCACCAGGTGTATGTAAAGCCTCAAAAATTGTTACGTCATAGCCCTTTCTTACAAGGTCGGAGGCACAGGTAAGTCCAGATGGTCCAGAGCCTATTATTGCCACCCTGTGTCCGTTTTTGGCAATCTCCTGTGGCCAAATCTTACATCTTGCATTATGATAGTCTGCAACAAAGCGTTCAAGACGACCGATACCAACGCTTTCACCCTTTATTCCTCTTACGCACTTGCCCTCGCATTGAGTCTCCTGTGGGCAAACACGACCACAAACAGCTGGTAGGGATGAGGAAATTGAGATTATATCGTAAGCCTCCTCGAATTTTCCCTGTGCAACCTTTGCAATAAAATGTGGAATATGAACCTTTACAGGGCATCCACTTACGCATGGCATATTTTTGCAATTGAGGCATCTTTTTGCCTCGCTTATTGCCTGCTCCTCTGTGTATCCGAGAGCAACCTCATCAAAGTTCTTGTTTCTTACGTTTGGCTCTTGAACTGGCATTGGATTCTTTTTAAGTGACATATTTGGCATAATTATTTGTCCTCCTTAAAAAGATTACACGTCTGCTCATATCTATGGCGTTCAAATTCACCATACATATTTGAACGAGACATAGCCTCATCAAAATCAATTTGATGTCCGTCAAATTCTGGTCCGTCAACACAAGCAAAAACCATTTTGCCACCAACCGTCAATCGACAGCCACCACACATTCCTGTACCATCAATCATAATTGGGTTCATTGAGGCAACGGTTTTAATGCCGTATTCCTTTGTTAACGCACACACAAATTTCATCATAATCAATGGGCCTATGGTGATTACCTCATCATATTTTTCTCCACTATCAATAAGTGCTTTAAGCGCATCAGTTACAAGCCCCTTGCTTCCTGCTGTACCGTCATCACTTACCAAAACATATTTGCTTGATGCGTTTTTAAATTCGTTTTCTAATATTACTAAATCCTTGGTTCTAAATCCACAAATTGCGTGAACCTCACAGCCAAGAGAGTGTAGCTTTTTAGCCACAGGGTAAGCAATTGCACAGCCCACGCCACCGCCAACAACGGCTACCTTTTTGAGCCCCTCTGTATGAGTTGGCTTACCAAGAGGTCCAACAAAATCGTGCAAGCAATCGCCTTCATTTAGCTGATTTAGCTTTTTGGTTGTAGCACCAACTATTTGAAAAATAATTGTAATAGTGCCTTGATTTCTGTCGTAATCTGCAACTGTTAGTGGTATTCTTTCACCATTTTCGTCAACTCTTAAAATTATGAATTGACCAGGCTCAGCCTTTTTTGCCACCATTGGAGCTTCGATTTCCATAAGGGTTACAGTTTGATTAAGTATTTCCTTTTTTACTATTCTAAACATTTCTCTACCTTGTTTCTACCTTGAGCTTTCAAAATTTGCCTTTGAAAGCTTTTCTCTTAAAATTTGATAAAAGCTTGTGTCAGTAACCTTTGCAATTTTCGCATTGTGCTCTGCACGTTTAATTTTGATTATGTCCTCGCTTTGAAGCTTAAAGCTGTCATTTCCGTCTATTTCAATTGCAACATTACCGCTTTTTGCTGTATTGTCAACCAAAATTCTTATCTCAATTTCATCATTGCCGTCAGTAACAAGTGGTGAGCCTGGGAAGTAAATTGGCGCAATTTGTGTAATTACGATATTGTTTGCAGTCGGAGTCAAAATAGGTCCACCTGCGGATAGATTATATGAGGTTGAGCCAGTTGGAGTTGCTACAATAAGTCCATCTCCCAAAACTGTATTTGTGAGCCTTCCATTTACGGATATTTCCATTTTAAAGGCTCTCATAAGCGTTGCGCGATTAAGTGCTGCCTCATTTAGTGCCGTAAAGGTAAATGCCTCCGTGCCACCACGTATAACACTACCACATATCATTATTCTATTTTCAATCTTATAATCCTTGTTAGCAAGCTTATTTATTGCTTCAATTGCATTTTCAGGGCCACACTCCGTTAAGTAACCAAGATGTCCGAAGTTGATGCCAAGAACAGGTATATCTGTTCCATATAGCTGTTTACAGGCTCTTATTATAGTTCCGTCTCCACCTAGGGCAATTGCAAATTCTGCCTCCTTGGTCATTTTTTCATTATCGCCAAGAATTATCGCCTCATAGCCCCTTGCGTTAAGCTGTTCCTCTGCTATTTTGGAAAATTCAACGCTGTTTGCCTTTAAGTAATTTGGAATTATTACTGCGCTTTTCATATGTATCTCCTTTCGAAGACTATAATATTTATATATTTTAACACTTTAAGCTTAATTTGTCAATCATTAATATCATAATATAAAATAATTAAAAGCGAGTGTGAAACTCGCTTTTAGTTTTATTGTTATTGCTTTGCTAAAATTTGGTTGTAGGTAATTGCATAAATTGTGTTTGCCTTATCAGCATTTTGAATATAGTAAAGCGATTCTCCGTCACTAATATATGCAGACATTAAAATTTCTACATCGCATACACCAAGCTCAACAAAGTTTCCAACTATTCTGAAATCCAAGGAATAAAAATCACCGTCAGTCAAATCTGCACATAGAACCTTTTCATATTCATCGGTGTTAGCTGTAAGGTCTGTTTTTAGTGGTGAGCCGCTGCCTTGACCTGCAGTTGGAATTGTTGCCACAGCGCCAAGCTTGATTTCTATATCGGTGTATTTTGCTTCAAGCTCTGAAATTGCATTTCTATCAACCGTATAACCAACGCAAAGTGCTGAACCGTTGTTTTTAATTGAGTAGCCAAGATATTCAATCAAGGCCTTTGCTACCTCGCTAACAGTTGAGCTACAGCCCTCGTTTGCACAGGCATATATTTTAATACCATCCTTTGCGTAACCATTTTCGTAGGTTATTTCTTGTATAGTAATATGATTGTGTCCCTTTACAGGAGTTACTCCCTCTGCTATTTTAACAATACTATCATGGCATTTTGAGCACTCAAAGCCCTCAACTGAGCCAAGTGGGCAATATTCAGAATCTACGCCCTGTGATTTGTAAAGGTGATATTCGTTTCCTAAGGATACATTTGTTGCTACAAGTGGAGCATCTTGATTTTTAAGTGTTCCCGAAGCATTCTTTTGTGTAGAGGTTGCAGAAAGAACTATTGAAAGCTCACAATCATTGTCATAGCTAAAGCTCTGCTCAGTGATTACATACATATTATGAGTTGTCCAAGGCAAGCAAGCTCCAGCATCGTTATATGTGAGAGTGAAGCTATTGTAATAAAAATCAAAATTGGTATGCCATCTTTCAAACAAAGTCTTTGCTGATATGTTTACACTGTCCGAAAGAAATACAACTGTTTTTATATTTGGTGTTGCATTATTATAGGTTGCAAAGCCTGAAATTTCAGTTACATCAGGACCAAAAATCAGTTTCTTAATATCGTGTGTTCCTTGGAAAGGGTTTGAACCAATTTTTTCTGTATTCAAATATACATCGCCCGAATAATTAGCATTTTCAAATGCCCAGCCACCTAGTGAATCAAGCTTCTTTGGCCATATAATTTTTACACTACCAAGGCTTGAGTTTACAAATCCATAATTATCAATCGTTTTCAAATTATAAAGATTGATTGTTGGATTGCCGTCCGAATCCATCCATACTACATTATTTTGTCCAAATGAAAAGGCTTTTTGTTGTACCATTGTTGTGCTTGATAAATTAACTTTAAATTCTGTAAGATTTGCCAAGCCATTGAAGCATCCTGTTCCAAAGGTTTCAATTGGTGAGCTGATAGTAATAGTGGTGGCGCCTATATTTTGGAAGCACCATGCTGGTATTGAGGTAATAAACTGGCTTGAAATTACAAGTGATTTTATATTGGCATTTTTCTTGAAGTTTTCACCAGAAAATGCAACCACCTTGTATTCAGTTCCATTCGCATCCTTTACATAGGATGGAATCTCAACATTCTCAGTTGTTATGCTCGTGTTTCCTGCAAGCTTTGCAACTGTTTCTCCCGTCGCTTCATCTGTTGCCGTTGAATAATTGACTCCTTCATATGTGAAGTTTGCGGCACTTGCAGATATAGCGAGTAAGCAAGATAATGCAATTAGCATTATTGTAATTAGCAGAATTTTCTTTTTCATATCTATTCTCCCATTTGTTCTCTGCAAATATTTTTTATATTATAGCATGCATATATTTTAATGTCAAGCAAATCTATGAAAATTTCATTTACAAAACCTATTACAGCACAAAAGAAAAATGCTCCGTATGGAGCATTTTATTATTTTTTTCTCACCTTATCAAAGGCAGGATTGTAGCCGTAAAAGTTTTGTGAGTTCATTTGATCCTGTGCAATTCCAAGTGCATCGCAGAAGCGTTGATAGTGTACTACCTCTCTTGCTCGTAGGAATTTAATTACATCGCAAACATCAGGGTCATCAACTAGCCTTAAAATGTTGTCATAGGTTACTCGTGCCTTTTGCTCTGCGGCAAGGTCCTCGTGTAGGTCGGCAAGAACATCTCCCTTTGATTGAAATTGTGCTGCCGTGTATGGATAACCGCTTGCGGCAACAGGATAAATGCCTGTTGTATGGTCAACAAAATAGGTGTCGAAGCCACTTTTTACAATTTGGTCAGGGGTTAAGCTTCTTGTTAGCTGATACAGTATCGAAGATACCATTTCAACGTGATTCAGCTCCTCCACTCCGACATCGGTTAAAATTCCCACTACCTTGTCGTATGGCATTGCAAAGCGTTGAGTTAAATATCTAAGTGAAGCGCCTATCTCACCGTCCGGACCACCTAGCTGACTAACTATAATTTGTGCAAATTTTGGATTTGGGTTTTTGATTTTTACAGGATATTGAAGCTTTTTCTCGTACTGAAACATTATTTATCTCCTCTCATCTCTTGCCATGGCCATGGACCCTGTGTCCAATTCCAGCTATTTACCTCTTGTGGTGGGGTTATTGGTCCGAACCTTGCCTCGTATTCATCCCTTGCTCTTTTTGCGAGCTTTGAATATTTGTTGTATGCATTAAGTGCCTCCCTTGAATCGGGATAAGCATCAAGATACAAAATGGTATCATATAGTGCAAAATCATAGGCTTGAACCTGTCTTAGCATTTTTTCTCTTGAATTATTGCTTATCATAAACAGCCCTCCGTGTTGTTTTTCGCACACTGGGTTGGGTAAAATGGCTTATTTAGGCTTTCAAATATAGTTCCATTTATCAGTGCGACGTTAGGGTCATATATTCCACACCATTCTTGCTTCTGTGGATAAACCATTGCTAGCGATTTCGAGTAATTGCAAGGGGGAGTGTCTGAATTTACAGGGTTTTCTTCCTTTCTTGCTCCTCTTTTTCCAAGTCCAAGAAATTCTGAAAATTGCTCATAATCAGCTCTTTGCGTTCCTCTTATGCTTCTATCAAAATTCATTATATTTCTCCTTATCTGAGTGATGTTATCACTCATTTACATAATATGACATTTTTCGCAAGGAGTTACCCACTATAATAATTTTTAAAATAAGGTATTCACTTTTTATATTAAAAGTGTTATAATAATCTATATGCCTTTCTGATTAAGGAGATTAATTATGAAAATTTTAATTATTGGAATGGGAACCATTGGCAGAACCGTTCTACGTAGCCTTTCTAAAATGGGGCACACCATAACGATTGTTGACGAAAGCAAGGACAAGGTTGAGTCTCTTATTGAGAGGTACGATGTTTTTGGTGTTGTTGGCAATGGCGCTTGTCTTGATATTCAGTTAGAGGCCGGTATTGCCGATACCGACCTTGCTATTGTGCTAACCAACAGCGATGAGCTCAATGTTTTTTCTTGCCTTGTTGCAAAGAAGGCAGGAGTGAAAAACACTATTGCAAGGGTTAGAAATCCAGATTATAGTAAGCAAATCAACGAAATGAAGGACGAGCTTGGAATTTCTATGATTGTCAACCCTGAAAAGGAAACTGCTGAGGAAATTTTTAATCTTATTAATCTTCCTTCTATAAATCAAATGGAGTATTTTGCAAAGGGCAAGGCTTTGCTTGCCCAAATCAATCTTGAGCCTGGCTGTGCATTGATTGGTGAAACTCTCATTTCTCTTGGTAAAAAGCTTGGAACAAAGGTTCTTGTTTGTGCTGTTACAAGAGATGACGAGGTTATTATTCCTGATGGTAATTTTATGTTCAAGGAGGAGGACAACGTTTATTTCACCGCTGACGTAAGCACGCTTAGTAGCTTTATTTCTGAGGTTAAGCTTGATGTTTCTCCTATTAAAAACGTTATGATTATCGGAGGAGATAAAACAGGGTATTATCTTGCCAAAGACCTTTCTAAAAAGAAATTCAATATTAAGCTTGTTGAAAGCAATTTAAAGAGAGCCGAGGAGCTTGCTGAGGCACTTTCACACGTTACTGTTATTTATGGAAACGGCACTCAGCACGACCTTTTAGTTGAGGAGGGACTTGAGGCTATGGATGCCTTTGTTGCTCTTACTGCAATTGATGAGGAAAATATGATTGTATCAATGTTTGCAAACAAGCTAGGTGTAAAAAAGACTATTACTCAAATCAAGAGTGACGACCTTTATGATATGCTTGATGAGCTCGGAATTGACAGCACTGTTTCTCCAAAAAGAATTGTTGCTGA
Source organism: Eubacteriales bacterium (assembly GCA_045540515.1). Classification (GTDB taxonomy): domain Bacteria; phylum Bacillota; class Clostridia; order Oscillospirales; family CAG-272; genus RGIG2000. The sequence goes on from JAZQHJ010000115.1 coordinate 6,671, forward strand.
CAGAATTATTGCTTATACAAGAGCACTTTCTAACAAGAGAGGAAGTAACGTTTTAACCGTTTATAGACTTGTCAATGAGCAGGTTGAGGCACTTGAATTCCTTGCAAAAACTGAGGAAAAGTTTTACGGCAAGCCTCTTAAGGAGTTAAAAACCAAAAAGGATTGCTTGATTGCTTGTATTATACGTGATGAAGAGGTTATCATTCCTGACGGTAATTCCACTATTTTGCTTGGTGACAATGTCGTTGTTGTTACTACGCACAAGGATTTTGATGACTTAAATGATATTTTTGAATAGGTGAAAAAATGAATTATAAGCTACTTGGTAGAATACTTGGCAAGATTATGATTATGGAAAGCATTCTTATGCTTCTTCCTTTAATTGTAAGCTTTATTTATAGAGAGCCACTTAAAAACAAGATTGCTTTTATAGTTCCAATCTGTGCACTTATGCTTTTGGGATGGCTTTTACAAGCTCCTAAGCTTAAAAGAGCCTCGCTTTATCAAAAGGAGGGCTTTGCACTTGTTGGTCTTGTTTGGATTATAATGACTCTTTTTGGTGCAATCCCGTTTGTTATCAACAAAGAAATTCCAAGCTATGTTGATGCATGCTTTGAAATGATGTCGGGCTTTACAACAACTGGAGCTAGCATTGTTACTGACATTACTGCTCTTTCTCATTCCTCCCTATTTTGGAGAAGCTTTTCACACTGGATTGGCGGTATGGGAATACTTGTATTTGTATTGATTTTTATTCCCGAAAGCAACGACGGCTCATCAATGCACCTTCTTCGTGCAGAGAGCCCTGGTCCTAAGGTTGGTAAGATTACCTCAAAAATGAAGGTTACTGCAAGAATTTTGTATCTTATTTATCTTTGCTTAACAGTTGCCGAAATAATTATTCTTATTTGCGATAAAAGCATCCTCCCTGCTCCATATGAAAAGGATAGAATTTTTTATAGTATTCTTGCCTCATTTGGCTCAGCAGGAACTGGCGGATTTGGCTTTATTCCAAATAGCATAGAGCTACTTTCTCCATTTTCACAATACGTAATTTCTATTTTTTTGATTATATTTGGTTGTAACTTTGGCTTATATTATCTTATTATATTAGGTAAGATAAAGGATGTATTAAAGAGTGAGGAGTTCAGAACCTACTTTTTGATTATATTCGCCTCTATTACCATCGTTTTTATATCTCTTTGCACAAAAATGCAAGAAATTTACACAATTGAGGAATCATTCAGGCACTCGCTGTTTCAGGTTTCCTCAATTATTACAACCACAGGATATACAACTACTAACTTTAATATGTGGCCAGAAATTGCAAAGGCTGTGCTGGTTATTCTTATGTTTACGGGTGCAATGGCGGGTTCAACGGCTGGTGGCATAAAGATGTCAAGAATTGTAATGGCTGTAAAGGGCTCTTATGTAAATGTAAGAAAGCTTATAAATCCTAGATATGTTCCTAAATCAAAGTTTGAGGGAAAAACGCTTGAGGAAAAGACAACAAATGATGTTTTTGCATTCATTACAATGTATTTATTTGTATTGATGCTTTCAACGCTTCTAATTTCCTTTGACCCAGTAAATGGAACTAGCTTTATGATTTCAACAGATTCAGGTGTTGATGCAGGTACACACGGATTTTTCACTAACTTTTCTGCCTCACTTTCCTGTATTTCTAATATAGGTCCCGGCTTTGAGGCCGTTGGTCCTTATTCAAGCTTTGCAGGATACAATGATTTTTCCACCATAGTGCTTACGCTTGTAATGCTTCTTGGCAGACTTGAAATTTTACCTGTGCTTATTTTGTTTACTCCACGTACATGGAAAAGAACGTAATTAAACGGACTCGTCTGAGTCCGTTTTTATTAAAGAAAAAAGCTCACGCAAATTGCGTGAGCTTTTATTTTTGGCTTTAAATTAGATTTCTGCGAAATACTTAATTGTACGAACCATTTGGCTTGTGTAGCTGTTTTCATTGTCATACCATGAAACAACCTGTACTTGATATGTGTCGTCATCAATCTTAGCAACCATTGTTTGTGTTGCATCGAAGAGTGAGCCATATGTCATACCGATTACGTCGCTTGATACGATTTCATCTGTGTTGTAAGTCGGATCGTAGCCATGTCGTTCTGTGAGCCAAGGAGTTGGGGAAACATG
>JAZQHJ010000116.1:0-9587 GCA_045540515.1 Eubacteriales bacterium
TAGGAAGACAACATGTTTCCCCAACTCCTTGGCTCACAGAACGACATGGCTACGATCCGACTTATCACGTATTCTATCAGCACAACCCAGCAGGACCTTATTGGTCGCAGATACGCTGGGCGCACATAGTAAGTGAGGATATGGTTCATTGGAAATATGTTAAGGATGCTGTTGTTCCTACCGCTGGCATTTGCCCTGAGGGTATTTGGACTGGTGGTGCTTGTATAGGACCAGATGGTACACCTTGGCTCGCTATAACTGCAGGCACAAACACAACTACTTGGACGGGTCAGAATATTGCCTTTGCTCACGCAAAGGACCCTAACGATCCATATCTTGTTGATTGGGTAGTGGAGGATAAGCTGGTTATTACTCAGCCTAGTGACAACTCTCAAGGAGAAAGAGAGCAGTTCCGTGATCCTTTTGTTTGGTATGATGATGGTGTTTATTATATGATGGTTTCCACATCAATACCTGATGCTGGAGGCTCGGCAGTTATTTACACATCCGAGAATATGAGAGAGTGGAATCATCGTGGATACCTCTATCAATGTGATTATAACAGATATCCTGAGCAGGGTGCACATTGGGAGTGTGTAGTAATGTTTCCAATCAGCACTAAGGATGGCTCACAGACAAAATACATCCTGTTCGATTGTCCTCAGTATACGGTAGATGGCTACACCGTTGAGTGCTATTATTGGATAGGAACATTTGATAAAGAAACCTGCAGATTTATTGCAGATGATGATAAACCAAAGCTATTTGATTTGGGCAGAGGTGTATATACTGGTCAAAACGGCTTCTGCTTCCTTTCAGAGGAGGATATTGCGGCTGGTAAAACAAGCTACGAGCAGGGAAGAACCATTATTTACGCTATTGCTCAGGGTAAGGATGCAGGCACTGCACAAAACTATACTGCAGGCTGGGCGCACAACTTTGCAATTCCACTTGAGCTTTGGCTTGCAGATAATGGCACAGATGTTATTCGTGAGCCTGTCAAGGAAATAGAAGTATTAAGAGAAGAAACACTATACTATTATGAGGGTGCTGGAAAAACTGCTGATGAAATCAATAAGGATATTGCTGACATTCGAGGCGATATGCTTGAAATTAAGGCAAAAATTGAGCTTGACCCTACAAGTCCAGAATATTCTGCTGGTATTTTCTTAAGATACAATCCTAATGTTGTTGATGGAAGGACAGAAAGAACTGAAATTAGATTTTTTAATGGTGGTGTTCTAGTAGAAAGAATTCAATCGTCACTACTCGACTATGTTAACCGTCAGCCAAGCCATACATGGAATTGTGTTAAAAACGAATATGAAATAACAATATTAATAGACCGTTCTATGCTGGAGGTTTATATTGATGGAGTTATTAGCTTTACAACAAGAATTTATCCTAAATACGGCGATTCTGATTATTTAAGAATTTTTGATAACAACGCAAATATCATATTCACCGAGCTTGAGATTAATCGCATGGGCTCAGCTTATAGCGATACAACAACACCTCCTTACTACGGTAATATGGGAAATTTGGGTGAATAGAGGAGGGCTATATGCGTAAAATAATAATTGTATTTTTAAGTATTTTATGTGTAATACTTTTGTCCTTTGGCTTGGTTGCCTGTAAAGATAAGGAGACAGAGCCTCAGCCCGAAGAGAAGGGTACTCAGTCCATAATAAACGGTGGATTTGAATCAGCTGACCTATCCGGCTGGACAATCGAGTACGGTGATGCTTTTGATGATGATTGCATTTCTTCTCAAAAAAGCTTTATGTTTGAGAATGATGCAAACAACAACATTTTATCAATTAACCAAACAGGTAACTGGTACCTTACAGGAAAGGGCTATCACGGTAAATATTCGGGAGCAAGAACAGGTGCTATTCGTTCAACTAGCTTTATTGTTCCTGAGGATGGTACGGTTAGCCTAAAGCTAGCAGGTGGAGCTCTTACCGTTGGCAAGGGTACAGGTGCACCTCTAAAGGCAAAGGAAAGACTCTGCTTTGTTGGATTTTATTTAGCAGAGAACGATAAGCTTATCGCAATGCAGACAAATGAATACTTCCACGAGCATACAGAAGAATACATAATTCCAGAAAGATATGCCGTGGGCGTATATAATACCGACAATTTTTATGAATATTATTTAGATTTGTCTGAATATGCAGGCAAAGAGGTTTACATTAGAGTAGTAGATAACGACGAAAGCTATTACTATGGTTATATCGCAGTAGATGATATAAGAATTGGCGATGGCGCTGAGCCTCAAGCTGAAGGAAATTTCTTTACTAAGGTAACAGATTATGAGGATAAAACAGAGGCTCCATCCGTTCACGAAATTAAAAACGGTGGCTTTGAGCTAGGCTCTCTTGCAGGCTGGACAATTATTGAAGGTGACGCCTTCTCAAACGAGGGTGTAAACAGCGAAAGTGTTTGGTGGAATGAAAATATAACATACTCCCGTGATGGAAATTATCATTATGGAAAATATATGCCTTCTGCGACAGGCGTTATGCGTTCCTCTGAATTCGTTTTGGGTGGCTCTGGCTATATTTCCTATAAGCTTGGTGGCTGTGCTGATAACAGCAAGACATACATAAGATTTATGGTAAAGCAGGGTGATGAGGCTGTCGAGGTCGCAAGATATTCCAACTTCAAATTCTGGAACTTCCAATTCTCATACGTTCAAAATGGTATGAGGCTTTTAAATTTAGTTCAGTATTATGCAGATTTTTCCGCATATATTGGAGAAACGATGTTTATTGAGGTGGTAGATTCTAATACCTCTGGTGATGAATTAGGCTGTATCACATTAGATAGCGTTCAAACATACTGGGAGGAAAAGCCATTATGGATAGACAGTGAGTCATTTTTAGCTAAGTACGATTCTGATATTATGATTGACAGTGAATATCAGATAGTAAATGGTGGCTTTGAAACAGGAGACCTTACTGGTTGGATGCTTGAGGGAGAGAAAATTGGTCAAGTAACAAACGCTTCAGGCTGGTGGGCAGAGAATTTCCCATACAACAAAAAGGGTGCATATTTGTTCTCAGGTATTGTAAACGAGGGTGCAGGTATCCTTGAATCATATAAGGGAACTCTAACAAGCTCAGCATTTACCGTTGGAGGCAGTGGATATATCAGCTTCCTTCTTGGTGGTGGTGGAAATCCACTTGAGTGCTATATATCAATAATAGATGCTGAAACTGGAGAAGAGCTTGCACGCTATGCTAACAAGCTATTTAATGATAAGGGCACTGGCATAATCAACAACGGAAGCAATCTTGCAAATATGGTTTGGTATAAAGCAGACCTTTCCGCATTTATGGGCAGAAGCTTAAAAATACGCGTAGTGGATAATTCCACTAGCAACTGGGGCTTGATAACAGTAGATAGCTTCGTAACCTACTATAAGGAAATGGCTGGCGTTCCCGCAGAGGCTAATCTTGCTGTGGATATTAAGCCAGGCGAATTACCAAGCACTGTTCTTGGTGAAAATGATCCCTATCAGGTTTTAAATGGCGACTTTGAGTCTGGCGATCTAACAGGCTGGACACTTACTACAACAAGTGGCGAAACCGCAATGGGCTATTTGTCAGAGCAGGAGGTTTTCTGGAAGAATGCTGACAAGCCTTACAACAAGGACGGCAGATTCCTATTTACAGGCATTGAGGACGTTATGGGCAGCATGGAAGCAGCACAGGGAACTCTTACAAGCCAAACCTTTACTGTTGGTGGCTGTGGCTTCATAACCTTTAAATTAGGAGGCGGCTACAATCAGGAATGCTATATTGAGATAGTTGATTCCACCACCAATCAGGCAGTAGCAAAATATCACAACGATAATGCAGACTCTAACGAGGGCAGTATGTTCTTGTTTAAGGCAGATTTAACTGAGCTTATGGGCAGAAGTGTTTACATTAGAGTTGTAGATAACGCTTCAGATGCTTGGGGTTGCCTTGCGGTAGATAGCTTTATTACACATTACAGCTCAATTGATGACCTACCCGAGTCATCTCTTATTGAAAGCAAAATTTAAATAAAATAGAATCAAAAATTTCTTAAGAAAGGAGAAGACATGAAAAACGATAAAATAACCTCATATATTACTCCGAAGCTGGAAATTATCGCGGTTGAATGTAACGATATTGTTACTGCCTCTAGCGGTACCTTACCTGGCGATGCTCCAGGTACTACTCCTAGCACGCCACCTAGCAATGTTCCTGGTGGATTTATAGCGGACGACAATTTTCTCGGAAACTGGTAAGATTGTCTTGCACACAAATTTATGAAAGGAAAAAAAGAAATGAAAAAGCTTAATTATGCTAAAATTATAGTTCTTGTACTTTCCCTTGCGCTTCTCATTGGTTCTGTTTTGACTATCGCAGTTGCGGCACAGGACGATGCCTCAACAGGTAAATTTGGCGGCATCTCTATTGCTTACGGCGATAAGATAGCTATCCGTGTTGTAGTTGATGCAACAGAAGAAGAAATTAAAAACGGTGATGTGGTTGTTTCCTACGAGCTTAACGGCGTTACTAAGGACGCCACATACTACAATACCAACGATTATGGCGTTTGGGTAATCACTGAAGGTATCGCAGCGTACGACCTTGCACAGACTGTTACCTTCAGCTCATATGTTGACGGTGTTCAGGTTGAACATGACCGTACATGCAGTGTAGCACAGTTCATTTATGCTATGCTTTATACCAATAGCAATTTAACTACTGAATACAGAAATCTTTATGAATCTCTCCTTGCATATGGTGAGGCTGCACAGATTGCTCTTAATGTAAATGCTGACAAGCTAGTAACCAATTCTACTATAGTTTCAACCAATAATGCTGATATCAAGCTTAATGGTAGCAATTATGTATTTGCTTCCGCATCTAATATTGATATCACTCCTGTTTGGAACGGTACAGCTCCTACAGGCTCAGAGCTCTGTGGTTGGAGCATTATTGACAACGGTGATGAAAAGACAGTTGAGCTCAGCTTCACTGCTTCAGGTGTTGTTGAGGTTGTAAGTCCTATATTTAAAGAGATTGATCCTACTCCATTTATTCTTGTAAACGGTGGCTTCGAGAACGGCTTAGACGGTTGGAAGCTCGTTGGCAATATCGGTAATATAAGCACAGATTCAAGCTATTGGACAAACGAAAATGATGGTAATGGCTATGCATTTGGCAAGGATGGAGAGTATATGTTCTCAGCTTATGCACCGGGCGCTATGGAGAGCGCTGTTGGTACACTTACAAGCTCTAGCTTCATCGTTGGTGGCTCAGGCTTTGTTACCTTCAAGGTTGGCGCAATGAAGGACGGCAACTATGTTTATATAGATGTTGTTGATGCCGAAACAAAAGAAATTCTTGCTCGTTATTACAATGGACTTTGGGCAGAAACTACTAATGATGTAAAGAGTGGCTGTACTCTAGTTGCCTACAAGGCAGATTTATCTGCATTTATGGGCAAAGAGGTATTCTTCCGCATTAGCGATAACGCAGATAGCAATTACGGATTATTCTTCGCAGACAGCTTCAATACATATTATGTAACTGAGCCAGATGGCTTTAACCAAGCAACTCCTGTAAGCTATGAGATCTCTGGAACCATTTACGATGTATTTAATGGTGGCTTTGAAATGGGTGATGTTCGTGGCTGGTGGAATAATGGTGAGCCAGGTCAAGTAACAAATGCTGATGCATTCTTCAGTAATGTAGCTTACGGTAAGGACGGAGAGTTCCTTTACAGTGGCGTTGAGGACTTCGGTGCAGGCAACGGTAGAGAGGGAAATACTGGTGTGCTTACCAGCTCTACATTTGAGCTTGGTGGCAACGGATATATTACCTATATGCTTGGTGGTGGTAATGCACACTGCTATGTTCAGGTAATAGATGCTACCACAGGCGAAATTCTAGTAAGATATCGTCAACAGGCAAGAAATGATGCAGTTCTTGTAAAATATGTAGCAGATCTTTCCGCTTATATTGGCAGAACTCTTAGAATTCAGGTTGTAGATAATGCAACTAGCGATTGGGGTTGCGTATCCTTTGATAATGTTGTTACATATTACACAAGCATTCCAGAGGGTATGACTGCAATTGATGTAAAGTATAATATTGTAAACGGTAGCTTTGAATCAGGTAAGGATGGATGGAAGCAGAATGGTGATAATCTCGGTGAGGTTATCAACAACGAAATCAACGAAGGCTGGTACACCAAAAACGATGATAACAAGGACGGCGAATATCTATTCAGCTTTGCATTCTTTAACGGAGAAGGTGGCGTAGTAAATGTTGAAGGCGCTAAGGGTAATATCGAAAGCTCTAACTTCATTTTAAAGCAGAATTCTTATGTATCATTTAGATTTGGTGGTGCAGGTAATGTTTCTAACCACGATGTATATATTCAGCTTTGCAAGGCAGATGGTACCGTAATTACTACATTCTATAACGATGCTGAGGGCAAGGTTAACACCAGAATGAACGCATACTATTATCAGTATCAGGGTGAAACAGCAGATTGCTTCTTTAGAGTAGTTGACAATTCAACTGGTGACTATGGTTGCTTCGTAATTGATGATTTCAGAGTAAATCTTGAAGAGGCACCAGAAGGATTTATTGAGGCAATTCAGTAATTTTCTAAAAGCATTCACATAATTAACTAAAAAGTGCTCCCCATCGCACTTGATGGGGAGCATAAATAAAAACTACTAGCAACTTAATAAAAAAACAAATTAGGTGAACATAATAAAATGAAGAGATTATTTGTAATAAAAGGTTTAATTGCAATCTTAATTGTCTTTGTTTTGGGATTTGCGGCTATTGGCTGCGGAGATTCTGATAAGGACATTGATTTAGCAGACAAAACCGCTCTTAATGCAGAAATTGCCTTGGAAGTAACCGAGCAGGGCGATTATACCACCGCCTCATATAATGTATATACTGCAAAGCTTGCTGAAGCAAAAGCAATCGCTAATAATAACGAAGCTACTCAAGAAGAGGTTGACGGTATTGTAACAGCTTTAAAGGAAGCGCGCCTTGCTCTTGCTATAAGACAAATTGAAGAGGTTGAGGGTGGAAATAAGGCATTTACTTTAATTCCTAACGAAAGTAAGGAAATTGCTTTAGCTGATTACATTAATACTAATGGCTTAAGCAAAATCACATATACGGTTAAAACAAGCAATGCGGTTGTATCAATTAGCCAGGTTGCTGACGGTAAATTCACTATCACCGCAGGCGAAATAAGAAAGCCAACTGACCTTACAGTATCAATAATTGCTTGCTATGACGGTGTTGAAAAGCTTAAGGTTGAATTATCGGTTCATATTTCTGATGATGTAAAGCCTACATTAAAGAACGATGAGGTTGTTAAGAAGTATGACCTTCTTACACTGGAAAATAAGGAGAATATTATTCTTGACTTTTCCGAAAATATACACAATCCTGGCAATGTAGATATTACATATTCCGTAAAATGTGGAGATAATCTGTTAACTACAGAGGGTTCACTTTATACCTTTACCCTCGGTAGCTATACCGATGAGTTTGTTTACGAAGCCTTTACTGTAACTGCTTCTTGTACAGTAAATGGAGAAGAAGTAACATTAGAATACACCTATAAGCTTGCAATAAGAGATACAGGTGTATATGGAATTGCAAACGGTGGCTTTGAAAACGGATTAGACGGTTGGACATTAACAGGTACCGTAGGCAAGAGCCCATTTGGCGGTATCGATAATAAGACTACCTTCTGGGGTGAGGGCTTTGCTATGAACAACATAGGTAGTTATTTCTCATCCTATGCAGACGGAGCTGACGAAGCATCACAAGGCACCTTGGCATCACCTTATTTTACTGTAAAGAGCCAATATGCTACTTATATGCTTGGTGGTGCAGGTAACCAAAATGTATATATCACTATCGAAAATAAGAACGGTGATGTATTGGCAATTTATCGCAACACCAAATTCGCGGATTTCCCAGCGGGAGATTTCTCCGTTGAACAAAGACGCGAAATGATAGGTAATACAGTATTCCTTGCTAACTTTGTAACATACAAGGTAAGCCTTGAGGAGTTTAGCGGTCAGGAAATCAGATTTGTTATTCACGATCACGCATCATCTGGCTGGGGTGTTGTTTTCTTTGATGAGCTTATCACCTACTATTCATCTGAGGATTCAGTTCCTGAAAATGCAGTTTTAGCGGAAAATCTTTTAGCAAACAAGGATGAGCTTAATGCTGAAATTGCTTTAGAAATAACTGAGCAGGGCGATTACACCGAGGCTTCATATAATGCATACATTGAAAAGCTTGCAGAAGCGAAGGCACTAGTAAGCAACACTACAGTTGATCAGGCGACAGTTGACAGAATAGTAAAAGAATTGTCTGAGGCACGCCTTGCACTTACTGTAAGACCTATTGAAGAAATCGAGAATGCAAACAAGACATTTAAATTAACCACAGGAAACAGTAGGGAAATTGTTTTAGCTGATTATATTAATGTTAATGGCTTAAGCAAAATTGCCTATGATATTAAAGTAAATAACAATGCTATAACACTAGGTGCACTTTCTGATGGTAAATTTACTGTTACAGCAGGTGAGGTAAGCGAGGAAACTGATGTAACTGTATCAGTTGATGCTTATTATGACGGTACTCTTAAGCTGACAGTTGAGTTGACTATTAAGGTTACTAGAGACCTAACACCTACTGTGTTGGAGGCTGAGGTTGTTAAGGGATACGACTTATACACACTTGAAAACAAAAATGAGATTATTCTAGATTTGTCTGAAAACGTAGATAATGCAGCTAATCTTGAAATCAGCTATCTTGTTAATTATGGTGGAGCAAGCATCCCACTTACCGACTCACTTTATACCTTTACCCTTGGTAGCTACACAGAGGCTGTTACTTATGAAGCTATAGCTGTAACCGTTTCTTATGAGCTAAACGGAGAACAAAAGAGTGTTATGTACACCTACAAGCTTGCTATGAGAGATACTACCTCATACAGACTTGCAAACGGTGGCTTTGAGGACGGCTTAACTGGTTGGGATAAGGTTGGCAATATAGGCGATGTAAGCACAGATACAAGCTACTGGGTAAATGAATGGGAAAATGACGGAAAAGGATATTTGTTCGGTATGGATGGAGAAAAAATGTTCTCCGCATATACATCGGGGGCAGAGGAGAGCGCTGTTGGTACTTTAACAAGCTCAGTCTTCACAGTCGGTGGCTCTGGATTTATTACCTTTAAGGTTGGTGCAATGAAGGACGGCAATTATGTCTATGTAGATGTTGTTGACGCAGAAACAAAGGAAATTCTTGTTCGTTATTATAACGGATTATGGGCAGAATACACTAACGAATTAAAGAGTGGCTGTACTCTTATTGCTTATAAGGCGGACTTGTCATCGTTTAAGGGTAAGAATGTATTTTTCCGTATAAGTGACAACGCAGACAGTGGATACGGCTTATTCTTTGCAGATAGCTTTAACACCTATTACGAAGCTGAGCCTGAGGGCTTTAACACTGCAACTCCTGTAAGTCGGAGGCCAAGCGGTC
>JAZQHJ010000117.1:0-12886 GCA_045540515.1 Eubacteriales bacterium
GAACTTTGGAGGTGAGTAAATGATAGACTTCAGTAAGTGCCCATGCATATACTGGTCTGATTCAACTAAGATTAGTTACCTACAACGACGCATTATCGTTTACTCGATTATGTATTATGAACACGATGAGAGTTGTGTGTCAGATGCTTATTACGACAGCATATCTCGACAGTTGGTTGCATTGCAAAGAGCATGTGACCCTGCTGAGTTTAGAAAGTCAACTTACTACTATGCAATGTATGACTTCGATGGTTCAACAGGCTTTGATATTCCATCACGTCTTACAAAGTATGATAGGGAGTATCTTACAAACATTGCATATCATGTTCATAAGTCGTGGAAGGAGCATACTTCACTAAAAGAGAGAAAGGAGCAGATAAATGCTGGAATTAAAGGATTTAGAGAATAGAATTTACAGTGGTAAGCAGTGTGTAGGTTTTGACTACATTCTGAAGGATGAAAAAGGTAAGCCACAGTTCGAAGCACGATTCAGACCTGGTGCTCAGGACAATGAGTGGTATATGACCATAGTACTTGATAGAACAAGAGATGCTGATAGTCAGGTGTACAGCTTCGACTACATCATGCCTAAGTCTGGTTTGCCGATTGGCTTGATTGCAGCTACTGGTCTTAAGTACTTTCAGCTATACCTTAAGGAAGAGATTCAAACCAAGTCAGGCTATGACTTTGCTCTTGGTGAGATTCTTAGAGGTATGTAGGTATGGCAATTAAGAGGTCAGGTAAGTTCTACAGAAAGAATGAAGCTGAGGTGATGGAATCCCTTGGTCTTAAGCCCACAAAGAACTCAGGTTCCGGTTGGGTGGAAAAGGAAGACGGTCAGTCTGATAATGTTATTTGTCAGCTTAAGTCAACCGATGCTGAGAGTATAAGAATACATAAAAAGGACTTGGATGTGTTAAGCTACAATGCAGCCGTTGCTCACAAACTACCTGTGTTTGCGATTCAATTTCTGCAATCCAATGAGGTTTACCTGTTAGTTAAACCGGATATGCTTTGTGAAGCAGCTCAATACATCGAGACAGGAGAATACACCAGTGCAAATGCATTCGTAGGTGTAGATTTAAGTGAGCATGAAGATATGGTCGCAATACCAAAGCGAACAATCAAATCAAGCTCAAAAGCACGTGAACAGTTTCAAAGAGAGAATGAACGAAAGTTCAAGAAAGAAAAGAGGTCAGCTACATGATGAACGTAAAAGTTAAAGAAGTCGTGAAGTATGGTGGCCACAGCTTATCGGCAAATGGTTCGGTAAACTTCACACTTAAAGCTCAGTATTCTGAGTTGCCTAATACAATCAAGCTTATGCAGATGCTCAACAATGATGTGAACATCAAAGCTAAGGTTCCTGGTGGTAAGCCTATGAAGTTGGGCTTCTTCAGGGTAAAGCAGATTGTCATTGATGGTGATGGTGAATCTACTATCAAGTTCAATGGTCTGAATGACTACATTGAAATGGACAATCTGAACCTGCTTCCTTTGAACACAGATGAGAATAAGGAATTTGTGGTTCTTATGGAGGCTGATATTGAAACAGATGAAATGGAGGAAACAGACGATGGCGAAGAGTAAAATCGAATACCATGAGCTTTCCAGAGCTAAGGTAACCGATTCCCGTAATATTGTGGTGTCCAGCTGTTCCAAGGGTGGATTCACTATTGCCCAGCAGCTTGAGGCCAAGGAAAACGACAAGACCACTTCGGTCTTTATGAAGGGTGCATTCCATGTGGAAGACATTCATGGACTTTACAACCTTCGTGATGCAGTAAATCTTGCGATTAAAATTTCGGAAGAAAATTCTGCAGATAATGAAGCTTGGGACGAGTAAAATAGGAAATAACTTGAAAATATTTTGCAAAAAGTTCAAAAAGTTTTCAAAAACCTATGTACAAATCAAAAGTTTCGTGGTATAATATATTCAAGAGGTGGTTAAGGAATCCTCAGCCTAAACCGCATTCGGAAGATAAGTCCTGAGTTCAGGAAAAATCATCAATCAAAAATCAAAATCAGAAAAGGAGAAATCAAAATGGCAAAGAATTATACTTTCAATGAGGCAGTTGCGATTATCGCAGCGGGTAAGGACATGGAGGCAATCACTGACATCGGTCGTCGTTATCCTGTTCTTGCACACAAGATTGCAGTAGTTGCTGCAAAGGCTGGTGAGGAGTTTGTTGACCTTATGGGTTACATGCCTGATTACCTCACTGCAAACAAGGTGAATACCGCTATCAAGGCTGGTATCACTGAATCCGGTTCCGATGAGGACGACACTGAAGACGAGGCTACCGAAGCTGCAACTGAGGATGCAACTGATGGTGGTGCTGAGTGGAATGAGAATATGAGTGCTAAGCAGCTCTGGGACATCCTTGGTAAGGCTGGTAAGCGTAAGCTCGCTAAGTCTACTAAGAAGGCTGACCTCATCGAAGCTTGTAAGCAGGCTTTCGGTGGTGCATCTGAGGATGCAGAGGATGAGGCTGAGGACGAAGCTACTGAGTCTGAAAACGCTTACGAAGGTAAGTCCGCTATGGAGCTCTTCAAGGAGTGTAAGGCTCGTAAGATTAAGGCTGCTCCTAAGAAGCCTGCTAAGTACTACGTTGACCTCCTGGTTAAGGATGATGCTGCAAAAGCTGAAGCTACTGAAGCTGAGTCCGATGACGAGGACTGGGGTGACGAAGAGGCTGAGACTCCTAAGAAGGAAGAGAAGAAGGCAACTAAGCCTGCTGCAAAGGGTGGCAAGGCAAAGGCTGCTAAGAAGGCCGAAGCTGAATCTGAGGATGATGACGACTGGGACATTTAATGTTCAGTCAATATATGAATCCGCCTCAATAGGTAGACATAGGCTGGGCATGTGTTTATGAGGCATGTGTCCAGCCTTTACTCAATTTAGGAGGTACAAATGAAAACAGAACAGATTCTTAACCTTGACTATAGAAAAGAAGAAAGTCAAGAGATAATTCAGAAGGTGTTGACGAAAATCAAACCACTTTCTAAATACTCAGATGAGTTTGTTCCTTTGGAAGCTATTGAAAAGCTTATTCGTGTGTTGTGTCAAAAGTATGAGATTACACCACAGTGGATGACCATGTCTTATCATGAACCTATTCTTGGTATTTACTCCATTGGTGTTAAGACAACCACGGACCACAAATGGCTTGGCACTGTATACGGTATGTGTTTGTACGAAGTATTTGCTAAGCTCGCAATTAAGATGTATTCTGAAGTCAAGTCTGGCAGCATTCCCATTAAGACAATGACTAAAGAAGAAAAGCAGCGTGAGCGTATTGCTCGAAAGGTTGACGCTGAAAAGGAACAGGATGACGAAGACGATTGGAACTAAGGAGGAAGGCCGGTGAAAGTAAGGATTTTTACTGACGGTGCTTGCTCAGAAAATCCGGGCCCTGGTGGTTGGGCTGCAGTATTCAATACAGCTGACAAGTGTAAGACGATTAGTGGTAATGAGAAGATGACCACAAACAATCGTATGGAGCTTAGAGCTGTTATTGAGGCATATACGAAGGTGCTGAGTAAGAAACCTAAGACTGACGTTGAATATGAGTTGTACTCAGACAGCGCATACGTTGTTAACTCTATCAATAATGGTTGGATAGATAAGTGGCAGCAAAACAATTGGAAGACAACTAAAAACGATGACGTCAAGAATAGAGACTTGTGGGAACAACTTGCGTTCTTACGTAACAAAGCAAAGTCGCTTGGTGTTTACATAAAAATCATCAAGATTAAGGGACATGCTGGTAACACCTTCAATGAGCTGGTTGATAAGCTGGCTAAAGAGGAATCACTCAAAGCAAAGGAAGGTGTTAACTATGATTAAGTACTCAAGAGAGTTCTATAAAAAATCATTCACAGCCGATACTATGAAATCGGCGTACCTATCGGCTGTGAAGTGGTATTCGACGAATGTACTGAGTAAAGCTGAATTCATAAACGTTCATGTGCAGTTTGTAAAGGACGACAAAGCTGAATTTCCAACTATTACCATGCATTTGTTCGCTGTTCAAGATGGAGAGCAAGATGTAATGACTCAGCATTGCGCATGCTGCAGAGAGATGCATCACAGCTTCTTCATAAATGAGGACACACATTGCAGTAGATGCAGTGCTTTAGGTTTTCAAAATAGGCTTGAACAAAAGATAAATATAAAGAAAGACTACTACAAAGAGATGCTTAGAAAGCGATTGGAGGAATAACAAATGAAGAGATTCATCAGAATTACGCTCGAAATCATTCTTGATATTGTACGAGCTATTGCATATTTCATCACACATAACCTGAGAAACTTCGCATGGCTGCTCAATTTGATTCTGCCTTATGTGATGTACTTCATCGGCCAAAAAGCTTGTGCTGACAGAGGTCAGGTTGCAGTTGGTTCTGAATTGTTCATTCCTATTATTGTATGTGTGATTATTTACTACCTTCGTTCTTATGCTAATAAGATTGGCAAAGGTCACACAATTCCGGTACCTGATAAGAGATTCACTCAGGTTGATGACTATGGTGAAGTGTCCATTGAGAATAAGCGTGTACAGGAATTGATTCTGTATCTTGCCGACCTTGAGGATTGGCTTGAACGAAAAGGCCTACTATAAAAACAGAGTTATCCAGATTGTCCCAGATTTAATTTTTAAGAATAAAGGTAAGGAAATATACCTTATAAATAAAAATCAATCTGGGGTCAATCTGGAACTTCTGGGAATAACAAAAGATTGGAGGCAATATACTAATGGCAGCGTGGGAATATTTTACCAGCCAAAAACAGTGGGAGGCATATCTTAAAGACCTCTTAAAAACAAACGACCAAGCATTGCTCAAATCTATTGTATTGGTGTATGATAATCAGACTGATGAGGAAAAGAACAAAGGTGAAAGCATTGAAGATAACTGTATCGGATTCAGTAAGATTGATGCCAAGGAAATGGGTGACATTGCGAAAAAGATAAAAGCCGGTAAGGCGCTTACAAAAGGTGAACTTGCTAAATCACGCAACAAAATGCAAAAGTATTGGAAGCAGTTGATGATTATCAGCAAGAAGCAGGCAGAGGCCAAGAAGTTGCAGGAGCAAAAGGAACTTGAAGATAAGCTGGCTGAAGAGGTAGCCGCTATCGAAGAGGAAGATAAGTTAAAGCTTGAGCAGTTTAGGGAACATAATGAAATCCTTAGACGTTGCTCTGAAGAGGGCATAGCTTGTAGTTATGGAATTTGTGATGAATGTCCTATCACTACTGGTTTTCAAATGAGAATGAACCTCGATTGAGAGTGTTAAGAATAACGGAGGAAAGAAAGATGAGAAGAGCGCAAATTGAAAAGCAAAGACGTATTCGTCAAAGGAATCTGGAAAGGGCAACATGCCAGAATCTTATCTATCACGTCATCATCTGCCTATTTATTATGATGATTGCTTTGTGTGGTGCAGTTGGTAAGTGTATGGAAAATTCTGAGGATATTGTTGAATCTCAACATGAGACCACGAGACCTCAGCCTGTTCCTACAATTCAAGTAGATACTCAAGAGGATGAAGTCAAAGCTGAGACAGTCATTCCTATGTGTCCTAAGTTTACATATTCAAAAGACTGGGGTTACGAGGATAGTTACCTGCTGGCAAAGATTGCTATGGCAGAAGCTGAAGGCTGCAACATTCAGACTAAGACTTTGGTCATTATGACTGTGCTAAATCGTGTATGGTCTGATGAGTTTCCTGATACAATTGAAGATGTTATCTTTCAAGAGTACAATGGAGTTTATCAGTTCACCCCCATTGCAAATGGACGATGGAATCGGGTGGAGCCTAACGATGATTGTTGGGAAGCTGTACAGGTAGTTATGGAAGCAGTCTATGATTATTCTGGTGGTGCACTCTACTTTGAATCATGTGCTGATGAAGATAACTGGCACAGTAGGAATCTTGAGTTTCTATATGAATCAGATGGATTGAGGTTTTATAAGTAATGGCTAAATACAATACGTTTGTGGTGTGTGACTGCAGGAGGCGTAAAAACCTCCTCGTCACTTCTTCTGCAAGAAAAGCAAAAGGTGAGCTATGTACTGGTATCAAGGTTGAGGTGTGGAATGAGAACACTCACATTGAGACTGTATACTCAAGAAAAGCCAAAGACCTTGATAAGTATATCACTTTGGAAAAGCAATACATAGCTAAAAAGCAAGCAAATGCTCAAAGAAGAAATGAACAAAGAAGGAGAAAGAATCATGGCTTATGATATGAAAATCGAGATTCTTAGACATCCTGAAAAGGAAGACTGGGAACGTTGTAAAATGCTGGCACTTAACACTGTCGGTAAGAAGTATGCCGGAACAGAGATAACGGATAATTGGAAGCATCAGATTCTGAAAGCTGAGCATTCACCTATCAGGACTTTGATGTTTACCATTCGACTGACTATCCCGTATTTTGTGTCAGTGCATCTGGTTCGTCATAAAATTGGTATTGAGCATTACGTTCAGTCCCAGCGTAATGATAGGCAGACAAACTACGACAGAGAGCTTGCACCTCAGAATGCTATGGTCAGCCATATTATTGAAGTAAATGCAGAACAGCTTATGTTCATGGCAAGACGCAGACTGTGTGGTCAGGCTGATGCTACTACACGATTTGTGATGACTCATATCTGCATTGAGGTATGCAAGACGAATCCTGAGTTTAAGGACTTCCTTAAGCCTATGTGTGAGTATAGAGGTGGTTGCCCTGAATTTAAGCCTTGCGGATATTGGGAGGCAAATCATCATGATGTACAAACAGATTGAGTGTCCTACATGTGGTAATGTAACGACAGCTAAGTCAATTCACGAACCTCAGAAATGCCAGTGGTGTAGAAGGTTGTTCAAGGTAACAATCACCAAAAGGAATACCAATGGTAAGAAAGGCAAGTTCAGTTGGTCTGCTGAACCTGTTGATTTTGAGGAAGACCATCAGCCAAGACCAAGAATCCGAAGCCTGTCTGATTACAGGAATGAAGATATTTACGGTAAGTAATTAGATAATCCCAGGATTAACCAGAATGACTCCAGATTGATTCTTTGGTAATTATAATATAAATCCATATAAATCAAAATGGATAAATCCAGGGACATCCTGGGACATCTGAAGATAATTCCTTATGCCATCAGTTTGATACTGTCAAAAATAAATTGCAAAAACTTCAAAAACTTTTAAGAAAAGGGTGTACAAACCTAAATGTTTGTGGTATAATATAATCAAGGTTAAGGAATGAACCTAACCGCAAACTAAAAATCAAATTAAAAGTTCAGGAGGACAAAGTGATGAAGAAAATCAATGAAATGAGTGTTAAGGAATTACGTGAGGTTGCTAAGGAAATGAATATTGCTGGTCGTTGGGATATGACTAAGGCACAGCTCATTGAAGCAATCGAGAAAATTGAGAATGAGAAAAAGGCTGCAAAGCAGGTTAAGAAGGAAGCCAAAGAATCCAAGAAGGAAAAGGCAATGCGTATTCAGAGAGCATTCGTTGAGGTTGGTGAAACTCGTAAGGAAGCTTACAGATACATCACCATCACAGTTAAGAATGTTGAGGAATCCAAAGCTGCTGAGTACATTGATTCTGTATGTGCTAAGATGCAGGAAATGGATGAAGAGTTCGGTGCTGAATACACTGCATTGAGATGTCCTGATATTGATGAGGCAACTAAGTCTTACACAGACATGATTAGCTTCACAAAGGCTGCAGGTAAGATTGCAGTTCAGAGACAGTATGTTGGCAAACTGATGACCAAAGCTATGGCGGCATTAAAATAAGGTAAAGCGTAAGCAAACCAAATTGTTATAGAGGAACGAGCTTGGATGAGATACTCCAGGCTTTGTTCTATTTTGGAGGAAAGGAGAACGCAATCAAATGGCGTCAGAAAAGAAAACTAAAAATGAGTGCATCGCCACTGAGTGGTTGGAAGAAGACAATCTGATGCTGATTGAGTGCTGGGCAAGAGACGGATATACTTTCCAGGATATTGCAAACAGAATCGGCATTGCGGTATCTACTCTTCGTGGTTGGAGAGCTCAATATCCAGAGTTTGATGAGGCCCTTAAGAGAGGCCGAGAGATAATTGACTATAAAGTAGAAAATGCATTGCTTAAGTCTGCTTTAGGGTATAAAACAAAAGAGGTAAAGGTCACTACTACAATGCGTTATGGTAAGGTAGTTGAAACAGTTAAAGAGGTGACCGATAGAGAACAAGCGCCTAATGTATCAGCTATTCAGTGTTGGTTGTATAACAGACTTCCTAATAAGTGGAAGAAGAATAGAGACAACCTCATTGAGCTTGATGAAGAAGATACAAAGATTCAGGTGACAGTAACGAGAGCAAGTCAGTCGACTAAGCCAAACGCTCAGCATGATGATACAGTAGATGAAGAGTGGCAAGATGAAGTAAATCAGTCGATTGAAATTAGAAGTATGACAGAGGAAGAGCAAGCTGAAGCTGCCAAGAAAAAGGCTCAAGCTAAGAGTGAGGGCTCTCAAAAGCTGTCGACTAAAGTGGAGTCTGAAGCAAACGATGAGGACCTGGACTATTGGCCTGATGATTGGGAAGACGAAGATGAAGAATGGGAGGACTAAGCTATGAAGATTACAAAAGCAGTCAGCCCGGCATTTGAGGACTTTCTATTTGATTGGGACTACGAGAGATACTTACTAATTGGTGGGTATGGTTCAGGTAAGTCGTATCATATTGCATTCAAGATAATCCTAAAGCTCTTAGAGGAGAAGAGAAAAGCATTGGTCATTAGAGAGGTGTTTGATACTATTCAGGAATCTTGCTATGACTTGATTGCCGAGATACTTGATGATATGGGTCTATTGACTACTGACCCTAAAGAGTTCAAGCAAAGGCAAAACAAAGTCTTGGCACTTAAGAGCCCACTAAGGTTCAGGTTCAAGAATGGCAGTCAGATAATCTTTAAGGGAATGGACAAGCCTGAAAAGGTAAAGTCTATCAATGGTGTTTCTATTGTCTGGTTGGAAGAGTGTTCTGAGATTAAGTATGAAGGTTACAAAGAGTTGCTTGGTCGTATCCGTACACCAAACGTAAGCATGCACTTCATCTTAAGCTGTAACCCTATCGGAAGAGACAATTGGGTGTATAGACATTTCTTTGTAAGACTGGATGATGAAGGCCAAGAACATGTAATGGTCGATGAGAAGAAGTTCTATGAGAAGAGATGCATAATCCATAATGGTACATACTTCCATCATAGTACACCGGATGACAATCCTTGGCTGCCTTGGCAATATCTTAAGAGACTTGACCAGCTCAAGGACTACGACTATCCTTTGTATATGGTTGCTCGTTGGGGAAGATTCGGTGCTACAGGTACAAGAGTATTGCCTCAGTTCTTGGTGGCTCATGATAAGGGCAAGTTCAAAGCAGCTATTGCTAAGCTTGGTCCTGAGAATCAGTACTTTGGATTTGACTTTGGTTTTGAGGAATCCTTCAATGCTGTTGTGTGTATGAGTGTTGATTTGAAAAACTCCGTGCTTTATATATGGGATGAAATCTACATGAACCATGTAACAGACGATGTGTTTGCTAATCAGCCAGAGATGCAAGCTCTAAGGAAACGATTGAATGACCTGAATAATGCAGGTTATGCTAAGACGATTGTGGCAGATAATGAGGACCCAAAAGCAATCACTTACTACAGGCAGAACGGATTCAAGATTCGTGGTTGCAGGAATAAGTTTGCAGGTTCGAGATTGTCTAATACTCGTAAGGTAAAACGATTCAGAAAGATTGTGGTCAGTCCTAAATGTAAGAACGTCATTCGTGAGCTTAAGGACTTGACTTACAAGAAAGATGCAAAAGGTAATGTGATTTATGACCAGTTCAATATTGACCCTCACAGCTTCTCAGCTATTTGGTATGCTCTTGATACAGTGACTGTCGCTGATGTTAAGCAGAAGGACTTCAATAGTAAAGCTGGTTGATGGAGGTGCTTTATGACAGTTCGAAGGAGACGAGAACGAAAGAGCATCTTCAAGAGAGTAAAGGAATGGATTGGCAAAATAGGTACATTGAACATCGTGCTTATTTGTGTTGGATTGTTCTTTGTCTGGTTTAACTACCAGATGTTGGAGATGTTCAAGCTTTGTGGTGCTATTCCTGAGACTTATGCATGTGCAGTCATTGCAGCTACCATTGGTGAGTGTGGAATCTGTGGATGGATAAGGACGAACAAGGATAAGAAAACACAAAGGGAATGGGATAAAGAGGACCAAAAGGAAAGGGAATCAAATAACGAGGAAGGAGGAAAAGGATAATGACTATCGAGATTTTTCTGATGATGCTGCTTGCATGTTCTATTCTGACTACGCTCACTGTGGAAGCAATCAAGAAGATGTTTACCAACGGTGAGGCAAGAAAGGCGAACATTGTGGCTGCTGTGGTAGCTATCGTTCTGGCAGTTGCTATTGCCATTATTTATGCTATCATGTTTACTGTAACTGTGAATGCTCAGTACATCGTGATGATTATTGCTCTGTGTTTCCTGTCTTGGCTGTGCGCTATGGTTGGCTATGATAAGGTTGTTCAGGCGATTGCCCAGATTACAGGTAAGAACAAGGAGGGCTAAGTCATGTCAGCTGAGAGCATTTACAAGCAACTAAAGCAAGCTATCGGCAATGACTTTGGTGTGTTTGGTCTTATGGGCAACCTAAAGGCTGAATCGAATCTGCAAGCCAACAATCTTCAGAATACATATTCTAAGAAGTTTGGTATGACGGATGCTGAGTACACTAAAGCTGTTGATGATGGCAGCTACACGAACTTCGTAAGAGACAGTGCTGGCTACGGCTTGGCACAATGGACATATTGGTCACGCAAGCAGAACTTGCTTAAGTACAAGGAAGCTTATGGCAGCTCAATTGGTGATGAGACAATGCAGGTTGCATTCATGATTGGTGAGCTTATGGCAAGTTATCCTACTGTATGGAATGTGCTTAAGAATGCTAAGTCTGTTAGAGAGGCATCTGATGTGGTGCTTACTCAGTATGAGAGACCTGCTGACCAGTCCGAATCCGTTAAGGTTAAACGAGCTGCTTTTGGTGAAGAGCTTATGAAGCAGTTGGTTGGTACCACAACTACCGAGGGAAAGGAGGAAACGAAAGTGGGATTTACGAATAGTCCTTTGGTAGGCTACACGAACATTAGTCCTAAAAAGACTAAGAATCGTAAGTATGACATTACACGAATCACTCCTCACTGTATCGTTGGTCTTTGGACTGCGAAAAAGGGATGTGATTACTTTGCAACGACTGACCGTGATTGCTCGGCCAACTATGTGGTTGGTTCTGATGGTGTCATTGGTCTGAGTGTTGATGAAAAGGACAGAAGTTGGTGCAGCTCTAATGCTGATAACGACAATAGAGCAATCACCATTGAATGTGCTTCTGATGCAAGTCACCCTTACGCATTTCCTACTATCACTTACAACAGGCTCATTGACTTGTGTGAGGACATCTGTAGGAGATATGGTAAGACTAAATTGCTTTGGTTTGGTGACAAGAACAAGTCTCTCAATTACAAGCCGGCTGCCAATGAGATGGTGCTTACTGTGCATCGTTGGTTTGCAGCTAAGAGTTGCCCTGGTGACTGGATGTATGAGAGAATGGATGACCTTGCAAATGAGGTAACCAAGAGACTTGGTGGTGCAGTTGCTACTAAGCCTGAGGAAAAGGAAGAGCCGAAGGTTGAACCTGCTACAACTTCTATCAAGGAAGGCGATGTAGTTAAGATTAAGTCTGGTGCTACTTACTACTCTGGCAAGGCAGTTCCTACGTGGGTAAGGAATAAGCAGTGGATTGTCAAGGAAGTTTCTGGTAACAGAGTCGTGATTGATAAGTCTACTGATGGTAAGAACTCCATCTGTAGTCCTATTCATGCAGATTATTTGACTGTGGTTAAGACTACGGCTACCAAGGAACCTGAAACATTCAAGCCCTACACTGTAAGGGTTAAGATTAAGGACCTCTACATTAGAAAGGGTCCCGGCACTAACTATGGAAAGAATGGATTCATTCCTGTTGGTGTTTACACTATCGTTGCAGAGTCCAGTGGAGCTGGTGCTTCTAAGTGGGGTAAGCTCAAGTCTGGTGCAGGCTGGATTAGTTTGGATTATGTAACGAAAATCTAAGGAGGTAATGGAAGATGGCTAGTGAAGAGGCTAAGGTCCAAGCGGCCGAAAATAGTACAGAAATCTTGACTGCTTTCAACCGTATTCCTTATGCATTGATAAATGCAGAAATCACCGGTGGTGCCAAGGACACTTTGGACGAGCTGACTGAAATCTGTAAATACTATAAGGTGTATAAGAAAGGTGCAAGCTTTACGGTAGAGGGAACAAATGGTGACTATGTACCTGCCAAGCTTAATTATAAGATGGCTGCTTCCCTCATCAATAAGGAAGCGAGATTCCTCTTTGCTGAGCCACCTGATATTACGGTTGAGCCTAAGGGCGATGTCGGTAAGATTACTGAAGATGCAAAGAATGCATTGACTATCATGAACGACTTGGTCAAAACGATTTTGGATGCCAATAAGTTTGAGGAAGCTTTGATTAAGGCTGCTAAGGACTGTTTCATTGGTAAGCGAGTTGCCGGTTTGGTAAACTTCAATGAGGATGATGGTGTTACAATCACCTTCCTTCCTTCTACGCAGTTTATCTATGAGACACGAGTTGGTAACCCAAACATCGTAACCAAGTTTGTGTGTTTTATCATTGTAAAGAATTCAATCACGTTGAGTGAGAAGCGAATCTTCAAAAAGAAGTTTGAGCTTGTTACCGATGAAGATGGCAACGATGTTGTTTATCTTGAGGAATCTCTTTA
>JAZQHJ010000118.1:0-6670 GCA_045540515.1 Eubacteriales bacterium
CAACCTTGGGGTGGTTGAGGCCGTGGGTTCAAATCCCGCTACTCAGACCAAAACGATGCTTTTTTGCATCGTTTTTTCTTTTTATTATTAAAAACAAAAAATCGACTTGAAATTCAAGTCGATTTTCATTTTATTCAGTTACATAAATAGGCTTGGTATTTTTTGTTACACAGCCCTTGTTGATAATGACCTTTTTGATTTTTTTGTTTGAAGGAATCTCAAACATTACCTCGGTCATAATCTCCTCAATGATAGAGCGAAGTCCACGAGCACCGATTTTTCTTTCAATTGCCTTGTCAGCAATAGCGTTTAGTGCATCTCTTGTAAATTCAAGCTCAACTCCGTCCATCTCAAATAGCTTTTTGTATTGCTTAATGATAGAATTTTTAGGCTTAGAGAGAATTGCTACAAGAGCATCTCTGTCTAGGTCTTGAAGTCCAACAATCAATGGTAAACGGCCAACTAGCTCAGGAATAATACCATATTTTACAATATCGTGAGCTATAACATCGTTGTATGCGTTAACCTTTTCCTCATCCTTTTTAGAGCTAACCTTGCCACCAAAGCCCATAAGCTGCTTACCCTTACGAGCCTCAATTATGGATTTAATACCATCAAAGGCTCCACCGCAAATGAAGAGAATATTTTTAGTGTCAATTCTTAAATACTCTTGATTTGGATGCTTTCTGCCACCCTGTGGAGGAACATTTGCAACAGTGCCCTCAAGAATTTTTAAAAGTGCCTGTTGAACGCCCTCACCTGATACATCTCTTGTGATTGAACGATTTTCGCTTTTTCTTGATATTTTATCAATCTCGTCGATATAAATAATACCCTTTTCAGCCTTTTTAATATCAAAATTTGCAGCTTGAATAAGTCTTAAAAGAATATTTTCAACGTCCTCACCAACGTAACCTGCTTCAGTTAGAGTAGTAGCGTCAGCAATAGCAAAGGGAACATCAAGAGCCTTAGCTAGCGTTTGAGCAAGATAAGTTTTTCCAACACCAGTAGGACCAACTAGTAAAATGTTGCTTTTTTGAATTTCAACATCATCCTTTTTGGAGTTGCTTTCATTATATTTTAATCTTTTGTAATGATTATAAACAGCAACAGAAAGAGTAATCTTAGCATTTTCTTGTCCAATAACATATTGGTCAAGCATATCCTTTATAGATTTTGGAGTTGGAAGAGAAGATAGGTCCATTGTGGTGGATTGTTCAGTCATACTATCATCGTACTCGTCTAAAACCTGTTGGCACAGCTCAACACAATGATTGCATATAAAAGCACTGTGGTCAGGTGCAGGAATTAAAAATTCTGCATCCTTCTCGTGCCTACCACAAAAAGAACATTTTCTCATTGGTTAAATTACACTCTCTTATCAATTATTTTGTCAATAAGACCGAAATCAAGAGCCTGTTGAGCAGTTAACCAGTTGTCACGGTCAGTTGCTGCCTCTAGCTCTTCAACTGTTCTACCACAGTTTTCAGCCATAATTTTATTTAGCTTAGCCTTAGTTCTTAAAATATGCTCAGCAGCAATCTTAATATCACTTGCTTGACCTTGAGTACCACCTAGTGGTTGGTGAATCATAACCTCAGCATTTGGAAGAGCATATCTTTTACCCTTAGCACCGCTTGAAAGAAGGAAAGCACCCATACTTGCTGCCATACCGATACAAGTAGTAGAAACATCACACTTGATGAAGTTCATTGTATCATAAATAGCAAGACCATCGCTTACGCTTCCGCCTGGGCTGTTGATATAGAAATGAATATCTTTATCTGGATCCTCAGCCTCAAGATAGAGAAGCTCACCAACAATAATTTGTGCTGATTGGTAGTTTACATCCTCACAAAGAAGAACAATTCTGTCCTTTAATAGTCTAGAAAATAGATCGTGTGTGCGATCACCATTACTGGTGTGTTCAACAACATATGGAACATATGCCATAGTGTGATCCTCCTTATAAACAATTTAATTATTCAACAGTAATATCAGCATTTGCCTTTACGAAGTCAACAGCCTTCTTTACGCAAATATCAGCCTTTATAGCGTCAACCTCGATGTATTTCTTAACGTTCTCAACGTCCATACCATAAGCATTTGCCATCTTTGAGTATTCCTCCTCAGCCTCTTCATCAGAAGCAACAATACCCTCAAGCTCAACAATCTTTTCAAGAGCAAGACGAGTCTTAACCTGTCTTTCAGCCATTGGCATGTTTTGCTCACGAAGCTGTTCAAGTGTTTGACCTGTGTACTTGCAGTATGTATTAAGGTCAAGACCTTGCATACGAAGTCTGGAATCAAAATCACGAACAAGATTTTCAGCCTCTGCCTCAATCATTGGAGCAGGGATGTCAGCTTCAAGATTTTCAAGAAGAGCATTGATAAGCTGCTCCTCAACTGAATTTTCAGCAGCCTTTTCGTTCTTAGCTACAAGCTTAGCTCTGATGTCAGCCTTGTACTCGTCAAGAGTATCAAATTCGCTAACGTCCTTTGCAAACTCATCATCAAGCTCTGGAAGCTCATTCTTCTTAATCTCGTGAATATAAATCTTAAATACAGCTTCCTTACCAGCAAGCTCCTCAGAGTGATATTCGGTAGGGAATGTAACGTTGATTTCAAAGCTTTCACCAACGTTGTGACCAATTACTTGTGCCTCAAAGCCTGGGATAAAGCTATTTGAACCAATGTTTAGGCTATATTTTTCGCCCTTTCCGCCTTCAAATGCAACACCGTTGCAGAAGCCCTCGTAGTCAATTACAGCAATGTCTCCGTCCTCAACAGCACGGTCTGTAACCTCTACAATTCTACCATTACGCTTTCTTGCAAGCTCAATTTCAGCATCAACATCCTCATCAGTAACAGGAGTAACACTCTTTGTAGCCTTAAGACCCTTGTAAGCCTTTAATGTAACCTCAGGCTTAACATAGAACTTAGCCTTGAGAACAACACCGTTGTCATCAATAGTAACAATATCAAATTCAGGTCTGCTAACAACAGTTAGGTTAGCCTCCTTGATTGCTGCCTCGTATGCTGCAGGGATGATTTCGTTAATTGCATCCTCGTAGAATACACCCTTACCGTACATCTTTTCGATAATTGAACGTGGAGCTTTACCTTTTCTGAAGCCAGGAACATTTATTTTCTTTACTTCCTTGCGGTAAACCTTTTCAATTGCGGCGTCGAAGGTTGCCTTATCAACGTCAAATTCGATTTCATAAAGGTTAGTATCAACCTTTGTTGTGCTTTTTAAAGCCATTTTTGAATTCCTCCAAAGTTTTTCTAAAATTTATTCTTATATATTATAATTAAAACAACATTAAAAGTCAATAAGATTTTTAAAAAAGTATAAAAATGTTATTTAATAATCAAACGGCATGACAATCATAGGAACAAAATTCAAATAATCCGCAGAAATAAGAGAGAATGAAATCCCCTTGTATTCAGTTGTTTTACTAATTGAATAAGAGCCATGTATGTGCCCAAAATAACAATTTTTTATTCCATATTCTATTAAAATATCAACAAGCTCCTCGCAAACAAAGCCATTAAAAACAGGAGGAAAGTGAAAGAACACTAAAATCTGTTCGTTATCAGATTGAAGCTTTTTTGCTTCATCAAGGCTTGTCCTTAATCGAGATGCCTCACGGGCAACAATTTTGGTATATTCAACATCGTTTGTAGTAGCTTGAAGCTTTTCATCAACATACCAGCCACGAGTTCCACAAATGATATAATTCTCCACTTTGTATGCATTATTGAATAAAAAATCAATGGTTTTCAGCCCCAAACTATCGCAAAAAGCACGATTTTTAGACATCGTCCCCCACCAGTAGTCGTGGTTGCCCTTTCCTAAAATCTTTTTGCCAGGCAAGGATTCAATAAACTGAAAGTCCAAAATTGCCTCATCGTAGTCAATAGCCCAAGAAATATCTCCAGGAATAATTACAGTGTCATCATCATTTACAATAGCACACCAGTTTTTTCTGATTTTTTCAGTATGGTCAGTCCATCTTGAACCAAAAATATTCATTGGCTTATTAACGCTAAGTGACAAATGCAAATCAGCCATTGTAAATATTGACATAATTATCTCCTTTCAAATGTTTTTTTAAGAACGAATAAGCATTTTTATAAAAAATAGTATCGGTTAAATCTTTTCCCAGCTCTGTTAGTAAAAGAGAATAAAGACTTTCTAAATCTGCAATTGAATTTATTCCATATGGCAAATGAGAAACTCCGTCAAAATCACATCCAAGCGCAACAGAGCTTGCACCCCCAAGCTTTAAATAATGTAAAATATGCTCTAAAACAGAGTAAATTGTAGGTGCTTTGCCAAGATGCTCTGATGCAAGACAAATCCCAACAACAGAGCCCAAATCAGTAAGAATTTTGAATTGCTCATCTAAAAGATTTCTGTGGTGATTACAAACAGAAAAAGAATTTGAATGCGATGCAATAGGAACAAAATTGTTTTCTTGTGCCAATGAAATGACATCGTAAAAGGTATTTATTGATGAGTGGGAAAGGTCAATAATAATCCCAAGCTCAGCCGAGTGACAAACCACAGCCTTACCAAAATCTGTAAGACCATATTTTGTATCAAATCCGCCACCAATACAGGACAAGCCCTTCCAATTCAGAGTAAGAACTCGAACACCAAGCTTATACAGCCTATCGAGCCTTGAAATATCATTATTTAAAAGTCTTGCATCCTCAATTCCAAGAATAAATTCTTGCTTATTGCTTTCGTTTATATCCGTAGCAAAATTCAAGCCATGGTTTTTATAATGCGAAATAATCTCTATCGCTTTATAAAAAGAATCATCATTATCTAGCCTATAATCACTCCAAATCGAAGTAATTTGAAAATATGGAGTAAATTTCTGTGCCTTTTTTAGTGAAATATGTAGCTTGGAATCATAAAGATTTACATTATTATTGTATGCTTCAAGCAGAGTATCGCAATGTAAATCAAAAAGTGGAATCATATTACCTCATTACCGCATTCTCTATATAATTAAGAGAGCATAGCTTTAGCCTTTTGTCTGCAATAGCAGTGACCTCGCACACATCAATTCTGATAGCCTTACCTTGGTGCTTGCTTGGCAGAGTCTTAACAAAAGCATATGCAAAACGAATTAAATTTGTTCGCTTTGTCTTATCAACAGCAGAGGCAGGGCACAAAGGATTATTCTTGTCCTCACGCCTTGTTTTAACCTCAATAAAAATGATATGCTCATTATCATAGGCAACAATATCGGCCTCTAAATGCCCAATAGTGATATTTTTGCCAAGAATTTTATATTTTTTCACCCTTTTGATGTATTTTAGGCATTCCTTTTCACCAAAGCGACCAACATCAAAATTTGTAAAATCACTCATTTTAGTAGCTTTTTAAGGAAAGAAGGGCGGTGAATAGGGGTTATCCCATGCTCTAAAATAGCATTAGTATGTAGCTTTGTGCCATATCCCTTATGCTTTGCAAAGCCATACTCAGGATATTCCTTATCAAACTCATAGCACATTCTATCTCTTGTAACCTTGGCAAGAATGGATGCTGCAGCAATAGATGGAGAAATTGCATCTCCGCTTACAACAGTTTTTGTAGGAATACTAAAGCCACGTGAGGTGTTACCATCAATAAGTGCAAGGTCTGGCTTAATTTCAAGTCCATCAACAGCACGATTCATAGCAAGCATTGCTGCATTTAATATATTTAATTCCTCAATTTCCTCAACAGTAGCAGAGGCGATTGAATAGCAAATAGCCTTTTCAATTATTATGTCAAAAAGCTTTTCTCGCTTTTTTTCAGTTAGCTTTTTTGAGTCGTTCAAGCCCTCAATTTGAATATCATCGGGCAAAATACAAGCGGCAGCAACAACAGGACCAGCCAAAGGACCTCGTCCAGCCTCATCAACTCCACAAACAACCTTAATTACTTCATTTTTGTGTGATATATCAAAGGTATAATCTAGCATAATAAACTCCTAGCTTGGAATTTCAAGAGAAATTTTACCAATTTTAGCACTTCTAAATTCCTCTAAAAGAGTAGTAGCGGTGCGTTCTGTATTTATCTCACCACCAGAAATTAAAAATCCTCTTTTTCTTCCAACAAGCTCAAAAATTTCATAATCCATTTCACAGGCATCAAGCTCAGCCTGTGTAATTTTATATCTTGCCATAAGCAAATCAGGAGCAATAGCTCTCAATCTACCGCATAGAATAACAGCAATATATTCGAGGTCTAAAATTGCATCCTTAATAGCTCCAGTAATAGCAAGATTTTCTCCAACAGCCTTTTCCTCGAATTTTGGCCATAAAACGCCAGGCATGTCCATTAGGTCAAGACCAATTGTAGTAGGAATCCATTGCTTATTTAATGTAACACCAGGACGATTTTCAACCTTAGCCTTTTTAGAGCCACAAAGCTTGTTGATAAGAGAAGATTTGCCAACATTTGGAATGCCTACAAACATAGCACGGAGCTTTCTGTTCATGCCCTTAGCCTCATATCTTTGAAGCTTATGCTCAAGAATTTTTTTAACAGCTGGAGCAAGCTGTGAAAAGCCCTCTCCTGTTACACAGTCAACTGAAATTGCTGATTTTCCCATAGCAGAATAATAGTCAATCCATTTTTTTGTAATCTCCTTATTTGCCAAGG
>JAZQHJ010000119.1:0-2221 GCA_045540515.1 Eubacteriales bacterium
TTATAAGAAACCTTTATGAAAGATGTAACGAGGACGATAGCGTAACAGCATTCAATGTTAAATTCCGTGATGACGTAGCACTTGCAAATGCAATTGCTTGCATTAAGAATTATGTTATTGCAGATGAAGCAGAGCTTGAAACAAGAGCATTATCTGTTGCACAAACCTTCTCAGACTTTGTAACAACCAGACTACAAAGAACAAATTATATTGATGCAGTAATTTCACTCATTGAGGCTCTTGTTATTGACCAAACAGAGGCTGATGCAGGAAAAACACTTGTGGCTTCTGAAATTGCAGAGGCATTTGATACATTTGAGGCATCACTAAAATCCTTTGATACCTACTACCATAGCATCGGCTCAAAGCTATATGCAGATTTTCTACTTGCAACAGGCGTATTTAATGAAAAGAGCTTAAAGCAGGTAATTGACGCAAAGGGCTTCGACCTTGGCAGAACAGGTGATGACCAACAGGTTCTTGCTTGGATTTCAGGCTTTGAGGTTGAATATATTATCGAAAATCTCTCAGCAGAGCTAAAGGGAACACTTACAAAGGAAGAGCTTGTTAGCATAATCAATGGCAAGACCGAATCCGAAAATACAGCACTACTTGATAAGATTGAGGAGCTAAGAGCTGCATATCAGGCAAATGATGATATTGCAAGAGGCTACTTCAAGAAGCTATGGGAAAACGATTACGATGAAAACTATGCTACTTATCAGGTTGAGGACGTTTTAAACGGAATTTACCACGGTCAAAAAAGCCCATCAGCAAACGACCAATACATTCTTGATAAAATCGAGGAGTTCAAGGGTGAGTATGGTGAGCAATGGAAGCTTGGCTTTATTGAGCTATGGGGCGATGATTATACAACCAACTACGAAGAGGTTTATAAGGTTGATGATGTTGCAAGCGGAAAATATCACGGTGAGCCAATTCTTCTAACTGATGAGGCAATGGCTTATTACGATAAGATGCTAAACGAGACAACCCATCCAGACAACCCAGAGCTACACGGCTGTGTAGTTGTTGACAAGGAGCTAGCAGAGCTACTTCAAATCCTTATGGATAAGTTCACATTTGAGGGCGTTGAGCACTCTTGGACAAAGCTTTGCTACTACTACGTTCATCTAGGAGCATAAATTAAATCAAAACGGCTCAACCGAGCCGTTTTGACCTCATTAAAAGGAGACAAAAATGAAAAAAAGTCTTATATATATTCTTGTGCTTTGTGTGCTACTTTGCCTTGCTCTTGCTGTTTCCTGCAACAAGGATAATGGCGATACTAACACAAGCACTGACACAAGCACCGATACAAGCACGGATTCTGGCTATATTGAGTATGAGGAGCCAAAGGGCATAAAGCTTACTCTTAATAAGAATATGGATTTTTCAGTAACAGTGCTTGACTACAAAAACGACCCAATTAAGAATGCGGTTGTGAAAATTACACTTCTTGACGGCACATCAAAAATGGATATGACAAGCTCTGAGGGTAAGGTGTCAATTCCAGTAACGGCTGGCGATATTTATATCACTGCCGAGCACCCTGAAACTAAAAAGCCATATCTTGTTGAGATTAAGGAAAACAACGAGCAGGGTACAATTTTGTATGCGTATGAGGAGCTTATCCCTCAAAGAGTTCACGACAGTGGAACACCTGATGAAATTGATATAACTGATGACAGAATTGCATATGTAACAAGAGAAGCAGGCGTTTACTATGCAACGGGCTTAAAGGACCAAAATGTAGTATTCTTTTTGTTTATACCATCACAGGATGGAATTTATAAATTCAGCACAAGCATAAATGCTGAGGTTGGATACTACGGCTCACCAATTCAAGGAAACCAAGCACCAATTGAAGCACCAAGAAGTGACGGAACCTTTACAATTGAGATAAAGAAAATAAATGTTGGCGAAAGTGCAGAAAACACAACCCCATACCTCATAGGTATTAAGGCTGATTCGATGGATACAGAGGAATGTAAATTTGCAATTGAACGTATCGGTGGTCCACAATATTCACCAGAGGAGCTTGCGCAGTGGCAATCAATTAAAAATCCAAATCCTCTAACAAGCCTACTAATCGGTTACCTTAACTGGAACATTGAAATGACAGACATTGATATAAAAAGTGGTGTAGAAATTGTTCTTGGTGATGACGGCTACTACCACCTAGGAAGCAAGGACGGAGAGCTAATCTATGTAAGAGTTG
>JAZQHJ010000120.1:0-2319 GCA_045540515.1 Eubacteriales bacterium
CTTCCTAAGACCGCTTGGCCTCCGACTTGCTCGTTCCTCCGACAGAGCTGTTTTTCCTGTGAAAGCAGGGACTATAACAGGCTCATTTTTCTCTGTTTCTTTGTTTGTGTCCTTTTCTGTGTCCTCGTTTGTTTCCGTGTTCACAGGTGGCTCATTTTGGCTGTTGTTGCGTATTAAAACAACCGTTGTCACTACTATTGGAATAAGAATTGCAATAACCAAAATGATTGCTAACAATTTCTTATTCATTTGCTGTGCCTTCCTCCGTATTGGTACCATATTCGAATTCTTCATCTACTATAGTGGGTGGTGTTTGTTCGTTAGGAACATCAACATTTAAATCAAGCTCATCTTTTGAACTGCTTGATTCATCATCCGTAATGTCTGGCACGATAACATCTGAATTTGTTGATGATTCGGTGCTTGTCTGTGTGTCAATGTCTGGCACCTCTGTTGGCTGTTTTCTGCCAAAAGCTACAACACAAATTATTGTAATCACAAGAGCAATTACAACGATTATAGCTATCGGCTTGGCAATTTTATCTATTTTCTTTAGCATATTTTCTCCTTTATTTACCCTTATAATAACTTACTATGGTTATCGGGATTTCCAAATCTGCATAAGTGTTTCCGTTCCAATTGACGGGATATATTGCAACATATTCTATTTTGATTCCAAATCCTTCTCCCCTTAGCACAGTTACTGTTGGTCTTGTCATTTTTGTTCCGTTTGGGTGTTCATACAGGGTTTTGTCATCCTCAAATCCTAGTGTTTCATACACTCCGTTTTCAAAGGCTGCCCAGTCAAAGGTATTTGCGTAATTTTCTCCCTGTTTTAAATCATTAAAGGCATTTACCGCACTTTCGGTAACATATCCATCTAATCTTGCTTTTGTATTATGCTTCTGTACTCTTACCTGTGCCATTAATCCCATGTATAAGATAATGACCGAGAGCAAGAGAGAAACAAAAAGAATGATGACGCACAAATAAATGTACGATTCACCATTCTTGTTTTTTAGTGTTTTCTTGAGTTTTTCCACAGCCTACACCTACTTCCAATAAACTTGTGAAATTCCGCTTGATGAGGCTCTTATCGTTATGAAGTGTATTGCTTCTCCAAAGCCTGCTATGCTTACGTTGTAGGCTACGCTACATTCTATCTTATCTCCAAGCTGAACATTTTTCGTGCTTCCATGAAGCTCGCTTCCGTAAAAGGTATATGAGAAGTCTAATCCTGTTTTTTCTTTCAGCTCTGTTGCATATTCGGCTATATCTGTTGTTCCGTGTAATGATGCATAATCAACGAGCTGGTCGCTTACTGTTTTAATATTTTGGTTTAACGCTACAAGCGACACCATATTAACAGCAAAAACAAGAACAAATGCTATAATCATTACTGTGATTGCTACATCTACATATCCTTCTCCTTTTTTGCTTTTTAATGCCTTTCTTATCATCCCATGAGTCCTCCTAGTGAGCTAATTAGCACCTGACCAATTACCGCCACATAAATTAACATAAAGCATACAAGTAGCACCATTGAAAGCTTTCTTACCTTCTTTGGCGCCTTTTGAGCTTCAGCCTTGAGGTTTTGTCTTTGATAATCAGAGAATTTAAGCACAAGTGTTGACCAATAAACTGTTGTTTCATCTCCTCGAATAACGCTTATAAGTCCTCTTGTAACATCTGAAAGCATTGCTGATCCCACACGGGATTCAAGTCTTGTAAGAGCTACTTCGTAGTTGCCCGATCTCATGTCTGCAACAGTTATTTCAAGCTCTCTTTTCAGCTCTGGTCCTGCATTTTCTTTATAGGTATCAAGCATTGTTAGTACATCCCTGCTATGCACAAGAGTCTTTTCAATCGTTGATACGAGTCTTGGGAGTTCAAGCTCAATTTTTCTTCTCTTTTCTTTGATTTTGTTTCTTACCTTTTTTGATGAGTTATAGTAAAGCAATAATGCTATTCCTACGATAACTATTGATAAGATTTTTGAAAAGAAAAAGACAGGGATTGCGAACACACCTATAAATAGTGACTTGACAATGTTGTCAGCCACGTACATTTCGGGTGTCATATCCATGTCGGCTGTTTTTAGGTCGGCTTCAAGCTGTATTCTCTTATATTCGTTGAGCTTCAATTTGCTTGCTAGCCAGTTGGAAAGCTCCTTTAGCCAAAGCTCTAATGGATTTACTTTCTTGTTCTGCCTTTTTCCAAGGTTGTGCGTTGCCTTTGACACCTTGTACGATGGAACTTTGAACACATCAGAAAGGATAAGAGCTAGACCTATTGCACACACTAGTGCGACAATTATTT
>JAZQHJ010000121.1:0-13529 GCA_045540515.1 Eubacteriales bacterium
TATCGTCAACAGATTTTGCATAGTCTTCAGCCGATGTTGTGTGATGCTTATCATCTCCCCAGGCATCAAACCAGCCGTTCCACATTTCCATACACATTTTTGGCATATTTGGAAAGAGCTTATCGTGTGCTCTGAAATTATCCTCCACTCTGCTACCAAAGTTAAGAGTTGAAAGACAGCCCTCTATTGTTCCGTCAAGTAAGTCCTGCTCCCCTGTTCCGTCAGAGGTAAATAGTGGAACGTCTATGCCGTTTTCTCTGTAAATTTCATAGAGCCTTTTAAGGTATGATTTGTCATCGCCATAGTATCCATATTCATTCTCGCATTGGAGCATTATTACAGGTCCACCATTTGTGCAAAGTAATGGTCTTACTCTGTCAAACACTTGCTTTAAGTATTCTGTAAAATGCTTCATATATACAGGGTTTAGGCAACGAATTTCCATATCGTCCATTGCTTGAAGCCACCAAGGAAGCCCACCAAATTCTCTTTCGGCACAGATATAAGGTCCAGGTCTTACAATTACCATAAGCCCCTCCTCGCCTGCCATTTTGATAAACTCCTCAATGTCAAGATTGCCAGTAAAATCGAACTCGCCCACCTTTTTTTCGTGCATATTCCAAGCGCAATAGGTTTCTATGCAGTTTAGTCCAAGGGCACGTGCCTTTTTAAATATATCACGCCAGGTATCCTTCATATTTCTAAAATAGTGAACCGCACCTGATATAAGCTTTGTAGGCTTGCCGTCAACTAAAAAATCCTTACCAACTATTTCAAATTTCATTAATTATTTTCTCCTTTTAGGGTCTTTAATGATATTATATCATTACCTCTCTTGCTTTTCAACATTAAATTATGATATTGCTTGAAGAAGACAGACAAGAAGGCTAACCAATTTACAGGGGTATGGTGATACATTTTTAAAAGCAATTCCCTTGATTCTGTATATATTTCATCAAGCAAGAGCATAATTTATGCATATCTTACTAATAAATGGTAGCTATGCTTTTGAATTTGCTTAGGCTGGTCATAATACATTTATAAGGCTTTTGGAGGTAGAATGAGGCAAAAAATTCGGGATTATTTTTTTGTTGGCTTGGGTGCTTTTTTTATCGCACTTGCAATGAATATGTTTTTAGTTCCCGTTCAGCTTTCTTCGGGCGGTGTTGGCACTGTCGGTACAATTTTTTATCATTTGTTTAACATTCCTTTATCAATTACAAGCTTACTCATCAATGCAGTTTTATTCGCTTTTGGGTTTAGGCTTCTTGGCAAAAATGCGATTATAAAAACTGCTTGTGGGATTATTCTTTTTTCAATTTTTCTTCAAATCACTGCAAGCATACCGATATTTACAAGTGAGCTTTTGCTCTGCGTTGGCTGTGGTGGTGTGCTTTGTGGTCTTGGGGTTGGTCTTGTTATAAGAGCAGGTGGCTCAACGGGTGGTAGCGATTTTGTTGGGCTTATGCTAGAAAGGTATCTACCCCATATTCCTGTTGCTATTTCGATTTTGGTCCTTGACCTTGCTGTTATCTTAATATCTGCGCTTGTTTTTAAAAGCTACGAGGTTATGTTCTACTCTGCTATTGCAATGCTCATTTCATCAAGGGTAACTGATGCAATTTTAAAAATGGGAGAGGTGTCGAGGTCATTACTTATAATGTCTGAAAGGCTTGATGAAATTGAAAGGGTTGTTTTACAGGATTTTGAAAGAGGAGCAACTGAATTTCATACAAGGGGAGCCTACTCCGGTAAAAGTGGTTCTTCTATTTTTTGTGTTGTTAGTCCTAAGGAGGCACCCTTGCTTGTTAAGCAAATAAGAAAAATTGATAAAAAGGCCTTTATTGTTATTTTAGACGCAAGGCAGGTTCTAGGAGAGGGCTTTTTAGATGACTAGTAATTTGCTCGTTTTTATCTCTTTTTGTTGATTTATAGCATATTATGATAAGGGGGCAACCCCTAAATTCTACAAGGAGATAAATAATGGCAACCTTTACAAATAAAGCGACGCTTTCATATAATGGTGGAAGCACGGACTCCAACACTGTCACAGGTACGTTTATAGAGGCTCTTACTGCGACAAAGACTCCTCTTAATGACACCTACGAAATCGGTTCAAGAGTGGTTTATGCTCTTTCACTTATAAGCTCTGGTACTATGTCCCTTACGGGTGTTAATATTTTCGATGACCTTGGTGCATATAACACCGATGCTGGCACTGTTTATCCTCTGGAATATCAAGGCGTTATTGCGTATTATATAAATGGTATTTTACAGCCCACACCAGCTGTTGATACAGCAAATGGTCTTAATATAAGTGGTATTTCCGTTCCTGCCGGTGGAAATGCACTAATAATTTATGAGGCAGAGGTAACCTCCTTTGCCCCACCACAGGCACTGGGAAGCATTACAAACACTGCTACAATTACAGGAGCTGGTATTCCTGAGCCTGTTTTAGCTAGTGCGATAATTACGACAATTGACACCCCTGCTCTTAGCATTACAAAGGCACTTTCACCAGCAATTGTGGGAGAAAACGGAGAAATAACCTACACCTTGACAATTCAAAACAGCGGTAACACCCCTGCTGTTGCAACGGATAACCTTGTTGTTACCGATATCTTTGACCCTATTCTCAATATAAGCTCTGTAACCTTGAATGGTACAGCACTTACTTTGGGCACGGACTATACCTATGATGAAGCAACTGGTGAGTTTGCAACAAATATAGGTGTTATAACTCTACCTGAGGCAACGTATGTACAATTGCCTGATGGCTCTTATAGTATTATCCCCTCACAGGCTACGCTTGTGATTACCGGTAATATATAATTCTACGTGATTGCCTTTTTGGCAATCACGTTTTTTGTTGACTACAATTAGAGAATGTGATAAAATAACACCAAAGGATGTGATACTTTGAAGGAATTTTTAATTATATTTTTTAGTGTCTTAGGTGGGGTGATTTTTTCAACTCTGCTTATTTCACTAATTTGCTTTTTTCTTGCGTTTTATGCTCCTAAAAGAAAGAGTAATGATGACACCTTTTCGCTTCCTCTTGGAGACCTTTATGAGCCTTGGCAAGATGATATTCTGGCTTGGGTGAAAATGGCTCGTTCCTGTGAGCATAAGGATTTTAGCATAAAATCCTATGACGGCTTAACTCTGCGTGGTAAATATTATGAATACAAAAGGGGAGCACCGATTGAGATTTTGTTTAATGGGTATCGTGGAGATGCCGAAAGGGATTTAAGTGGTGCTATTGAACGTTGCTTTGCTCTTGAACGTAATGCCTTGATTGTAAATCAAAGAGCCTGTGGCACAAGTGACGGTCATATTATCACCTTTGGAGCTAAGGAAAGGCTTGACTGTGCACTATGGGCTGAATTTGTGGCAAAGGAGCTTGGTAGTGATGTACCTATAATTTTAACGGGTGTATCCCTAGGTGCTTCAACGGTTCTACTTGCATCGGAGCTTGAGCTACCAAAAAATGTTGCTTGTATTTTAGCGGATTGCCCGTATTCAAGTGCAAAGAAAATCATTAAAACGGTTATAAGAAGGGATATGCATTTACCTGCATCAATTATTTATCCGTTTGTTTATCTTGGCGCTTTGCTTTTTGGTGGATTTAAAATAAGCGACGGTGATGCCGTAAGGGCAGTTAAAAATAGTAAAATTCCCATTATTTTTATTCACGGCGATAATGATGCCTTTGTTCCGTGTGAGATGAGTCGTGAGCTTTATGATGCCTGTGCATCAAAAAAGAGCCTTGTATTTATTAAGGGCGCAGGACACGGTCTTGCCTATCCTGTAGACAAAGAGCACTACCTTTCTGCCCTGCGTGATTTTGAGCCTACTTGGAAAAGCAAGGAATAATTTAGGACGATAGCCTCGTCCTTTTTATTTTTGAAACACTTAATTAACACTTTGTACACACTGTTCTTGTTGACAAAAATATATAAAAATGATAGAATATTTTCAACTATATATTATAAGGTGAATTTATGAAGGATTTAATGAATGTTCTTTTAGGCTACGCATCTATTTTCGCCTACATATTCGTTATGATTTTCGGAGTAGGCAATCTTATCAAAAAGCGCTTTGACACTGAGACTTCACGTAAAATAATCCACATTTCTCTGTTTATGGTTTGGGTCCTTATTGCTCTATTTTTAAGGGACACTGTTCACCAAATCATAATTCCTATCTGCTTCTTGATTCTTAATGGACTTTCGTTTAAGCTAAAGCTTTTTGGAAGCATTGAAAGAGAGAGTGAAAACCATTTCGGCACCATTTACTTTGCAGCAGCAGTTACAGCTATTATGACTGTGGCATATATTTATCCTGTGCTATTTCCGTACACAGGGGTGGCAGTTTTTGCTCTTACCTTTGGTGACGGCTTTGCTGCTCTTGTTGGTCATTACACAAAATCGCCAAAAATTTATCGCAACAAAACTCTGTTTGGCTTTTTAGCTTGCTTTGTAGCAACATTTATAAGTGTGCTTGCACTAAAATTTATTTGCTCACTTGAAATTACAATATTTAATGTTGCAGTATTATCATTGCTTTGTGCAATTTTGGAGCTTATTTGCTTTGGACTTGATAATTTCTTTATCACCATTCCAATTTTAGTAGTGAGCTATTTTCTTTCAGTTGTGAGCAATCCTTGGTTCTACGGCTCGATTTATATTTCAATTGCAATATTCTTAATTGTATTCTTCACAGGTGCAATTGACTACCTAGGCTCCCTTGCCTCGGCGTGTATCGTATTCTGCTTTTCTTACTTTGGCGGATATGGACCACTTATTTTTCTGCTTGCAACATACTTTACAATTTTTATAATTTCTATCATTTCTCGCAAAATAAAGGGGAATAATAAAAAGAAATCACAAAGAGGTCTTGTGCAAATTTTGGTAAATGGGGGACTTGGTACATTCGTTTTGCTTGTTTCTCACCATTTATCATCAAGACAGCTTTTGACCACTGCCTTGGTTATTATTGCAGGTTGCTTTGTTGACTCAATTTCATCAGATGTTGGAACTCTTTCAAAAAAGAAACCCTATGACATAATAAAAAGAAAGCACGTTGATACAGGAATCTCGGGAGGAGTGTCTGTTTTGGGCACTATTTCTGCTCTTATTGCATCTCTTGCCTGTGCCTTTGCAATTTGTGAAATTTGCAAGCTAAAATTCATTGCAGTGCTTCTCTTTACGCCACTAATTTTCCTACAAACAATAATTGATACAATTCTTGGCTCAACGATACAAGTAAAATATCAATGCACAAAATGTAGTAAAATAATCGAAAAGCCTATGCATTGTGGCTCATCAGCGATTTTCAAAAGAGGCGTTTCTGCAATCAATAACGATATGGTAAATCTTATTTCGTCATTTATCATTATGCTTCTTTCACTATTTATTTTAGCTTTATAGTATTAAAAGGACACTATGTGTCCTTTTTTTATTGTAATTTATTCTTTTATATGGTAAACTAGTCATAGAGTTTAAATTTTATTAACATTTAAGGAGAGTCATATGGATAAGGATTTGAGCCGTGACGTTGGCAAAATGCAAAACGGCATAAGGGGCTTCTATCGTTCAAAGCGATTTAAAACAAGGGTTATTGCGCTTGTGCTTGTGTTAGTGGTTTTGATAGGTGTTGCCTGTGGTCTTTTATTTATTCGTGATAATACTTGGACAGGAAAGGTTTACATTATTCCTTATACCGAATCTGTTTATAAAAATAACTTTTATCGTTTTAGTGAGATAAAAAAGCTTTTAGAAGAACGTGAAATGACTTCTTCTTCGTTTGAGAGGCTTGCTAATGTTACCGTGATTCCTCGTAACACCATTACTGATATAGAAATTGAATCATATGGTCTTAAAGAGCTCCTGCCTAGCGCAAGTGAGCTTCGTGCTCAAAAGAGTGTTGGACGTGTGACCATAATCCTTATGGACGGAAAAAGCAACGTGCTTTATCAAGCTGACGACTCAATGAGAATAGCTATTGCTGGCTTAATTGAAGCCCTTAATGAATCTGGCTTTTAGGAGGGTACAAAATGAAATTAAGACATAATATATTTGTATCAAGCACCTTTCAGGATATGCACTTTGAAAGGGATATGCTTCATGGC
This sequence comes from Eubacteriales bacterium, assembly GCA_045540515.1. Lineage (GTDB taxonomy): Bacteria > Bacillota > Clostridia > Oscillospirales > CAG-272 > RGIG2000. The sequence continues at coordinate 6,134 of JAZQHJ010000121.1, forward strand.
ATTGTTGTGCCAGAGCTTTTTTCTCGCTTTTCTAAAAAGCACATAAATATTGACTTAATTGACCTTCGTTGGGGTATTGATACCTCTGGGGAAAGCTCCGAGCAGGAAAACACTGTTAAAATTTTGAAGGTTTGCTTTGATGAAATTGAACGTTCAAAGCCGTTTTTCATAGGCTTTATTGGCGAAAGATACGGTTGGATTCCAAATTCAAACGATATCGAAAGCGCTATACTTGGCTATAATTTTGATAGTCAGGGTAGGGATATGAGTATTACCGAAATGGAAATGCTCTATGCTCTACAAAAATTTGATTCACCTGAAAACTGCCTGTTCTTTATCCGTAATGGTCTTAACCCACAGGATATTGACGATGAGCAAATACGTAACATTTATTTTCCTCAAAACGATGAATTAAAGAAAAGATGTAATGACTTAAAGGCATATTTAAGAGATAGATATGCAAGCACAACCTTTGACTATAATTGCTATTGGGACAAGGAAACAAGCTCAATCAAGGGGCTTGATGGTCTTTGTGAGCTTGTTATTACAAAGCTAAGTGAGCTTATTGAAAAGGAGCTTGGCGCACAATTTAATGAGAATATTTCGACACTGGGTGAGGAAAAAATACTTCAAGAGTCTGTTTTAAGGGATATTCAGGACAATACCTTTGGTAGAAAAAAGGAAATAAATGACCTTGTTGAGTTTGCAAAAAGCGAAAGCGAAAATGAGCTTTTGGTTAGTGCAACCTCCGGTCTTGGAAAGAGCTCCCTTATTGCTTCTTTTTGTAAGGAATACGAAAACGAGGCTCTTGTTATACCATTCTTTGCAGGAATTTCTGCAAGGTCAACGGATTTTCACTTCCTTGCAAGATATCTATATTCCGTGCTTACGGGGAATGATGATGACTCGATTTTAGATATTCCATACAAGGAGCTTAAAAAGCGTCTTTTAGGTGCCCTTTTTGATGCTTCAAGCGACAAGCAGGTAGTAATTGTTGTTGATGCGCTTGACCAATTTGCATCCTCAAAGGAGCTTAATGAGCTTGATTTTGTAAGTGAACAGCTTTTGCCTAAAAATGTAAAAATCATTTACTCTGCTCTGCCTGATTTTGAGACCTCGTTAAGAAAAAGAAATGCAACAATTTATGCCCTTGACTCACTTAGCATAGAGGACATTAAGACTGTTGCAACAGGAATTGCCTCAAAGCTACATAAGGAGCTTTCTCCTGCTGTTCTTGACCTGCTTGTTAGCAAGTGCGACGAAAACGGCAATATCGTTTGCAAGGCACCTATTTACCTTGTTTTACTCCTTGAGCTTCTTTGCTCCTTTGACTCGGACGACTTTGCCGAGATTAACAAATCGCAATCAAGCGAAAATTTGAGCCCCGCTATTGCTATTCAAAAATATCTTGAACGTTCAATTCAAAAAACAGGTGCTCAAACAAAGGATGTTTTAAATGCAATCTCGGCTAAAACTATTTTACAGCTTGGCAACAAGTACGATATTATTACCTCACTTTTGACAAGCTCACCAAATGGTATTTCTGAAAGAGATATTATTGGTATTACCGCACTTACCTCCGATGCCGTTTCTGCTACTGATTTTTCTCTTTATAGGAGAATGTTCAGAATGCATCTTATTCAGCGAGAAAACGAATGTTGGGTGTTCAACCATGCAATCATAAGAAGCACTCTTACCGAGTATGCAAGGGGGCTTGACAATGCAAAATTGTTTGAGGCGTGTGCAGAATACTACATTTCCTTACCAAAGGACTCTCGTGGAAGATATGCTGGAATTATTAGATTCCTAGGAAAGCTAGAAAAATACGATAAGCTAATTCCTTATGCTCTTTTGGGCGATACAGGAGCTACACACGAGCTTACCTCCTTACTCATAGAAAGGGGTGCTTTGCCTGTTTTAAATGCTTGTAGCAATGAACAGGTATTCAAGCTTTGCTCACTTGTTCTTTCCTACATAAGCGAGACGGTGGTAGCAAGCTTTGATAAGCTTCTAAGGCTTGGTGTTACCATTATTAAGAAAATGCAGGAAATCAATTTCAAGGAAGAGGAAAATGCAAAAATTCTTTCAAGCTATTACTTCTTCTGCGCTAATTTACTTATTGAAAATGGCGACGGCAGGGCAAGAGTGTTTTATGAGCTATCTACAAGCATACTTAAAAAGGCTTGTACTAGTGAGCCTCGGCATCAAGGCTTGCCCTAAAAATAAGTGATATATTCACTGCAAGAGATGACAGAAGCGTTAGTGAGCATTATGCATTTATTGCCTACAAAATTGCAAAAAAGCATATAAATGACTCATCAAGTAATGAGGATTTGCAATTTTTTGCCGATGTCTGCTATACACTAAACAACTGTGTTCAAGAGAATCCTTTATCTATGAAAAAGCACAAAAGAAGCAAGTATATTGCTCTTGCGCTTGATATTGGTACAAGGCTTGACAATCACGACCTTTGTGTAAGGTGCGCACTTGAATATCTAACTCTGCCTGTATTTTTCAGAAGAAGGGCAAGGAATGAGGAGTCAAGGGCTTGTATTGAAAATGCCGACAATAATAGGTTGTCTGCTTTTACATATGTTGAAAAGGAGCTTTATTGTGCATCGGTTGGTGATGCGATTGAGCATACAAAAAATGCATATGATGCTTCAATTCTTGCTCTTGCACAGGATAATAGCAAGGACTCGATGCTTCTTTATGAACGTTCCCTTGAGGAATATTTATATCATCTTATGCTTGATGAGGGCTCGTCCCTTGACCTTGTTTTTGACATATGGCAAAGAACGGACAAGATTTTAAAGAAGCTAACGCTTATTACAAGTGATATTACGTTTACTGACAAGCGTCTTACTATTTGCAACGACTTTGAGATTTATGCAAATCAAAGGGGTAAAAATCTGACACTGGGTGAGCAAAAGCAAGAAATTCTTGATAAAATCGGCAAGGAAAGAAAATCAAAAAATAATGATTTTAAGCGTAAAAAGGACGTTTATCGTTCCCTTGCAATTAAGCTTGGTATTGTTGGATTTTTGCTTTATACAATTGTTGAATTTTTAGATTTTAAGATTGTTTCATATGAGATACTTATGAAGGCACAAATCTCTGGCTTGCTTTGTAACATAACGGAGACCGTAGCAAACATTCTTCTTTCCGTAATGATATTCTTTGGATTCCTTCTTATTTACTCGTATGAAAAAAGGAGCTTCAACTACGAATCGGACAACAAATCTCTTGCCGTTCTTAGCTCTAGCTTCTGCGCTATGTTTGTAATAAGCGTATTTTTCCATTTGTATAACAGAAGGCTACTTCATAATCCTGTTAGCTATGATGCATATGCTTTTGGCATAGTTAATGCTCTATTCCACAGTGTAATCTTTGCCTTTTCAATTCTTTGGTTCATTGTTTATGCCTTTGCTATTCCTGTATGCGGTCCATTCAAGTATTCGATACAAGAAAAAGCTAAGTATAAATTTAGATTCAAGGAAATTATTTCAAGGCATATTAAGCTTATTTTACTAAGTGCAATACCATTTATTACATTTATTCCATATGCGTTTTATACTCCACGATATGGTTTGGATGTTTCGATTGATATGTTTGGAACTACTCCAAGCATATATCTAAATTATTGCTATATTCCTTTAATTTTACAGCTTACTCTTTCAGGCGTTGAGCTTTTTGTTATGTATAAGCACTACGGAAAGCCACAAAGAATTATAGCAAAGAATAAGAGCTTGATTAAAAATAAAAGTACCCTTATTAAGCACACCTGTATTACCTGCTGTTTTATCGTTGCCTGCACCTTATGTGTGTTTATTTCAAATAGCGTATTTAAAAAACAGCTTTTTGAGCAGTACGAATACACAGTATCGGAGGATTTTGTTTACTATCTATCTGACGGTAAGGCCGTTATTCAAAAATATAATGGTAGGGATAAGCATGTAACAATTCCTTCCAAGCTTGATGGCTATGAGGTTTGTGACTATAATGGCTCTGTGTTTAAGGAATCATCAGTAATTAGTGTTACAATTCCAGAAGGAATAACCGAAATAGACTCATATATGTTTAAGAACTGCGCTTATCTCAAAGAGGTTCACCTCCCTGCCAGTGTTGCTTCAATTGATTCCTATGCATTTGACGGTTGCCCAGAATTGAAAATAATTACTACTAAAAACACTGGTAATATAGAATTTTCCTCCACCTCATTTGATAATTGCGAAGGAATTAAAGCTCTTGATGAGGTTAAGAAAAACGGCTATTATATGATTGGTAATAATATCGCTTGGGTTGATAAGGAAAACATATGTGGTGCTGTTTATATTCCAAATGGCGTTACAAGGATTGATTCATCAATGTTTTCAAATGCAAAGCATATTACTGAAATTCATTTACCCGAAACACTTAAAGAAATTTATTCATCTGCATTTTACAATTGTACATCACTTTATTATATAAAGTTACCTTCATCACTCAATGAAATTAGAAATAATGCCTTTATGAACTGTACAAGACTTACACTTATTGATAATAATTCTTCTATTCCTCTTGAGTGTGGCTCGGAATTATATGGTGGTATTGCAAAATATGCAATTTACATATCAAAAAATAATGATGCACTTGCTAACAAGCAAGGAGATTTTATCTTTGCTTATGACAGCAATAATGATTCATATACCCTTGTTGCAGGAGATGAAAGCAAGTCTCAACTAATTTTGCCAAGCGAATATAAGGGACAGAAATATTCAATTTATAAATATTTTATTTCAATAAATGCTAACACTGTAAATGTTGTACTCCCGTCTGGATATTCTTGGGATTATAACAACTATGGTAGAACTCATTTGTATAGGGTTGAGTATGATAATAGCTCTATGATTTTACAAGACGGAATCCCGTGCTTTGTGAATACAGAGGCAAAAAATGTTATAGTTTGCAGACCTAGTGTTCCGCTTGATATAGTTACTATTGGCAATATAGAGGGCTGTGAGGACTACACCTATGTTATAAGGAGCTATGCGTTTTCTGGCAAGGAGCTTACGGAGCTGAATATACTTTCAAGCTGTGATGTTGGTCAATACGCATTTGAAAGCTGTAAAGCTCTTACAAGGGTGAGCATAAGAGGTAAAGCGGTAAAGCTTGATAAATTCTCCTTTCAAAATTGCTCGGCATCTTTACTTGAAGTGGATGCAGATACGGTAGCAATTGAATATTATGCATTTCAAGCATCCGATATTGAGTCTGCAAGCGTAAGGGGCACATCTGTAAAAATTGACAATTCATTTACTTATTGTAAAAAGCTAAAAAATGTAGTGCTTAAAGGGAATGTCTCTCTTCTTAGATATGCATTTTCAAGCTGTGTTGCCCTTGAAAGCCTTGACTTGACCGATTGTGTTGAGCTTGGAGATTATGTTTTTGCTTCTTCTGAAAATCTAAAAGCAATTTATTTAAGCAACAAGCTTAAAAAGCTAAGCACCTATGCCTTTAATGCAATTAAAAAGGGGGCAAATGTTTACTTTAATGGCTCCTATGCTGATTGGGACAGCATTGCTCCTACAACAGAAGAAGGCGGAGATTTATATAACAAGGATTTTAATCTTTATATCAATAATGAGCTAGTTACGGATAAGAGCTTATATGCTGTTAACTAAACAAAGAGGTCAGATTTTCTGACCTCTTTTTTCTTTTGCTATTGCGATTGGGCATTTTGTGTGATAAAATGAATTTAGTACTATTTTGAGGTGAAAAATGGAAAATAAAAGCTATTGGATTTATCACGACGGTGATTATGAAATTTATCATATAAACAAGGCAAATACCAGACGTGAGCACAGGGGTGTGCCTATTGCGTGCTTTTGGCGTCTTCATATGCCTTATGCCTCTGTTCGCTTTGTTAAGGAGATTGATACTGAAAACGGTGGTTATCTTTGCGCTTATGTAACAGGGCAGGGCTCTGTTGAGGTTGACGGCAAGGCTTACCATACTGGAAAAAGAATTGAGATTTCCAAGGGAAGTCATTATATTCAGGTCAATGTAACAAATCCTGGTGGGCTTCCCTGTGCTTTTGTGGAAAGCGACATTTGTCCAAGTGATGAAAGCTGGAAATCAAATTACTTTGCAGGTCCTTGGGAAAGGGTTGGCTGTAAAAAATGCTTTGATAGCAAGGACAAAACACCTGAAAGCTTTCAATTCGTATATCAAAGAAAAGAGGTTGCCTCTCAAAAGCAAGTAAGTGACGGTATTCTCTACGATTTTGGCACTGAAATTTTTGGATATCTTTACATAAATGGTGCTGATGCAAGCAAGAGCTACGATATTTATTACGGCGAAAGCAGTGAGGAGGCACTTGATACAGATTATACCTATATTACGGACTCTGTGTGTGGAAATGAGTCCTACAAGCTACGTCAGCGTGCATTCAGGTATATTTATATAAAGGGCGCTACCTGTGAGCTTTCATTATACGCAGAGCTTGAAATTTTACCGCTTGTGGCACGTGGCTCATTTGAATGTGATAATGAGCTATTTAATGAAATATATAACGTCTCTGCCTACACCTTTTTACTTAACTGTCGTGAGGGCTTCTTTGACGGATTAAAGAGGGACCGTTGGATTTGGGGTGGAGATGCTTATCAAAGTGCTAGAATAAATTCATACCTATTCTATGACAAGGAAATTGAACAGCGCACTGCCATTGGTCTTGTGGGTAAAATGCCTGTTGATACTCATATTAACACGATTATGGATTATAGTCTACTTTGGATTATTGGTCTTTATGAGCATTATATGACCTATGCAGATATTGAATTTATCAAGAAAATTCTTCCTATGGCAATTGAGCTTATTAAATTCTGTGAAACCAGAATAAATAGTGACGGATTTATTGAGGGCTTTGGCCCTGACTGGACCTTTATCGACTGGTCTGATATTGATAAGACGGGGGCTGTTTGTGCTGAACAAATGCTTCTTGTTAAGGCTTATGATACTATTGCATCGCTTGGCGAGGCTACTGATAATTATGAGCTTTTTGAGGAGTACTTTTCTAAGTCAAATGAGCTTATGGAAAGGGTCAATGAGTTCTATTGGAGCAACGAGCTTGGTGCATATATTGATAGCTATAAATCGGGTAAGAATAATGTTACAAGACACGCAAATATTTTTGCTCTTATGTATGGACTTACTAATAGTGATGAGCAAAGGGAAGCAATTATTAAAAATGTGCTAAACAATGATAGCATCACAAAAATCACTACTCCATATTTTAAGGGCTATGAGCTTGACGTACACGGCTTGCTTGGTAGCTATGATAAAATCGAGGAGGCACTTACCTCCTACTATGGAAGCATGATAAGGCTTGGCGCTAAAACAATTTGGGAGGAATATG
>JAZQHJ010000122.1:0-19495 GCA_045540515.1 Eubacteriales bacterium
CTCTGGGCGGGTTCGCCCGCTAATCGTTCTTGCTTAATCATCAATCGTGGCGGCGAAAGCCGACACATAATGATTCAAAGGAGGAACTAATGTGAGCGTACCAAAATGGAGAAGGTCTGGGTCTAAGTTGGATGCGTTTTATGAAGCTGTTAAGTTGCGACATATCGTAACGCAGATGATAATGCGTTCATATGGGATGAAAACTAAGCATAAGAGCTTGATTCCCGATAGGCTTAGAGATGAATATCCTGACCTTGCGAAATTGTTTGAGAAAATCGATAAGTATCAGACAAAGGTTGAGGAAACTAAAGTGCTTAGTAAGTACGAGGATTGGATAGTTTCACGAACAAGGAACAATCTTTTTAAGTACACGTCAAATTTGGTTGCTCATATTTCTGCAGCTAATGAGATTAAGTGTACGCTTGATTTTGAGTTTAAGAAGAGAATTTCACTTGAGGATGAAGCTATAAGTGATATTGCCAATATTAGGCAGGAAGTTCAATTTGTTGAAGAGTTCTTTGACATTGATTTGAATAAGTATATGGAGTACTCTGAGCAATTAGAGAAAACAAAGAATTATTTGTATCGATGGAAAAAGTCAACTGTGAATGAGTATAAGAAGTTCTTAGAGGAACAAAACAACGGAAACGGAGGTTAAGGGCCGTTATACCGTGTGTAGGTTATGTGCTGCCGCACCACGAACTTTTGCAATGTCAACAACAACGGCAATAGCAACAACAACAACGCCTCCAACTCTGGGCGGGTTCGCCCGATATCGTATTGATTTGCTAAATGTAGGCAAGAACGACCGATTAAAATCAAGAACGATAGGAGCACATGACCTTGGCGATTGAGCCTAAAGTGTTTGGTTGATGTGTTTTAGTGCTTGGGCAAAGAAAAGGCTACACTAAGTAACACTATAAACGGCCAAAATATTTATTATGAGCGACTATGAAAAGATAGCTGATGCTAACAATTTGATGAGGTCAGGTAAGAGATGCATGAAGGAAATTTCATGGAAATATTCTACACAAAACTTTTACCTTGACCGAATCAATCGCGTAAGAATCGCAAAAGAACGACTGGAATCGATGGATAGAATGTCTGATGGTTTTACTGTGTTTAAGATAAACGAACGTGGTAAGATTAGGAATATTCGTTCTGTTCATATAAATGAGCGAATGGTTCAAAAGACTCAATCTGATGTTTCATTGATTCCGAATATAAGACCTCGTTTGATTTATGATAATTATGCATCGTTGGAGCAAAGAGGTATATCACAAGCGTTTGATAGACTCAAAGTTCATTTACAACGATACTACAGAACTCATGGAACAAATGTTGGTTACATTGCAATGGCCGATTTGCATGCATACTTTGATAGTATAGACCATGATTGTGTGTATGAGCAATGTAAGAAAGTTCTTGGGCACGACCCGAAAAACCTATATTTGCTTATGGACTTTGTGGATGCTTTTGGTGATAAATCACTTGGTTTAGGTAGTCAGGTATCTCAAATACTTGCAATCTTTTATCCAAATGAAATTGACCACTTTATCAAAGAACAATTGAAGATAAAAGGTTATGGTCGATACATGGATGATTTTTACATGATTCATGAGGATAAAGAATATCTTGCTGAGTGTTTACAATTTGTTGAAGGAATGTATGCAGACCTTGGAATCGAGATGAACGTAAATAAGACAAAGATATGTCGAATTGATAAAGGCTTCAAGTTTTTGAAAGCAAAGATTCATCTCACAGAAACTGGTAAAATAATCATGAGACCTGACCATGCGAGTATTGTTCGTGAAAGACGAAAACTCAAAAAGCTGAAAGAAAAGCTTGATGCTGGTGAAATTCAGTATAATGAGATTCTTCAGCAATATAAATCATGGAGAGGTTACATGGAGCAATTTAATTCATACAAAACATTGAAAAATATGGATGAGTTATTCGATGATTTATTCATAAGACAATGGAGGTGTCAAGAGAATGTCGAACGAAAACAACGTAATGACTATGAGTACAGAGTCAAGTTTGGTGAAAAGCAGTATCCTGCTCGCAGACGGCACGGTCTTGAACTTGAATCTGAATGGGACTGAGTATGAGTCCGAAACTCCGATTGCCGATGAAGTTCTTTCCGAGGAGAATCTTTCTAACGTAACAATCGATGACGTGAATAAGGGTAAGATGAAGCTCAATTCGAAATATCCTTATAACGGTGGTACTCGTTTCAGTTTGAGAGAAATGACTGAAGATGAAAAGACAATCGAAAGATTGAATGCAGAACTCACTCAGACTCAAGTTGGTTTGATTGAGGTGTATGAGCTTCTGTTAGGAGGTGGAATCTAATGGCTGAAGTGTATGCTAGCCTTATTGTTAAAGGTATTAAAACTATTGACCAGGTACCTGCATCCATTAGAGGTGATGTGAAGCAGGTGCTCATTGATTGGGGCTATCCGGAATTGGCCGGTGATGCCTAATGGTGATGAAAATGCTGTGTAGAATCAAGCTTTTCATATTAAGAATCCTGTTAAGAAAGGAGGAACAACAGATGGCAGAAGTTTATGCTACTCTCATCGTTAAGGGTGTTCGCACCTTTGACCAGGTACCGGCTGTTATTCAGCCTAAAGTTAAGGCAGTGCTTGAAGCACTTGACCTTGGTGAGCTTGCTCAGTAAAGAACATAGGAGGACAAAGTTATGGATAGTCCAATCACTAGAGCTGAGCACGAAGAGTTCCGTAGGAGAATGGAAGAAGAACATAATCGCCAAAATAAGCGAATCGAACTTCTGGAGGAACGAACTGAGCAATTTACAGATATTGCTATCTCAGTCAAAGAGCTTGCACTTAGTGTAAAGCAAATGGCTGAAACCCAGAAATCACAAGGAGACAAACTCGAGAAGTTAGAAGAGCGAGATGGAGAAATGTGGAGAAAAGTGGTTGGGTATATCGTAACAGCAATTGTCGGCATCGTTATCGGCTTCGTGTTCAAGCAAATTGGAATGTAAGTTGAATTTTTGATTGATGAGTGTAGGGGTGGTCAGGAGACGGTTCTGGCCGCCCTGAAACTTTTTCAAAAACTTTTCAAAAAGGGGTGTACAAATTAAAAGTAATGTGGTATAATATATACAGGTTAAATGATTAGCCGAAAATATTAAAGTGTTCAGGAGGAACGAATTATGATGCAGAGTTTTGGAAGAGAACGTAAGGTGCTTGTTGATGTGCATGAGGTTATCCGTTATGAAGATAAATCTGAAAACATCAAAACTGTTGAGTACACTGGTTGTGTAGGATTTGAAGTTGTTGCTGATGCAAAGAGAGTTGCTGAGATTGAAGCTGAGACCGATGGTTCTTGCATTGATGATTATCATGAGTATTTGATTCTGTATTTTGCAAATGGTGATACTTCTACATTCAGAAATTCTTACGTTGACTTATTCGTAATTTAAGGGTGTACAAGCTTACACCTTTATGATATAATAAAATCACAAAATCAAATGGAGGTTACTCAAATGAAAATTAAAATGGAGTTTGTGCTCAAGGAAACTGGTGAGTGTGTACTTTTCGAAACCACACTCGATAACGTGAAGGCTCACGAATTTGTATTCATTGTGAATCCTGTAAATGACGATGAATATGTGTATGTGATTGGTGGTACTAAAATTTGGAGACCTAAGGGAAATGTGATTTGTGCTGAAGAGGTTGAATTGCTTAGCCTTAAGGTTGAGTATGAGTTTGAATAAGCTACCCTGATGAGTCGTTGAGAATTACGACGAAACCAGCCGAAAGGCTGGTCGGTAGTATGCAGCTACCAAATTAACAAAGGAGGACATAGGTATGTCAAGAGAAAATCTGCAGAAGAAAACCTGTAAAGAGCTCAGAGAGCTTGCCAAGGAATTGAACATCTCCGGTAGATGGGATATGACCAAGGACCAATTGATTGATGCAATCTTAGGAGCGGAAGTGGTTAAGAACACCAATGAATCTGAAAGTGCTAAAGACGAATGTAAGGTTGACAATCAGGAAAATGTCGTAGAGGTGGAAGATAAAGTTGAGAAAGAATCCGCCAACGTCGATGTGGATATGGCTCAGAAGATGCCGTACATTGAGAACATCGAAATCGGTACTTTGGTTGCTTTCCGTCTTTCCAATGGTAAGGTAAAATCTGCTAAGGTCACTCGTAAGTCTACCAAAAATCGTAAGCTCAAGCTTGAGACCGATTATGGTGCAGAATACATCGTATCGTTTGACGATATTGTGTGGGTAAGGACTGGTAAGCGTTGGCCTCGTGGAGTTTACAAACTGTTGAAAGGACTGGTGGATGATAATGGCAAAGAGGAACAGAAAAGCTAAGCTCACTGCAACTGAGTGTAGACAATCTGTTCGTAAGTTCTTTGAAAAACAGGCAAGATTCAAACAGGTGCAATCACAGTTCAATGAATTGAAAGCACAGTTCAACAGTGATATGGAGGACTATTTTGAGTGTGAAGGCATTGACAAGTCGATGACATTCTCGTTCGACGGGTTTGTTGAAGGTGACTTGGTTGTCAATCGAATCCAGAAATCAAGCGTTGAGTTTGACCCTGATAAGCTTGAAAAAGCATTAGGTAAAAGCTTAGCAAAGCAAGTGATTATCAAACGTTACGAAGTCACTGATATGGACGCGTTGATTGCTTACTTGAAAGAATGTGATGTGGACCCTAAAATCTTTAAGTCTTTCCTGGCTGTATCTAAATCAGTTGATACTCAGGAACTTGATAGACTGGAAGAGATTGGTAAGGTAACTACAGAACAAGTTCAAGGTTGCTACACAATAAAACGTCAGAATCCCTACTTCACTGTTGGTGTGAAGCGAGGGCATGATGATGGAGAACAAAAATGGTGAGGCGTTAGCCAAAGTATTATGGTATTATAACCTGATACCGGACGTTGCATCATTAAGTCAGAAAATTGTCTGTCCTTTTCATGATGATGTGAATCCAAGTATGATAGTGAATTTTGAAGATGGTTCATGGTTCTGCTTTGGATGTAATTTGACTGGTGATGCAAAGAAGTTTGTACAGCTCATGGAATCCAAACACAATGGATTAAATGACTTGCAGGCTTATCAAAAATATCTTCGTATTCTGAAATCCGATAAGTGTAGTAATATTAAATTGGATAGGTCTCTGGTAAAACAGAAACCACTCCAGAGGGACCTTTATAATGAGGCCTATGATTATTACCACGGATTAAGAAAAGTCAACTGGAGGGATTCTGATGAACCTGAGGTGGTGGCCGCAAAAGAGTACATGACCAAGAGAGGATTCAGTCCTGAAACTCTACATAGGTGTAAGGCAAAGGTTACATATAATCGAAGTTACGGAATAATCTTCCCGATGTTGGACAACGGAAAGTTCAAAGGTTGGGTATGTCGTACGATGCTTAAGGTTATCGAAGAGAAACGAAAGTATTTGTACAATGAAGGATTTAGCCGAGCAACTACTTTGGTTGGTAACTATGGAGCCAAGGACTATGTGTTTGTGGTTGAGGGTTACATGGACCGATTGAAGTTTGTACAATTTGGTGAAGATAATGTGGTTGCTATTTTAGGTTGGAAGATGTCACCTCAGCAAATTCAAAAGCTGAAAGACAAAGGAATCACAAAGGTGATAAGTGCATTGGACAACGATGAATGTGGTCGTAAAGGAACTGAGTTTCTGAAGAAGCATTTCAAAGTGACGAGGTTCAAGTATCTTAAGGGTGTTAAAGACCCGGGTGATATGACCCAAGAATCGTTTGACAAGATGTTTAGAAAAACAATGAGTGAATTCAAAAGAAATCAAGGAGGAAACCAAAATGGGTTTAGTCGATAAGATTAAGGCAGATGTTAAAAAGTCTGGTCAGAACAAAGGTAAGTTCATCTACTTCAGAGAAGGTCAGAAACAGAGAGTTCGTTTCTTGACTGACATGGATGACGGTATGGAGGTTACTTTCCATGACAGCTTCGAGGCAGGAATCAATGTTCCTTGTCAGGACTTGTTTGGTAAGAATTGTCCTTACTGTGATGATGAAAGCCTGCGTACTCGTTCCCAGTATATTTGGTCTGTATACAATTACGAAACCAAGGAAGTTCAGCTGTTCATGTTCCCTGTGAATAACTGCAGTCCTATTCCTGCTCTCATGGCTATGTATGAGAACTATGGTACAATCTGTGACCGTGACTACGTGATTAGTGTGTCCGGTAAGCAGCAGAACAAGACTTACTCTGTAGTTCCTATGGATAAGGTTAAGTTCAGAAATGAGAAGGCAAAGGCATTCTCTGAAAAGGCAATCCTCAAGATGCTTGATAAGGCGTTCCCTTGTGATGAATCTGAGGATGATGAAGACGAGGATGAAGCACCTAAGAAGCGTGCACCTAAGTCTACCGGTAAGAAGGCTACTCGTAAGCCTGAACCCGAGGAAGACGATGAGGACGATTATGATGATGAGTCCTGGGGTGAAGAGGAGGACGAAGATATTGTGGACTATTCTGAAATGTCTGCAAAAGAATTGTACGACCTCTGCAAGGAACGTGGCATCAAGGTAGCACCTAAGAAGCCGGCTAAGTATTACATCAATCAGCTTGAGGAGTGGGATGCTGCTCAGGAAGATTGGGGTGAAGAGGAGGACGAAGATGAGTGGGAAGACGACTAATGCAGTAACATTGCAGCAGTTGTTTAACACTCAGCTCGTAACTCAAGATAAGCTCATTAGTAAAGGTGTGTATGACCGATACAAAGATGAGCATACTGTAACTGTTCCGGTTGATGATGTTGGTTTGGCATCATATCATATTCAGCAGCTTATGTCAGAGATTGGCGAAGTACTGGATGCTGATAAGAGGTGGAAATCACATCGCAACGATAAGTGTGATAAACAGGCAAAGCTTGAGGAATTGGCTGATTGCTTTGTTGTACTTATGAATGTTGCAATGTTTTCCGGATTTGATGGGAATGACCTTGCCAAAGCTGTTGAGCAGAAACTTGGTGTTGTGTCTGACCGTCTTGGTGAACTGTAAGATGGGGAGGGGTAACTCCCTCCCTTATACTAAACGAAAAGGAGAAATCGACAATGAACGATATTAGAAATATGAAAGTGTACTTTGCAAGCCCTTGGTTCAACCCTGAACAGGCTGAAAGAGAGGACCGTGTAAAGGCTAAGTTGAGAGAGCTCGGTTTTAATGTGTGGAGTCCGAAGGAGAACAGTTCTTTGTCTCCTATTACCGACCCGGTAATTCGTGAGAAAATCTTCTCTGCGAATGTTGAACACATCAAGGAATGTGACATTATCTTTGCAATTACAGACGGCAAGGATATGGGTACCATTTGGGAGGCTGGTTTTGCTAACGGCTACAATGTCGGTATGCATGACCCTGAAACTTTCAAGCCTATCATCATTGTGTACTATTGTGAAACTCTTGGACCTAACGGCCAGTTCAATCTGATGCTTGCTCAGTCCGGTGATGTTACTATCACAAAGTTTGAAGACCTTGACAAGCTTCCTGGACTGATTGAGAAAGGTGAGGGACTTGCTTATGCTGGAATTGTTGAGTAAAGAATCCATAATGAGTGAGTACCCACTCAAGAAGATAATTCGATACAATCATCGTAGTCGTCTTCAGGATGAGAGTGTTGCTGAACATACATGCTTTGTATCTTTGTTCTGTTTGAAGATTATGGCTCAGCTTAATCTTACTCATGAACAGGAACGACAGGTTCTGATTCTTGCTGCATTGCATGATACATGTGAGAGTCGTACGTCTGATATTCCTCATGATGTGAAAGCAAATTATCCTGAGATGCAGGCAATCCTTGAAAAGATTGAGCATGACTACTACGAAGAAAATTGGAAAACTTATCTCGGAGATGTGTACAAACCCGAACCGATAGTGTATAATATACTTAAGTTGGCAGATGCCTACAGCGTATACCAGTGGTGCTTGAATGAAAAGGCACTTGGTAATTCTTCTGACTGTATTACCGAAATCTATATTGAGTGTAGGAATCGTCTTAAGAAGTACATTGGTATCATCAACGAAATAATTGAGAAGGAGGCCAAATAAATGAATGGAATTCAGAATGGCTACAAAGGAATTGGTGTAAGCATTATTGGCTACACAAAGCATCCTGCAAAGGTAATGTGGGATATGCTTAAGCAGACATGGATTGAGCTGCAGAACATTGAGTATGACCCAAATCTTCCTATCGTAAGGGAATTCATTACCGGTTCGCTTGAGAGACGTCTCAATCCTACACCTCAGGAGACTGTTATGATTCAAGCAGTTTTCCACAATATTTCTCGTGTTAATCTTGCTCAGCTTACCCGTCATCGTGGTTGGTTGTTCCAGGTTGAATCTCAGATGCCTCAACATGTTAAGCACAACGTGGTGCTTCCTCTGAACATCGTTCAGTCTGAGTTTTATGAGAGAGCTGTTAAGCTTATTGAGGAATCTCAGAAACTGTATGATGATATGACCAGAGGAAATGATGATGGTAGAGACCATACGGTTATTCCTTATCAGGATGCACGTTATCTGTTGATGCATGGTCAGACATGCGATGCTTCTTGTTCTTTTACTCTTCCTCAGCTGGTGAATGTTTGTGGTCAGAGACTTGAGAACAACACTGCTGATGAAATCAACTATGCATTCAGACACTTGCTTAAGGAGCTCAAAAAAGCGATTGCTCTTGATACCGAAATGGACGAGCTTGATAAGATGGTGTATGAAGTGAACCTTGGTAGATGCGATGCTTTTGGTGCAAATCAGAAGAAGTGCTTTACTGGTGATGATGTATTCGGCAACAGCTTTAAGAGATTCCCTGATGGCAATCCTAATGTAACTAAGGTTACTGAGAATTGTAAGTTCGATTATTCCAAGTCTGCTTGGTATGCTGAGCTTAAGAGAATCTATGATGAAGAGCCTGAGCTTCTGCTTGATGGTGAAAGAGAAATGATTGAGTCCTGGGAGGATTAACTATGTGGGTGATTTTTGAAGGCTTGGATAAAGCTGGTAAAGGTACCCTCGAATGGGAATTCCTTAAGGCTACAAACTTTAAGCACATGGTGATTGACAGAGGCCCTATGGGGTATATGACTTTTGATAAGCTGTTCAATCGTGAGACAAAGCTTGGCAATCAGGGCTTCATTCATCAAGCTCGTAAGATTAGCAAGAATCAGGACTTTATGATTGTGTATTGTCATGCATCTGAAGATGTTGTGGCAAAACGTCTTAAGGAACATAATGAGGAATGTCCATATAACTATGGCAAAGCTCAGAAACTCCTGAGAGACAACATCAAACGATTCTATAATCAGGATAAGGTCATTGAGGTTGATACATCTACTATGACACCTGCTGAGTGTGTTGAACTGATTGTTGAAAAGCTTAAGGAGGTAAACAGAGGTGAATTGTAAGAACGCAAACCGAGAAAAAGGCTTTGACCGATTCTCTGAATGTAACTACAATTTGCACTGGAGCTTTTCAAACTTTAATAGAATTCTTATGGTGGCTGGGCACATCGCCCAGCTGCCTATAGATTCAAGAGTATTGGAACTTGGTGCAGGTTCGAGTGACCTTGAGAATGTGGTTAAGAAAAACTTCAAACGTGACGATATTAAGTTCACGAGAGTTGATGGTGATAGACGATACGAATCTGACGCAAAGATTACCGTATCAGATATTACGTCGGAAGAATTCAATAATTTCTGCACAAAGCAAAGACCATTTGATGCTATTGTGTTTATGGAAGTGGTTGAACATTTGGATAAGAAAATCGTTCCACTCATGTTTGAGAGGATTGCAAACTGGTTGGTACCGGAAGGAATGTTGTTGTTCACTACACCGACTCCTCCTGATGAAGGTGCTTTCGAAGATAGAGTTTGGCCTGATGACCACGATTCAGAGTTTACATTCTCTGAGATTTATGGTATAATCAATAAAGGGTTCAAAATCAATAAGGAACTTGGTTGGAGCCTTGAAGAACGTGAGTACAATAAGCTACTTGAGTCTGACCCAGTTTTGAGTGTCATGGCATCAAAGCTCAGAGGAGCATTTCCTGAAAGTTACGTAAGAGCTACGATTGCTTGTTTGTCTCCTGTTCAAGCTAATCGACAAGTATTTTTTGTATGTAAGAAAAGGAGAGTTGCAAATGGTAGATTTACACAGACATGATGAGTGTTCGACATTTGACGGTTTTGGAAAACCTGAAGAACTTGCAGCCCTGGCAAAACAGTTGGGGCATACAAGCTTAGGTACATCAAATCACGGTAACACGAATGGATTGGTAAGACATTACTATGCATGCAAAGAGGAAGGCATCAAGCCTATCATGGGATGCGAAGGATATTTCTTGCCGAAGTATAAACCTCAGACACGAGGCTACCACTTATGTTTGTTTGCTAAAGACCGTCAAGGTTACACTAACCTGAATACACTTCAGTATGAGGGTGAAAAAATCAAATACTATAATCCGCTCTGGACATTTGAGCTTTTGGAACAGTATCATGAGGGACTTATTTGTACGAGTGCCTGTGTTGCTGGTTACCTTGCCCAATGTATTAAGGAAGGCAAGCTAAGCCAAGCGGAGAAGTTCTTAAATAAGATGGTTGAAATCTTTGGTGATGACTTCTATATTGAGATTCAGCCATATTCAATCACTGAGCCTGGACTTCAGGAAAAGGTGAATGTTGCATCAATTAAGTTGGCAAAGAAATTAGGTATCAAGTGCATCTTGACTTCTGATTCGCATAGAGGTGCTAAGGAAGATTTTGATACTTATATGAAAATGCATGAGGTTGCTAAACACAACTTCGAAGACATTGAGGCAACATATAAAGAACGTTACATGCCTACTGAAAAGGAAATCATGCAGCGATTCTACAAGATGCACAAAGGTGACTTTGGTGAAGATAAAGCCAAGGCATTGGCAAAAGAGATGATTAGGAATCTTCAGGAGATTGAGGGCAAGGTTGATGGTGACATTCTCGACCAGTTGGAACTTAAGCTTCCTCAGTTTGACCCTGAAAGAGATTCATTTGAGTTACTCAAGGAAAAGATTAAAGCAGGTCTTAAGAGACGTGGCAAGTGGAATAAGCAGTATGCAGCACGAATTAAGGAAGAGCTTGAGGTTATCAAGTATCATGGTTTTGAGGATTACTTCTTGATGGTTGCTGATTATACCAACTGGGCTAAGGACCAAGGAATCTATGTAGGCCCTGGTCGTGGTTCAGGTTGTAACTGCTTGGTGAACTATGCCTTAAGAATCACCGATGTTGACCCGATTCTATTTGACCTTGACTTTAGCCGATTCCTTCGTATCGATAAGAAAAAGATGCCTGATATTGACCTTGACTTTGAGACATCTCGTAGAGCTGAGGTTATCGAGTATCTGCTTAGACGATACCCAAATAATGCAGCTCAGATTTGTTCTTATGGTTTGTATCGTGTTGACAACCTTATCAATGACCTTGCAAAGGTTTGTGGATTGGAAGGCAACAAAGACGAGATTAAGCAAATCAAAACTTTCATCAATAGTCATATCAATGAAGGCTTGCTTGACCTTGATGCAGTTGCTAAGTCTGCAGAAGCAAGAATGTGGAATGCTCAGTATGATAACATCATCAAGCATTTCTGCAAGCTGTACAATAAAATCAGATACATTGGCACTCATGCTGCTGGCGTTGCTATTACTGGTGGCAATATTCTGGATTATACGGCTGTTCGTATTGATTCAAAGACCGGTAAGCATTTTACAAACTATGACCTGAACGACATGGAGAAGATTAAGGTTATCAAGTTCGACATTCTTGGTCTTACTACGATGTCAAGTATTGGTGAGCTTAGACAGCTTACTGGTCATGATGAGTTTGATGAAGACTGGGTAAACGATGAAAAAATCATGCAGGCATTCTGTGAAGGCAATTGTGATGGTGTATTCCAGTTTGAAAAGAAATCGGTACAGGATATGCTTAAGGTAATTCAAGCCGATTGCTTTGAAGATGTAATTGCTGCATCTGCTATGAACAGACCTGGACCACTTAGTTTGAAGATGCCTGAAATCTATGCAGCTAATAAGGTTGACCAAGCTCATATTGATAAGTCACTTCCTTATAGCAAATATCTGGAAAAGACTTATGGATGTGTGGTATATCAGGAACAGGTACAAGCTATTGCAGTTAACATTGGTGGATTGGAATGGCCTGAGGCCGACAAGATTTTGAAGATGCAACGTGGTGGTACTGAAAAGGCAATCAGAAACTTCGAGGAATCCTATGATGTGTTCGTTAAGAAGTTCGTTGCCGGTGCTAAGCGATTTGGTATGACCAAAGAACAGGCGTTTGAAATCTTCGATAAGTTTTTCAACTATGCATTCAACAAAGGACATGCTACTGGCTACAGCCTAATCTCTGTGGAAGAGATGTACTATAAGATTTACTATCCGACAGAGTTCTGGTACGTGAAGATGAAGTACAGTGGTGATGAAGCTAAGATGGCAAAGTTCAAGGAAAATGCAGTAAAGGACAATGCAGTTCTGTTCTTGCCGCATGTTAACTACTCAGCCGACTATACACTTCGTAAGGTTGAAGGTGAAGTGGTAATTCAGGAAGGCTTAAGCTCAATCAAAGGCATTGGTGAAAAGGCCGCTGCTGCGATTGAAGCTGAACGAAAAGCAAATGGTGTGTTTAGAAGCTACGATGACTTCTATGACAGATGTAAGTCAAGGACTGTCACATCAAGAGTCATTCAGATTCTGAAAGAGCAAGGCGCTTTGGAGTTCAATAAAAAGACGTATGTCAGTCGTGTGACTAAATACAACAGCACATTGTACGCAAAATCAAATCAGTAAAAGTTCATTTAGGGTATGTACAAACTTAGAAAAGTATGGTATAATATAATTAAGGGATGTACATACCCTAAATTTGTTAAGGAGGAAGTTGCCTATGTATGTGAATCCATTTTGGATGGGAGTTGCAACAACAATTATTGTTGAGGTTGTAATTCTTGTAGTAGCAGTAGCAATCAGTATGCACAACGATAATAAAAAGAAAAACGGAGGAAAGTAAAATGGCAAACATGATTGAGAAATTCAAAGAGAACAAGAAGGTAATGATGATTAAGATGGACCAGGCAAGTAAGATGGCAGATGAAGCTGCCGAAGAGTTCATCAGTACACTTAAGCCCCTTGTTGAAAGTGCTTCAGAGGAAGACCTTAAGGCGTTTCTTCAGGCTGATGATGAGCTCATTGAGAGTGAAGACAAACTGGCTATTATTGCAGCCTATGCAGAAACGCATGACGATGTTGGTGGTATTGCTATCATCGGTATTCGCAAATAAATTCTATAGATGAGAATGAAAATGGAGGGCGGTCACAGGTTGGCCGTCCCATCCAAGTAATTCAAGGAGGTACAGCCGTTATGGCAAAGACAAACAAAGAAGCTATTATAAAGCTTTGCAACGACATTAACAAAAAGGAAGGTAAAGGTGCGGTATACTCAATTGGTAGCGAGCACGCAAACCTCAAAATCAATCGTTGGTCTACAGGCATTGAGGATTTAGATGCCATCATTGGTGGCGGAATGCCTGAAGGTCGAGTGGTTGAAATCTTTGGCCCTGAAAGTTCAGGCAAAACAACTCTGCTTTATCATTTGTGTGGATTGCATCCTATGTGTTTGGATATTCCTATTGAGGGAACATTCGATGCAGAAAGAGCAAAGGTTTTTGGAAACAGACCAAAACAAATGTTGATTTATCGTGCCAAGTATGGTGAGGATGCTTTCAATAAAACGATTCAGTTTGCAAAAGCAGGAATCCCACTTATTGGTATTGATAGTGTACCGAGTATGGTACCAAAGGAAGATGCTGAAAAGGTTCTTAAGTCTGCCGAAAAGGATTCCATTGAGGAACAGCGTATCGGTGGTACTGCAAGACTGATGAATAAGTATCTACCTACAATTGAGGAAATCATTGAAGTGACTGGCACAACACTTATCTTCATCAATCAGGTAAGGGATAAGATGAATGCCATGATGTTCGGTGAGAAAACAGACACACCTGGTGGACGTAAGCTTAAGCATGCATGTTCACTTCGTATTCAGGTGGCAAGAAAAGGTTGGATTGAGATTCCGAATAAGAATCCATACAATTCAGCTACAACCGAGAAAATTGGTTTGATTATGAAGTGCAAGGTAGTCAAATCAAAGGTAAGTAACCCGATGGGGGAATGCGAAATCCCACTGTTCTTTGACAGAGGCTTTGTAAGCTTTGATGATGTTCAGTCTATTCGAAAGGAAATCATGGCGCAAAGAGCTCAGCAGTTTGGTAAGCGCGTTCCGAAAGAGTTCTTAGAGGAGGATGACGACGAATGATTAAGTGTAAAGTTTGTGGATGTGAATTCACACCGGTAATTGATAAACACTACATTGCAAGAGATAATGGTGAATCTGGATTGACTACAGCTTTTAAGCATACAGAAGGAAATCTCTACGATACATTTGATTGTCCTACATGTGGGTGTCAGATAATCGCTCAGGAACGTAAACGAGTTTATATTGATGTTTGTATTGCAGAGGAGGTGGATGACGATGTCGAAGAATCAGATGACTAATCCAAGTCATGACCCTGTCAATCATCCCTCGCATTACACTCAGAATAAGTTTGAGTCAATCGATGAAATGATGATTGCATTTGGTCCTGAAGCTGTTTATCATTTCTGCATTTGTAATGCTTGGAAGTATAAGAATAGAGCTCCGTTCAAAGGTAATTTTGAAGAGGATATGAAGAAGGCCGATTGGTACCTCACCAAAGCTAAGGAAATTAAGGGGGGGAACTTATGGCAAGAATAACAAAAGACGAGTATTACCTTGGCATAGCCCTTGCAGTTTCCAAACGCAGTACATGTATCAAACGTCATTATGGTTGTGTTATTGTTAAGGATGACATCATCATCGCAACCGGTTATAATGGTAGCCCAAGGGGTGAGGAAAACTGTTGTGACAGAGGTACGTGTAAGAGAGCAAACGCTGAGAGGTATTCAGGATACGAAAGTTGTGATAGTGTTCATGCAGAACAGAATGCGCTGATTGCTACAAGTCGAGAACGATTGATTGGTGCTACGGTTTACTTGGCATGTGAGGAATACGGATTGGATAAAGCAAAGTCCGATTTGTGGGACGAAGAGGTCATTGGCTACTATGAAGACATGAATCCTGTTCCTTGTGGTATATGTGCTCGCATGCTTAAGAATGCAGGCATTGTACGAGTGGTGAACAGGAGGGGCGATGTATGTTTGTAATCGAAGTACCATATTTCAACCTCGACCAGATTTATGCCAGTGGTCAATGTCCAAGATGGATTAAGCTAAAGGAATCTAAGTATGTGATTCCGTTCAGAGATAAGGCACTCAAGATTGAACAGCAACGTGACAAGTATGATTGGACACGATATCGTTTGATTATGAGTTGTACAGAGGATGACTTCTACAATGTATGGTTTAATTACCTGGATTTGAGAATGGATTGCCTTGATGAGAATAGTAAAGTAAAGAGACTTGGTGGTAAGTTCAAGGTTCCTGCTAACAGAGGTAATGGAATCCACATACTTCATCAGGATTACTTTGAGGCATACGTACTTGCCAAGCTCATTACATACGTTGGTTATGAAAAGGCAGCTGTTGCTATGAATCACATCGCTGAAGTTTGTGGTGTTAAGCATAATCAATCAATGAGGGAAGCAGGTCGTATTATTTGGTATGAATGGCCTACACCTGAAATGATTCTTGAGCATCATCATAAGCTTGGCAAAATGGGTAAGATAAACTCATGGCTCAAGAGATTGTGTGAAGCAATAGTCAATGACGATTATGCTTATACTAAATCAGACGATGAGCTTTTCAGACTGTTTGGTATGCATGACACTACGGTCTTTCCTTTGGTTGGCATTGAGGAAACCTTGATGAAGAACTTTGGTGAGGAACCAGAGGAATTTGCTGATTGGTACCTTGGTGACATTGAGAACAAAGGTCTTGTGTATATGTATATTGTACATCATATTCTAAACAGACCAAAGGAGGTGACATCGTATGGGATTGGTTGATAATATCAAAAAGGAAGCTCAAGGGAATCGTACAAAGATTCAGAGTTCTGATGCTGCAGCTCTTGAGAAAATCTTCAATAATATGTTCTATCTGCCTAAGAATATTTCAGAAGAAACAAAGTTCGTTAAGCAGGTAATGACAAGAGGTCTTGAATCCCAGGAACGTGTTGGTCTCCATGCATCGGCAATGCTTGTTGGTGATAAGGACTTCTGCTTAAGAGCTCAGGTATTGAGTTTGATTTATAAGCAGCTTCAAGGTCAGCAAACACAAGTTGGTCTGATGAGAATCTTTGAGCAAGGTAATGCTATTCATGAGAAGTGGCAGAGGCTGCTTATTCGTGCTGGTTATGGTACGGCAAAAGATATGGACTACACAAGATATTGTGATGACTATATGCTTAGCTACACACCTGATATTGACTGTTCTATTCCTGAGTTCTTTGAAGGAAGAATGATTGGTGAGATTAAGTCAGTCAATACATACCAGTTTCAGAGGATGACCAAGCATCCATCGGCTTGGAAGCAGTGTCAGTGGTACATGCATCTCTGTATTAAGAAGGCAAAAGAGGAAGGAACTTGGAATGGTAAGGACTATACCAAAGGATTTGTTCTGAATGAGGATAAGAACACTCAGGAGTTCAAGCTTGAGGTATATGACTATGAGCCACCAAAGATTGAGCCTTTTGCCGGTAGAGCAGAATCTATCATGTTTCATTATGACCGTGTATTTGAAGAACATAAGATGGTTGCCAGACCTAAAGACGCAGGTAGCCCTACATGCAAGCGTTGCAAAGAATGTTTCATGAGGGAAGCTTGCTGGGGTATCGGTAAAGGAAAGGTGCGTATCGATAATGGCTAAAGAAGCAGAACTTACTTATGGTGAAATCTATAAAGACTTCTGTAGTTGGAGTCCTGAACATGCTGCTATGGTAGTTGACTATAGACCTTGGGGCAGTACATCTATTGTGGTATGGCTCAATAATGGTCAAGCATATAAATGTAAGCGTCATGCAGCAGACAGATTCACTATGCAGATGGTGTCCGAAGAGGATATTAAGAAGAAATTCAATATATAAAATTGATATTCCCAGAAGGTTCCAGAATTAACCAGATTGATTCAAATATAAATAGATATATAAATTACCATATAATAATTGGATTAAATCTGGGGACATTCTGGAATCCCTGGAATTAACCACATTTTAAGGAGGTATTTGTCATGGGTAGACCGTGTCCTATATTAGGCACAGTTGTCTATCTGGATTGTTTAGACTGTGATGATAAGCAATGCAAAAAGCAATATAAGTACAAACGAGTCGTGATAGGCATAGACCAATCATATAACAATACCGGTATTAGTATTGCTGCAGATGGAAAGCTGGTAAAAGTACGAAGCCTACAGTTAGATACATACAAAACCAATAGTGATAAGAGGAGGGCATTAAGCAATACGCTTAGTGGTCTCCTTAGGGCAGTTTGTCCTAAAGCTAAATCTGTGGTGTGTATCATTGAGCGTATCAGACTTCGTTCTCAAGGCTTTCTGAATATTGACTACATAAAGTCTATCGGTGCCCTAAATAGTATCATTGTCGATATGTGTCATGAGTATTGTGTCCCAGTCTATAGTGTAGATACCAGATGCTGGAAAGCCCAAGTAATAGGGACCAGTAAACCTATGGCAAACAAGTATGGAGTTCCAGAAGAGAAGTGGCCTACAGTCAGATGGCTGATTAAGCAAGGATGGGAAGATAGCATTCTCACACCAATAGAGGGAAGAAAGACTAAGGGTACATTCGTCAGAGATGGGCAGAAGTATATGTACAACAACGATGCAGCAGACTCAGCAGGAATAGCTATGTTTGGATTCATAGGTGACCAAGATAAGCTGCAAAAGGAAAGGTAGGAAAGTCTATGGCAATAACATGTTGCAAGAACTGTGTTCCCCCCAAAGACATCCAAGTTGTCATAGCAAATGTGAGCAGTACTTGAAAGAGAAAGCAGAGTATGAGAAGCAGAAAGAATATGCCAAAGCTCATAAGACTGTTATGCTTACAAACTATGACTTCGATGAGATTGCCTATGCCAGTTCTAAACGCCATAAGAGACGTAGCCGAGATTAAGGCCTAACGTCATCCCTATTTTCTTTCTTTATATATTTCTTTCTTTTATACCTCTAAAAATATTTTTAAGAAATTTCGCAAAACCTATGTACAAATGAATTTGTTTGTGATATAATAATTACAGTGGTACAGGTTACCGAATAAATCCTTAGAGGAGGAACACACATGAGAGAAACAAAAGGAATCTATACAGGTGTTGAGAAATGGACTGTATGTGAGTTTGAGAGTTTGAAAGAGTTTTATGATTACATTTGCAATCAACCGCTGAATGAAACTTTCAGATGGGGTGAGCTTAGTAGTTCAAGACGAAGCAGAGATAATTGGTATGGTACAAGCTCATTCAACGAAGCATCCGACCTTTTCAAGAATGGTTGGCAGTTTGGAGCTGAGGAACTTACCAAGAAGCTCAAAATCGCTGAAACTCAGAAAGATGTTCAAACCACTTACAAGAACATATTGAGTATGGCAGGTTACCAAGCAATCGTTCCATTGTATTTGCAAGGTGTACCAAACAACATGGTGAACAAGAAAATCGTTCCGGTCAAGAACAAAGTGATTACGATAAACAAAACAATCTCTGTTAGTGCTTGTGTATCAAGTGAAACAATGAAAGCTGAGAGTGTTAAGTGCTTCCAAATCATTAAGAAGATTGAGCAATCCGGAATTCGAGTAAATCTGAACTTAATGATTAGTACTGGTCATGTATGTGCTAAAATCCGTCTTAAGTCTGCAGGTGAGAAACTCAACATCAGTAAGCTGGCATTCCCATTGGTTCACCCTTCGATGTTCAGACGCTTGTACTTCAGATTCATTGAGACTTATCCAACAATTCCGAAGAGCTACAGATTCGGATACGGAAGAGTTCCTAATGAGAGTGAATTCAAAGCTGTATGTGGTAAAGGTGAGATTGTTCTTCCTACGCTGCTCAGAGGAAACACTGAAGAAGAAATCAGTCGTTTGAGTGTTGATGAACTTCTTGAAAAATTGAGTTAAGCTTCTTGGGAGGGCAACCTCCCTTGAGGTTTTTGAAAAATATTTGAAAAACTTTCGAAAAAAGGGTGTACAAATACGAATTTACGTGGTATAATAATCTCGTAAGGTACAAACAAACCTACTTAAAAGTTTTCAGTTGAAAAGGAGATTACATTATGACAAACGTGAATTTCAAGGTACTCAATATCGAAAAGGCAATGAAAAAGGATTGTGTAGTGGTAACACTTACATTCGACGGTTCTGACAGACAGTTCACTTACGTAAGA
>JAZQHJ010000123.1:0-15183 GCA_045540515.1 Eubacteriales bacterium
TGTGTTAGCACCTCAGCTCTTTGTGCATTGGTGATTTGAATTGGTAAATTATTTTGCATTATGTTCTATAATCTCCATTTATTCTTACGTAATCGTATGTTAAATCGCATCCCCATGCGGTTGCGCTTCCATTTCCGTCGCCTAGCTTAATTACTATTGTAATTTCCTCTTGTAGAAGGATTTCCTTTGCAATTTCCTCGGAGAAATCAACTCCTGCACCATTTTCGCAAACAGTGATTTCACCCTTGCTTGATTTGAAGCTTACGTGCACCTTGCTTACATCAACCTCGGCGCCACTGTAACCGATTGCGCAAAGCACTCTACCCCAGTTTGCATCAGAGCCAAACATTGCACTTTTTACAAGTGATGAGCAAATTACGCTTTTTGCAATTATCTTTGCATTTTTTTCGTCCCTTGCGCCACTTACAGTACATTCAAGAAGCTTTGTTGCGCCCTCTCCGTCTCCTGCAATCTTACGGCAAAGATATACGGTTAAGGTATTTAGAGCCTTCATAAATGCCTCGTATTTTTCATCCTGCTTTGTGATTTCAGCATTACCTGCTTGACCGTTTGCAAGGATTGTAACCATATCATTAGTTGAGGTATCTCCGTCAACGCTTACCATATTAAAGGTGCTTTGAATATCAGTTGAAAGAGCCTTGTTTAGCATTGCGCTTGATATTTTACAGTCAGTTGTGATAAATACAAGCATTGTTGCCATATTTGGATGAATCATTCCAGAGCCCTTGGCAATACCACCGATTTTGCACTCAACACCGTCAACCTCAAAGCTTATTGAAAGCTCCTTTAGCTTTGTGTCAGTTGTCATAATACCCTCGGCTGCGTTTTTGCTTCCGTCCTTGCTTAATTCTGCCTTTAACATAGGGATACCCTTTGCAATTGGCTCAATATTAAGTGGTTGACCGATTACACCTGTTGATGCAACAACAACGTCGGTTTTGTCAATTCCTAGCTCTTTTCCTACTAGGTCGCACATTTGCTCTGCAATTTCAATTCCATTGGCATTACAGGTATTAGCATTTCCACTATTGCAAATAACTGCTTGTGCATAGCCGTTTGATATATTGCTTTTAGTAACTGTAAGAGGTGCGCCCTTTACCTTATTGGTTGTATATACTGCTGCACATGCTGCAATAGTATCTGAATATATAAGAGCAATGTCTCTTTTTTCCTTATTTTTGCGTATTCCACAATGTACTCCACTAGCTAAAAAGCCCTTTGGTGCACAAACGCCACCTTCAATAATTTTCATTTGATACTCCTATAATACAAGTGTTTTTGTCTTGTCCTGTCCTAGAACGATATTCAAGCATTCAACTGCGGCACCAGATGCGCCCTTGCCAAGATTGTCATATCTTGCGCACAATAAAATTCTGTCCTCGTTTCCATAAACAGAGATTTGCATAGAATCCTTACCTTGCATAGCATTTGCACTCAAAAATCCGCCCTCGCTATTTTTCTCTGTATAGTAAACTATCTCAGAATTATATGCATTTTTATATATTTCCTTAATTTGGTCAATATCGCCCTTTAAAAGCTGTTTTTTAAAGAGAGGAACTGTTACCTCCATGCCTGAATAGAAGTCTGCTACAATTGGGCAGAAAATTGGAAGAGTCTTTATTCCTGTAATTTTGCTCATTTCAGGTAGGTGCTTATGTCCTTGGGAAAGTCCGTATTGTCTTGGTGCATCAAGAAGTGCACTTCTTTCCTTGTCGTTATATTCCTCTATCATTTTTCTTCCACCGCCACTAAATCCTGTTAAGGAATGACATGTAAGAAGTGTATCACTTGCAATTATGCCATTTTTGATAAGAGGGTAAATTAGTGCAATAAAGCCACTTGCATGGCATCCTGGCACTGCAATTCTTTTGCTGTTTTTTATTTTTTGCTCAAATCCCTCTCCTAGCTCAGGGAAGCCGTATGCCCAGCTGTCATTGGTTCTGTGCGCTGTTGAGGTATCTATAACTACTACATTGGGGTTTTCAATCATTGCAACAGATTCCATTGCCGCTGAATCCGGCAGGCAAAGGAATGCAACATCAACCTCGTTTAGTATTTTTTTCTTGGCAACAGGGTCCTTTCTTAGCTCCTCGGGAAGATATACGATTTCAACGTCGTTTCTTTCTTTGAGTCGTTCTTCAATTCTTAATCCTGTTGTTCCTGCTTTTCCGTCTATAAATATCTTTTTCATTTTAAAAATTCCGTAACGTAATTTATTTGCTCATCCACTGATTCATAGCCCGTGCTACCTCTTGAAATTCTCTTTGCAACACAGGTTTCAAGTGATATTTCATTGTAAAGGTCCTGCTCAAACACGTCAGAATGAGCCTTATATTCTTCAAGCGTCATTTCATCAAGAGTGATTCCTCTTTTTACGCACTCGCCAACAATTGTACCAACAATTTTGTATGCGCTTCTGAATGGCACGCCCTTTTTGGTTAGATAGTCAGCAAGGTCAGTTGCATTGATAAAGCCCTTCTTTGCGGCATTATACATATTTTGAGGAAGTGCCTTCATTGTCTTAATCATTGGAATGAATACCTCTAAGCACTTTTGAACGGTTTCTGTTGCGTCAAAGATAGCCTCCTTATCCTCCTGCATATCCTTGTTGTATGCAAGTGGCAAGCCCTTTAACATTGTTAGAGTTGCCATAAGGTCGCCATATACTCTTCCTGTTTTTCCTCTTACAAGCTCTGCCATATCTGGGTTTTTCTTTTGTGGCATTATTGAGGAGCCTGTTGTGTAGGAGTCGTCCAGCTCAACAAATTTGAACTCCCAGCTTGACCAAAGAATTATTTCCTCACTGAATCTTGAAAGGTGCATCATTATAAGTGAGAATGCACTTTCTAGCTCTATGCAATAATCTCTGTCCGATACGCCGTCAATGGAGTTTAAGCAAATTCCGTCAAAGCCAAGATTTTTTGCAACCATATCTCTGTTTGTTGGATATGTTGTTCCTGCAAGAGCACAAGAGCCAAGAGGTGAGTAGTTCATTCTTTTAAGAGCATCCTCTAGCCTTGTTACGTCTCTTATAAGCATCATACAATATGCAAGAAGGTGGTGAGCAAGGGTGATTGGCTGTGCTCTTTGTAGATGCGTGTAGCCTGGCATAATTGCCATTTTGTTTTCTTGTGCCTTTTCCTTTACTACAAGGATTAGGTCTTTAAGCAGTGCGATGATTTTTGTTACCTCATCACGCATATAAAGGCGAAGGTCAAGGGCAACCTGATCATTACGGCTTCTTGCTGTGTGTAGCTTTTTACCTGCATCACCGATGCGTCTTGTAAGCTCTGCCTCGATGAACATATGAATGTCCTCTGCATTTTCGTCAAATTCAAGCTTACCGCTATTTAGGTCATCAAGGATTGAAAGAAGTCCGTCCTTAATTTGCTCGTACTCTTGCTGTGAAATTATTCCACAGGAGCATAGCATTAGTGCGTGCTCAATTGAGCCACGAATATCCTGTGCATACATTTTTTTATCAAAATGAATTGAAGAATTGAAGTCATCAGCCTTTTTATCAAGTGCCTTTTCAAATCTTCCTGCCCACATTTTTTCCATAATTACCCTGCTCCTTGTTCTTTTTTTAAAATGGGTTTACCCCACCCTGTTTTTTGCAGGGCGGGGATATATTTTTATTTCTTGTTATTCTTTGCGTTTACCTGAGCTTGAACCTTGATTGGAAGTCCAAAGAGGTTGATAAATCCAGCACTATCTGCTTGGTTATAAACATTGTCCTCACCAAAGGTTGCAATTTCCTCTGAGTAGAGTGAGTAATCACTCCAAACTCCTGCCTTAATCATATTGCCCTTGTAAAGCTTAATTCTTACCTTACCTGTTACGTTTTCCTGTGTCTTGTCAACGAACGCAGAAAGAGCCTCACGAAGTGGTGTAAACCATTGTCCGTTATATACAAGCTCTGCAAAGGTAATTGAAAGCTTTTGCTTTTCGTGCATTGTCATCTTGTCAAGACAAATCGTTTCAAGGTAGTTGTGTGCGAAATAAAGGATTGCTCCGCCTGGGGTTTCATAAACGCCACGGCACTTCATACCTACAAGACGATTTTCAACAATGTCAAGTAAGCCAATACCATTTGTACCACCAAGCACGTTAAGGTCAAGGATGATTTCCTTTGCACTCTTCTTTTCGCCATTGATAGCAACTGGAATGCCTTGCTCAAAATCAAGCTCAACGTAGGTTGGCTTATCTGGTGCGTCAATTGGTGAAACTCCCATTTCAAGGAAGCCCTTCTTTTCATATTGTGGCTCATTGCCAGCATCCTCAAGGTCAAGTCCCTCGTGGCTAAGGTGCCATAGGTTCTTATCCTTTGAGTAGTTTGTTTCACGATTGATT
This sequence comes from Eubacteriales bacterium, assembly GCA_045540515.1. Taxonomy (GTDB): domain Bacteria; phylum Bacillota; class Clostridia; order Oscillospirales; family CAG-272; genus RGIG2000. The sequence continues at coordinate 4,375 of JAZQHJ010000123.1, forward strand.
TTTAGTGGAACATTGTGTGCCTCAGCATATTCAATTTCCTCTTCACGTGATTTAATTGTCCATTCTCTCCATGGAGCAATAATTGGCATATCAGGAGCAAATGCCTTAATTGTAAGCTCAAAACGAACCTGGTCATTTCCCTTTCCTGTACAGCCGTGACAAATTGCGTCAGCACCCTCTGCAATTGCGATTTCTGCAATTCTCTTTGCGATAACTGGACGTGCAAAGGATGTGCCTAGCATATATTCCTCATAAAGTGCGCCAGCCTTAACTGTTGGGATTACGTAGTCGTTTACGAACTCCTCTGTAAGGTCCTCAATATAGCACTTTGATGCACCTGTTTTAATTGCCTTTTCCTCAAGTCCCTCAAGCTCATCAGCTTGTCCTACGTTTCCAGAAACAGCAATAACCTCACAGTTGTTGTAATTTTCCTTTAACCATGGAATGATGATTGAGGTGTCAAGACCACCTGAGTATGCAAGAACTACTTTTTTAATTTTTGACTTATCCATTTCGTTTTCCTCCGAGTGAAAAAATATTCATTTTTAACGAATGTAATTATAATGCTTTATTATGCATTTGTCAAGGGGTTTTTTAAAAATATTTTATTTTATTTGCTTTTATATATATTATTGCGTTTCTTTTGATGATTTTTTGTTGAATTTAACATATGGGCGATGAATATTTTGTGAATATTTATGAATAATATTCATTTTTAGTGAATAAATATTTTTCCATTTTAAGGAGCTTTTTTGAATTTTTTCTTCCATTTAATTTGTATATATTTATATTTATTTGATAAAAAAAGGCAACCATCAGGTTGCCCTTAAATTATTTTAGCTTTGCTACAAGGTCAAGGATTTCAAGCTCCTTTTGTAGGCTGTATAGGTCTGTGCTTTCGTCAATTACAACGAGCTCAGTATCTGTTAGCTTTGCAAATAGCTTAATGTCCTCAACCGTGAGTGCTGTTGATACAACTGTGTGGTGTGCTCCTCCTGCATAAATCCAAGCAGCTGCACCTATTTGATGATTTGGCTTTAGCTTCCACATAATTCTTGCAACTGGTAGCTTTGGCATTGGCTTTGGTTGCTTTACAAGCTCGATTTGTGCACAAATGAGTCTAAAACGATTACCCATATCAATCATGCATACAGCAACTCCATCACCCTCAACACCATCAAAAACAAGTCTTGCAGGTGGGTTTTTGCCACCAATTCCGAGATGATGAACCTCAATCTTTGGCTTGTTTGATGCAAAGTCAGGTGAAACCTCTAGCATATGGGAGCCAAGTACAACCTCCTCTCCCCTTGTAAAGTCGTAGGTGTAGTCCTCCATAAATCCCGTTGAGCCACGTCTTTCCTTTGCCATTTCGCAAAAGATTGCATTAAGAGCAGATGTTTTATAGTCGCCCTCTGCACCAAATCCAATTCCCTTTGCCATCATTCTTTGTGTTGCAAGTCCTGGTAGCTGCTTCATTCCGTGTAGGTCCTGGAAGGTATCGGTATATGCTCCAAAATTGCCCTCTGTTAGGAATTTATCAAGAGCAATTTCGTACTTTGCTTGCTCCTTTACTGCATCTAGGTCAGTTGTGTTAATTTCGTATAGGCTTTCGTATTCAGCCATTTTTGCATCAACTTGCTCGTTTGTTACCTCGTTTACAAGTGCAACAAGGTCGCCGATTCCATAGTAATTTACATTCCAGCCGTATTTGATTTGGCTTTCTACTCTGTCGCCATCTGTTACTGAAACCTCTCTCATATTGCTACCAAACATAGCAACATTTAGATTCTTTGAAAAATCAACTGCTCTTGCAACATCAAGGAATTTCTTAATCTTGTCAATTACCTCTTGGTGCTCGTAGTAGCCAACAATAACCTCACGCTTAACGCCAAGACGTGTGCACATAAAGCCATATTCACGACCTCCGTGTGCAGTTTGATTAAGGTTCATAAAGTCCATATCAATTTCATCGTATGGTAGCTTTTCGTTTGCTTGTGTATGTAGATGTAATAGTGGCTTTGTTAAGAATTGAAGTCCCTTTATCCACATTTTTGCAGGGCTAAAGGTGTGCATCCAGGTAATTACTGCAATACACTCTGCGTCATTTGTTGCTTTTTTGCAAAGCTCAACACAGCTTTTTTCGTCTCTTACGATACCAAGATATTCAATTTCAACACCGTCGATTTTTTCATTTAGGTGCTTTGAAATTATTTCGCTATCTCTTGCAACATCACGTAAGCACTCCTCACCATATAGGTCCTGACTTCCTGTTATAAAATAAACCCTTTTCATAATGCTCTCCTTATTTATTTTCAAGTGCCATCACCATATCAACACGCTTTTGGTGTCTGCCACCCTCAAATTCTGTATTTATAAATATATCAGCAATATCGCAAGCAAGTCCTGCGCCTACTACTCTTGCGCCCATACATAGCACGTTTGCATCGTTATGAAGTCTTGTAAAGCGAGCACTGAATGTATCTGTACAGCACGCTGCACGGATTCCCTTGCACTTATTTGCTGCCATACTCATACCAATTCCTGTTCCACAAACAAGGATTCCAAGCTCCTGCTCACCTGCATTTATTGCATTGCATACCTTTTCTGCGTATTCTGGATAGTTACAGCTATCAGGTGTGTAGGTGCCATAGTCCTTACATTCTACTCCGTTTTCAGTAAGGTGCTTAATAAGCTCCGCCTTTAAATCTAGTGCTGCGTGGTCGCATGCGATTGCAATTTTTTTCATAATTGTTTTTCCTTCTCTAGTTTTTCTTCTCTTTCACGTTCAGCCTGTGGCTTACGCAAATACTCAACTCTTAAATTTGAATCGGTTGTGGTTTCGTTTTTTTGTAGCCTTTTGTATGCTACAGCACCAACTGAATACGCACTCTGATAGCGAAGTGGCTCAGGGGTGTGCATAATTCTCGGATGGGTGGCTCTTAGCTCCTCAATTAGTGAGTAGCCGTCGCCTGTAAAATAGATTTTTTGATTATATGCTTCCAGCATTGGAATAAGGTCGGCAAGCATCATACAGGTATCTTCAATTATACGATTTCCATTTAAAAATGCACCTGTATAAGCCTGTCCCCGTCTTGCGTTCATTATAGGGCATATGATGCCCTCAAAGCCCTCTAAATTCTGTGCAAGTGCCTCAATTGTGCTAACCTCAACACAGGGCTTGTTTTTTCCAAAGGCAAGTCCTTTTATTGTTGAAACGCCTATTCTTACGCCTGTAAATGAGCCGGGGCCGTTTGATACGGCATAGGCATCAATATCATCGTTTGTGAGCCTTAGAGTTTCAAGCAAATGCTTTATCATTGGCAGTAGTGTTTCGCTATGTGTATTTTTAGTATTAACAGTGTAAATGCCAATAAGACTTTCGTTTTCTAAAAGTGCTACGCTTGACGTATTCGCTGTTGTATCAAGGGCTAGTATTTTCATATTTCTTCCCTCGCAATTGTTATTTTTCTTGCATTGTCATCATTTGGTTGTCTTTCGATAAGCACGGAGTATGCATCCTTGGGTATGGAGTCCCTTATATTTTCACTCCATTCAACAACGCAAATGCCTTTTTGTAAATAGTCATCAAAGCCCATTGCATAAAGCTCATCCTCGTCGCTTATTCTGTAAACGTCGAAGTGATAAAGCGGTAAATTTACGCCCTTGTATTCATTTACAATTGTAAACGTCGGGCTTTTAACTCTTGCATTGGGGGCTAGCACACTTGCAAGTCCACGTACAAAAGCAGTTTTACCAACACCAAGGTCACCATACATTGCAATAAATGTTGGCTCACTTGAATTAAGGAGCATAGCAAATTCCTTTGCTATGCTCTCTGTTTGCTCAGGTGATGACGTATAATATACGTTTTTCATATTAGAAAAGTCCTGTAATCTTTCCGTTTTCGTCTATATCTATTTTCAAAGCAGCAGGAGCCTTTGGTAAGCCCGGCATTGTCATAATTGCTCCTGTTAGGGCAACGATAAAGCCTGCACCTGCTGATAGCTTAACCTCTCTTACTGTAAGAGTAAAGTCGGTTGGTCTGCCTAGCTTTGTTGGGTCGTCCGATAGTGAGTATTGTGTTTTAGCCATACATACCGGGAATTTTGAGTATTCCGGATCAAGAGCCTCAAACTCTGCAATAGCCTTTGATGCTGATGCATCAAATTTTACGTCCTTAGCACCATAGATTTCCTTAGCTACCGTTGTGATTTTGTCTTTAATTGACATATCATCAGGATATAATACGTGGAAATTGCTTTCCTTTTCGCAAGCGCTTACTACCTTGTTTGCAAGGTCAATTCCACCCTCACTACCCTTTGCAAATACGTCTGAAAGTGAAAATTCTGCACCCTTTGCAATGCACATTTCCTCAATTGCTTTAAGCTCTGCATCTGTATCTGTACCAAAGCGATTTATTGCAACTACAACAGGCACACCGTATTTTTGAAGGTTATCAATATGTGCTTCAAGGTTTACGGCACCGTTTTTAAGTGCTTCAAGGTTTTCGTTTGCAAGGTCAGCCTTTGCAACTCCACCATTATATTTAAGTGCTCTTACTGTTGCTACAAGAACAACACAGGCCGGCTTTAATTTTGCAAAGCGACACTTTATATCAAAGAATTTCTCCGCACCTAGGTCTGCGCCGAAGCCTGCCTCTGTGATTGTGTAATCAGCTAGCTTTAAGGCGAGCTTTGTAGCTCTTACAGAGTTACAGCCATGTGCAATATTTGCAAATGGTCCACCGTGAATAAGTGCAGGTGTGTTTTCAAGTGTTTGAACTAGGTTTGGCTTTAAGGCATCCTTTAAAACTGCTGCCATAGCGCCATTTACTCCAAGGTCACGGCAGTAAACTGGGCTACCGTCATATTTGTAAGCAACAAGAATTTTACCAAGGCGATTTTTTAGGTCTGTAATTGATTCGCTAAGGCACAAAATTGCCATAATTTCGCTGGCAACTGTAATCATAAAGTGGTCCTCTCTTGGAACACCGTCAACCTTTGCGCCAAGACCTATTACAACGTTACGTAGAGCTCTGTCGTTCATATCAAGAACTCTTGGGAATAAAACTCTGCGTTGGTCAATGCCAAGTGCATTTCCTTGGTGAATGTGATTGTCAATTACTGCACTAAGTAGGTTATTTGCTGTTGTAATTGCGTGGAAGTCACCTGTGAAGTGAAGGTTGATGTCCTCCATTGGGAGCACCTGTGAATATCCACCACCTGCTGCACCACCCTTTACGCCAAATACAGGTCCAAGTGAAGGCTCACGTAGAGCAATTATTGCATCCTTACCTATTTTGCTCATTGCCATTCCAAGACCAACGGTTGTTGTTGTCTTTCCCTCTCCTGCTGGGGTTGGGTTAATAGCTGTTACAAGGATGAGCTTCCCGTCCTTCTTGTTTGCCATTCTGTCAAGGAACTCGTCTGTGATTTTTGCCTTATAATGTCCATAAGGCTCATACTCGTGTGGTAGAAGTCCAATTTTCTCTGCAATTTTAGAAATTGGCTCAAGCTTTGCACCCTGTGCAATTTCGATGTCTGTTAACATACTTTTCTCCTTTTTGGACAAATTATAAATAATTTGTCACGATTTTAATCTCTTGGCTATATTGTAACATATAATATATATAAAATCAAATATTTTTTATTTAAATATTGGAATTTTATTTCTGTTAGTAATTTTTTCTTAAAACAAGAACCGACAAGCCGTAGCTTGTCGGTTTTTCATTAAATGCTTGGGTACATTTCAGCTTGTATAAAGTTTGCTTCTTTATCCACATTAGTAGGCACGCCATTTTCTCCCTTTTTAACGCACATAACTCTTTTTACATATGTAAAGCTAGAGCTGTGAGATGCGCTATAACCAAGTCGCATAGTGTTTTTAGGTATTCCATTAAAATTGAAAACCTCAACAGTCACATTACGGCTATTATCCTTTACATAAAATGCTACTCCCTTAATTTCTCCGTCCTTGTAAATTACGCCGTATAGGTCTTGCTCAGTATTTACCTTTCTATACACATAGGAGCTGTTTGAATAGCTTGCCTCTCCTGCTCTTTCATCATCGCTACTATCATAGCCCCATTCATCATCATAATAAATTTTGATTAAATGGTCGGCAAAGAAGCTTGCAATTTTTTCCTTTTCTTCCTCGGAAACTCTTTTACAATCGCTTCTTTTAAATTTTCCTCCGTTTCCTACATATACGTCATTTCTGTTAAAATCGTACCAATACATAGTTGTTCTCCTGAAATTTAAAATATATTTCTAATTTAATCATATCATAAATTGCCAAGGATTGTCAATAAAAAAAGCACTCGCATAGCAAGTACTTTTTGGCCTACCCGATAGGATTTGAACCTATGTTCTCAAGAGTCGGAGTCTTGTGCGTTATCCAGCTACGCTACGGGTAGAAAAATAAAAAGCCCATACCACTAGGGTATGGGCATAATTTACCTATTATTAGAACAAGTCGTTGATGTCAACCTCAAGTCTTGCTTCGCCTTCTTGTAGTCCAGCTTGCTCACCTGCTGCTGTTCCACCCATAATAAGTGATAAGGTGATAACGTCCTCTGTTTCAACTTTGTTTAATATGTATTCTGGAGCAATATATTTCATCGTCTTGCATCTCCTTGTTAAGCTCGAAAATTATCTTAAAAGCACCGCTAAATTGCGTAGCAATACTTTTTACTGTAGTAATTTTACCACATATTGTTGCCATTGTCAATAGTTTTCAAAATATTTTTTACACAAATTTTATTGCCTTTTGAGGGGCTTTTTTGTCAATTATTACAGAACCTTGGGACGTTTTTTGAATTTGTGAACATTTTGTAAATTTTACAAAAGCTTAGCAAGCTCTCTTATATAATTATCAGAAAGCATTTGCTCTATCTCTTTTTCTGTTTTGACTATTTCTCCCGATTTTAGCCTTGGGTATAAAGCATTAAATATCCCTGTTTTTATTGTAGAAATGAGTGTTCTTTCAATCCAGTATGAAAATTCTACATTTGGATTAAGCACTTCAAGCTTTTTAATTTTTATATATAGCTCTACACCGTCAGAGGCATCGTGCCACAAATCAACAAAGGCAAAATCAAAATTAGCCCTTGGCGCATCGTTTTTAAGATATTCTATGGCATCTGCCCTTACTATGCTTATCTTATTCTTACTTTCAAATTGTGGTAATATATGCTCACAAAAAAGGCTTATTACTCTTTCGTCTCTTTCTACTATTGTAATGCTATTTACGCTTTGCTTGTTGCTTATCATATAGGCATAGTAGCCAAGTCCAAGACCGCACACTAGCACATTTCCGTGAGCTTTTTCTATTGGAGCCTTCATTGTTTCGATTTCGTTTGGCTTTATTGCCATCCATTCAACTCCATTTTCAAATACGGTTGGGAATGTAAATTCCTCATCAAAAAAGCCTATGCGTACTATTTCTCTGTGTCCTTTTATAAGCAAATCATCATACACAAAAGCCTCGTATGGCTCGTATTTTTGATTTTTAAGCGTCCACTCTCCTATTTGTGCAAAAGGGATTTTTATTCTTTGATAATATGGGTTTGAGGTATATTCTAAGGGGTTTAGCTTTTTCACTCCCCTTGAATAATACTCCTTATAAAAATAGCTAGCAAGGTCCTGATTTTCAAAAAATACGTTTGACAAAAACAAGGCAAAGGAGCTTTGGTCAAGAGCCTTATCGCCCGAGGTTATTTGCTCCATTTGTTCTTTTGTCATAAGGCAAGGAGTGTTATTTAAATATGTCGCACACTGCTCTAAAGCAAGTGCATTTTCATCAAATATGCTTTTTATTTCATCAAGCCTCATAAATAACCTCCTTTTAAATTAAAATGAGGCAAAATGCCTCATTTTTATAGTGATGATAGTGCAGCACCGATTACTGTGCTGAATTGTGCCCTTTCGGGTATTATAAAGTTCATATTGAACATTTCATTAAGGGTTTTAAATATTTGTGGTGCTTGGGACATTTGAGTAAGGTTTCCTGTTACTACAATATCCTTTATACCAAATTGCTTTGATGCAAAATAAGCAACCATTCCAACTGTTTCAAACACCATATTTATAATTCCAAGAGCAAAGTCGTTTGGCGTTGCAGTTTCGCTAATGTTGGCAAAGTTTGATGCGGTCATATGCCCACTTAGCCCTATGTCCTTTCTTGAAATGTCCTTGATTTTCAAGTCGATATTGTTTATATCGCCTGTTTTAGCAAGCTCATCAATGGTTTCAACCTTGTTTACTCCTAAAATCTTTTTAGAAAGTCCTACAAGAGTTCCTCCACCAACGCCTGTTCCACCGAGATAAACTGGCTCCTTGCCTTTTTTTGCGTGAACAAGAGCTGTTCCTGTTCCTAGGCTAACTATAATTGCCTCATCAAGTCCTGAAAGGTAAAGTCCTCCAAGACCGATTCCTCTGAACTCAGGGGTATGCTCACACTTTAAATTATATATTGGCTTGGTTACATAGGAGCCACCAACGCCTGTTATCATTACCTTTTCTATGTCATCAAGACCTAAGCCGTTTTTATCAGTGAATTTACCGAATGCTCCATATATTGAGGTAATTGGGTCATCTGCCGTTACAAACATTGGCTCAATTAGTTTCTTGTCGTGGTCAAAGCCCACTATTTTGGTTGTGCTTCCACCAATGTCAATTCCGATTACTACTCCCATTTTCAGCACTCCTTAATCGTTTTTTTACATTCTAACACAATTATATAAAAAAATCAATATAAAAATGCTCCTACGGGTGTAGGAGCATTGTTCTAGTCAAGTGCAATTTCGTGTCCACATTCAGCAGACTTGTAGATTGCTTCAAGAATTTTAACCATATTTACGCCCTGCTGTGGTACAAAATCCGGCTCTGCCTTACCTGTTATTACGTCGATAAAGTGACGGATATTGCCCTCGTGATGAGGCATACAGTTATAGTCGTTAAGTGCGGGTGTTAGGGTCGTAAGGGTTCCACATTCCTCTGAATAAATGTTGAACTTGTTGTCAATACCAGACATTCTAGAGCCTGACTTTGTTCCTCTTAGCTCTACAAACATTTGGTCATTTTCAATATTTGATGCCCAAGAAAATTCAATTTGTAGGCATGCACCATTATCAAAGCGAATAAAGCCCATTGCGAGGTCCTCAACGTCTGTTTTCGAGTATGAGGTGTGCGCAAATTTAGAGTATGTTGAGCCACTTACAGTAACTGGCTTTGGATTCCCCATAAGATACATTGCAAGGTCGATTATATGAACTCCAAGGTCGATAAGTGGACCTCCACCCGACTCAGCCTTGTTGGTGAACCAGCCTCCCCAGCCAGGGATTCCTCTACGTCTTATCCAACCACAGCGACCTGCGTAAATTTCGCCCATTTTGCCCTGTGCTATGTATTCCTTTAAGAATTTTGTGCTTGGGCGATAGCGATTGTTTCTTATTACCATTAAGGTTTTGCCGTTTTTCTCTGCGGCCTCCTTCATTTTTTCAGCCTCCTCTGTGCTAACAGCATCTGGCTTTTCGCAGATTACATTTATGCCCCTGTTGAGTGCATAAATTGCTACGATTGAATGGTAATTGTTTGGTGTGCAAATATCAACTGCATCAAGCTTTTCAGTATCAAGCATTTCCTTATAATCCTTATAAAGCCTTGCCTTTGGATATCTTTTTGACGCATCCTCAAGCTTTTTAGGATTTATGTCACAAATTGCAACAATTTCAGCCTCTTCAATTTTGTCATAAGCGCCCATATGAGGTCCTTGACAAATTTTTCCTGCTCCTACAATACCTATTTTAACCATTATCTTTTCTCCTCTAATCTTGGTACCCATGGGCATTCAAGAGTTATGCGACAAATTGGGTTAACCCATCTTACTGCGTTTGTAATGATTTTTTGTACATTTTCGTTATAGAAAACTGGGAATGTTTCGTGACCTGGCTGGAAGTAGAAAATCTTGCCGTTTTCTCTTCTCCAACAGCAAGCAGAACGGAACACCTCGCCGCCATTGAACCAGCCTATCATAAGTAGCTTATCTGGGTCTGGAATTCCAAATGGCTCGGTGTATGTTTCCTCTGCCTCAAGCTCAATAAATCTTTCGTTTTCAAAGCCTGCCATAATTGGATGATTATGGTCAAGAATCCAAAGTCTTTCCTTGTCGTTGCTTTCTCTCCATCCAAGGTTACAGGTTGTGCCCATAAGTAGCTTAAATGGCTTGGAGTGATGTGCTGAATGTAGGAAAATTATTCCCATACCAGCAAGAACAGCTTCCTTTACCTTAATTGCGATTTCGTCAGGAACGTCACCGTGCTTTACGTGTCCCCACCAAAGCATTACATCTGTATTTGCAAGTAGCTCGTCAGTAATACCAGCATCAGCCCTTACCTCGCCGTTTTCGTCACAAAGAGTTGCGGTTGTCACGCAAATATCATCATTTGTGCCAAGAAAATCTGCAATTGCATTGTGGATTCCTCTTGGATAAACGTCTGCTACCTTTTCATCCTTTTGCTCATGGAAATATTCATTCCATACTGTTACTCTTATCATAGTTCTTTTTCCCTTTCGTAAAACAAAATTTTACAGGTATATGATACCATATAATACCATATAATTCAAGCAATTTGGCAAAATTTATTGACAAAAAAATACCATAATGATAAGATATATTTAAGAATGCCGTACAGGAATGACACGAACCAGTTTTTGAACGGACAAAAGTCCCGTCTCCTTCGTTAAAATTTCTTGTAATATTTTTATATAACGGCGAAATTTCGCCTTGAATACAAGCCTTTTGTCTTGT
>JAZQHJ010000124.1:0-24908 GCA_045540515.1 Eubacteriales bacterium
CTTGCTTCAAGCTTTTCGTTCTTGTATTCTGGTGATACGTATTTCATTATGCTACCTCCTTATTCAGCCTTTGGTGCTAGGTCTGGGAATTTTTCTGCAAAGGTTACTGTCTCTATTTCTGATGTCGTTCCCTCGCTACCAACGTAGCCAACCGTTGCCTCTTCTGTACCGTTTTTATTGATTACATAAAGAGCCATACCGAGCTGTGCATTTGCGTTTGTGCTATTTGTAAAGTCGCCCTTAACTACAAGGTCAATGCTTGAAATTTCACCTGCATTATCCATTGATGAAATGCTTGCATTCATTACCTTATCGCTTACTCTGTTTCCGTCAGTGCCAATTGGCCTTGTGGTAAGCTTTGTTGAGGTTGCAACTACGCCATAGCTAAATTCTGTGCTTGTGTTTACTGCTTGATAATCGTTAAGTGCATTTTGGTCGATTGAATAGCCAACGCAGAATTGTGTTGAATCATTTTTATCTGCCGAGAAGCCAAGATATGTAAAGAGTGGACTTGCACTTGCAGTATCCTCATTTTCGGTTGACTCACAGCCTACACACTTATAAGTGATTACGCCGTACTCTGTATAATCTACGTATGTAATGCTAAATTTAATGGTGTGCTCATGCTCTGTTGGAACCAAGCCATCAACATCTGAAACAAGCTTTGTTCCCTCACACTTTGAGCAGGTGTGTGTCTTAAAGGTGTTCATTGGGCATACTGTATTATCGTATTCGCCCTCAACGTAGTTATGTGTTGATGTGCCAATAGTTACTATGCCATCAGCGGTAACAACATCTGCTGTAATTCCACAGGTTGTTGAATAGTTAACTGCTCCGCTTGAAATAGTTACGATTTTTGGCTTTGTGCTGTGGTTAACTATTGCATTCTTGCTGTATAATGTGCTTGAAGTAGTCATAGGTGGATGTTTAGTGTATGTAAAGGTAATACTGTCAGCAAGAGATACCACTGTGCAGTCTGCTGAAAATTGTCCTTCTACTGTTGTTATACCAGGGCCAAGAATTAGTGTTGTGAAATTATTACCATTTAACGTATAATCTTTAAGAGTTATAGTCTTTCCTTCTGATGCGTTAAGGTAGATTAAGCCTGTAATGTTAGCTTTTCTAAACACTTGGTTGTCGAGAGTATCAAGAGCTTTTGGCCATATAATCTCGGTTGAACCAAGGTTGGATGTTCCAAAAGCCTCGGATTTTAATTCTTTCACATTTGAAAGATCAACCTTTCTTTCGCCATCAAGGTTGTACCAAAGAGCTTTTGTATTTGTTCCACTACCTTGACAGCCTGTTGAAAATTCAAATGCCGAGCCACCAACACTTGTGCAATTTGACAAATTAATTTTTATGCTTTCAACTGATTGGCACTGTGAAAAATAGTCGTTTTCAATCGTCACAGGAGATGAATAAATTTCAATTGTCTTTAAATTTAGACAAGCATTGAAGGTATAGTGGTTAAAATATGTTAGCTTGGTTGTCTTCATTACAAGGCTTTGAATTGATGAATGTCTGAAAGCCTGCTTTGAAAAGCTTTCAAGATTTTCGCCTAAAATGAGTGCGTTTGCGTTAAAGCCCTGTGCTGCAGCTGCGCCAATTGTCTTAATATTTTTAAAGTTTGCAACATCAATTGCTTGTGGTTCAGCCTTACCGTACTCACTTGTTGGAGAGAACTTAATAGTCTTTATAGTTCCGTTATCGCCATTTGAGTTTGTACAGGTTGTAAGTCCTCGCTCACCAAGAGTAACCAAGTTTTCAACATCAATGTACACATTTGTTAAATTAGAGCATCCACAAAATGTATATCCTTGAATTGTAGTTATTGTTGGTGGAAAATAAATTGTTGTTAGCTGTGATTCACCATTGAATGCAGATGAAGCCACAGTTGTTACAGTGTATTCAGTGCCCTCAACTGTAATTGTTGATTTGATAATTGCATCAGTTCCAGAGAATGTCTCTCTGCTATCTGCTACCGTTGCTGTACCGTCAGAGTTGGTTTTATACTTAATTCCGTTTTCGTCAACATACTCGGCGGCAGAAACTGAAGCTGTAAGCAAGCAAATAATAGCCATAATAAGCATCGCTACTATTAAAAGTTTCTTTTTCATAAATTTCTCCTTATAATATAAAACAATTACACTTATAATTTTAGCATTTTTTGATAACTTTGTCAATAAATTTTAATATCTTTTAAAAGCAAAGCACAAAGTACGTAAAGCACTATGGGTATTAAAAATTTATTTTTGCGTTTTTTTGCTTAATACGTGGATGATTTTGAGAAAACAAAAAGGCACAAAATGTGCCTTTTTTTATTTTTTCATTTCGATAAGATACATAAGCATTTCTGCGCTGTGCCATGAGTGTGGTGCACCACACTTATTTTTTGCGTATTCTGTGCTAAGTGGTGCAATTGCCTCGTAGTTTGCCTCGGATGCCTCAATTTCCCAGCTCATAGGATACTTAATTTCTAGATATTTTTCGTCCACGGTATCACCATTAAAGTGCCATAGTGCCCATGTTAGGTATGGGTATTTTTCATCGTAGGTAAAGCTAAATGGTGTTTCGGTTTCAACCTCGCTTTTGTCCATCCAAAACATTCTTGCATAAGAATCAAATTCGCTTGGGATTTTAATATAAGATGTATCCATATCAAGTCTTTCAAAGGCGTATTTTAGCCACAGGGTTGAATATATCTCGTGGTGATTGTAGTCGGTCATTCCTGTTAAAAGACCGTTTTCCATTATTCTTTTTGCTTCTATTTCAATTTCCTTTACTAGCGGATAGGTCTTATCAACAAAGCACGATAGCACAAATGCAAGCTGACCAAGGTTATCTGGCTCACAGTTTCCCTTGTTATTTCTGTCATAAAGGTCGGTTATGCCAAGCGCCCAATCCCTCATAATATGTAAATTACCTGTTTTTTCAAGGCATAGCGCCATCATTGCGCCATCACGATACCAAGGCTTTTTATATACATAAATATTTGGAACAGGGTCCTTGCCAAGAAAGCTTGTAAGTATTTCTCCGTGTAAAATTCTTAATTGCTCAGGGTACTTATATTCCTCAAAGTCGGGAAGATTTATTCTCTTACTTGTGGTTAAGCACTCTGATTCTTCTCTTGTGCCATTTGTTATATTATCAAGGTAAACGCCGTTTTCGTTTTCGTAAAGGTCGTAAGTCCTCTCATCGTTTGTCCAAATTACAACTCTGTATCTGTCAAAGAGGAATTTTTCACGCTTTACGTCAAATTTACGCACTACCTTGCCTGTGTTAAACTGAATCAGCTCTCCGCCCTGCTTGTAAATATATTTTTCTCTTGGTCCAAAGCCAAATATGTAAAATTGTTTTTCAGGTTTAATCATAAATTCTCACCAACTTAACTTCTTTCTCTTTTTCTTTATGAAATACTTTTCCAATCCCTCCGTCTGCCTTCGTCAGACACCTCCCTTTACACAAAGGAGGCTGGGTTTTCAAGTTTAATCATAAGCTATTTACCGATTTAATTTCGCCCTTTTCTATTTTTTCCTTGACTGCTATTATTCTGTCACAGATATCACTGATTTTGCAAAGTCCAAAGGATGCAACAATGCTTTTGATTGTGTCGTTTAATGGCTCGGTCCAACGCTTCTCAATGCCGTCTATTCCAACTGCACCACCGACAATGCTTCCTACTGTTCCTGCATTACAGTCAGTGTCAAGACCACACATTGTTGCAATTGTTATGCTTTTTGTATAGTCAAGGTCACCTGCAATTATTCCAAGCGCAACCACTGCCATATTATTTATCGTTCCCTCGCAAGGAATTTCCTTGTATTTTTCAAGAAGTAAATCCGCTGTTTTTTCCCAGCTCTTGTTTTCGTTGTACCACTCTCTTACGTCAGTTATCGCCTCGTAAAGACGTGATTTTTTAGGAATTGAGGCAAGTCCTGCATCTATTATTTTATCAACGGTTGGATTTCTTGAAAGGGCTGCACTTAGTGCTCCTGCCACAAACATTCCACCGTAAATTCCGTTCTTGGTTAGACTAAAAGAGGTATCCCTGTGTGAGTATTTACACGCATTTTTATGGTCGGCAGGAAAAACATATCCCCAAATATCAGTTCTTATCTGACCGTCAATGCACTCTCGCCAAGGATTAATTGTATATGGTATTTTTTCAACTGGTAGGCTTCCACCAACCAGGTGATGATATGCAACCCTTGATGCACACCAGCACCAGGTGTATGGGATTTCTTCAACCCAGTTCCAGCCCACGTCACAGGTAGTAAAGTCAAGTCCCTTGCTTTCAATTAGCTTTAAGCCTAGTAGGGTGTAATGAATATCATCATCTGGCTGTGCGTACTCAACGTGTCCTTTTGCGCTATATACGCAGTCCTCTCTTAGACGAAAATCAAGCTCACTTGAATATTCTGGAACAAAGTCGTTAAGTGGGTATGCGTCAACGCTTTTTAGGTATTTTTCAATAAATTCCTTGGTAAGTCCCATTTCAAGAGGCTTTCCTAAAATTACCGCTGAGCACCTTCCGTAAAATGCTCCGTATAGTCTTTTTTTGTATTCATCGCTTGAAAGTGGCTCTAACACAGGCGCTTCTTGTGCCTGTTCCATTATACCTTCAAAATCGTTTGGCTCAATATATGGGTAGTCCTGTCTTATAGGAGTTTTTGCAACCTTAACAAGATTTTCATATGGCATTTCCCAAAAATCATCACCCTGTGGATAATTTTGGGCTGTTTCTGGGTCTGGCATAAAGCTTTTACTGCTCTGGTCGTTGTTGATATATTTATCAACATCGTAGCCCTCCCATTTAAGTGTTCTATACTCCTCTAAATAGAGCTTATTATAATCTGCGTAGCCTGGCATATTAGTTCTCCTTTGCTTTAATGCTATAATTATTTTATCATATTTGCTATTAAAGTCAATATGAAAAAATAAAAAAGGGACTTGAAAGTCCCTTTATTTTATGAAAGCATAAGCGATATTGCACACCAGCCATTTTCGTGGATTTCCTCTATTTTAGTAAAGCCATTTTCATCAATGGATTTATAAACGTCGGAGCATCTTTCATCAATTATTCCTGAAATTACAAGCACTGTTTTTTCGTGCATAAATTTAGAAATATCTGGTAGCATTCTTATAATTATATCTGCAACGATATTTGCCGTGATAACATCGTATTTGCCGTCCTCTACTCCCTTTAAAAGGTCGGAAACCTCGCATTTAATATTTGTACAGGAGTTGTCCCTTACATTTTCCCTTGCGACCTTTACAGCCACAGGGTCAATATCATATGCATAGCATTCCTTAGCACCTAGCTTTGAGGCACAGATTGCTAAAATTCCGCTTCCACAGCCAACGTCAAGCATTTTGCTTTCGCTATTTATATATTTTTCAAGTAGGGTTGCGCAAAGACGAGTGGTTTCGTGTGTACCTGTTCCAAATGCCATTCCTGGGTCCATTTTAACGATGACCTCATTTTCGTCAGCCTCGTATTTTTCCCACATTGGTACAACTACGAGTCTATTACCTATTTTTATTGGCTTATAGTATTGCTTCCACGAGTCAGCCCAGTCCTCCTCGTTAAGAGAAATGAGCTCTATTGTATATTCAATTTTAAGTGAGTCGAGCTTTTCTCTTATGAAAATTGTATAGTGCTCAACTGGCTTATCGGCTGGAACATAAACGGAGACTGATGCGTGCTCTCTATCTGCATTTAAAACACTTTCGTCAATTAAATCTCCGTACACTCCGTCAAGGATTCTGTCCTCTATGTCGGAATAGTCCTCAATTTGTAGTCCATTTGATATCATACTCATTACAGCGCATAACGAGTCCAAATTTTCGCACCTTGACGTTACCTTAATTTGTATCCACTTGCTATCTTCCATTGCCTTCCTCACTTTTTAAATCTGCTGAAAAAGCTTGTTTTCTTTGATAAATTCTTTTCTCCAAGGCTTTCTCCAAATGCTCTTATTTTCTTCTTTTGGTCCTCGTTTAGATTTTTTGGAGTTTCAATTACAACCCTTGCGTAAATATGTCCTCTTCTGCTAGAATTTACCGCAGTTACGCCCTTGCCTTTAAGTGTAAATACTGTTCCTGTTTGAGTTCCCTCAGGAATCTCATAGTCGATTGTTCCCTCAAGGGTTGGGATTTTTATTTTTGCACCAAGTGCAGCCTCTGCAAAGGTTATTGGTACCTCGCAGTGCAAATCAAGCCCATCTCTTTCAAAGAATGCGTGTGGACGGATTGATACCTCGATGATTAAATCGCCACTTGGCCCACCATTTCTTCCTGCGTGACCTTGTGCACGAAGAGCTATCCTTTGTCCGTCGTCAATACCAGCAGGAATTGAAACGTCGAGCTTTTTTGTTACCTTTACAAGTCCCTTGCCACGACAGTTTTGGCATGGTGTTTTTATAATCTTACCCTTGCCGTTACAATTAGGGCATGAACGAGTTGATTGCATTATTCCAAATGCCGTTCTTTGCTGAACTCTTACAGTTCCTGTGCCGTTACATTGAGTACATTTTTGAACATCGGAGCCACCCTGTCCGTGACAGGAATCGCACTCCTGTATCCTGTTGAAGGATACCTCCTTTTTACAGCCAAAAACTGCTTCCTCAAAGGATAGAATTACTCTTACAAATACATCATCGCCACCGACAGGAGCATTTGCTCTGCTTGATGATGAGGCACCACCTCCAAAGAAGGATGAGAAAATATCTCCCATATCAAAGCCACCGAAGTCGAAGCCCCCAAAGCCTCCACCACCGTAGCCACCGCCAGAGCCGTCAAAGGCACTATGTCCATATTGGTCGTACTTTGCCTTTTTGTCTGGGTCTGAAAGCACAGCATAAGCCTCGTTTATTTCCTTGAACTTTTGCTCTGCCTCCTTGTCGTCAGGATTTCTGTCTGGGTGATATTTCATAGCAAGCTTACGATAAGCCTTTTTTATTTCCTCGGCGCTTGCGTTTTTGTCAACACCAAGCACCTCATAATAATCTTGTTTGTCTGCCATAAATACCTCAGTATATTAAAGCACAATATTTCGCAAGCAAAAGCCTGCGAAATATTTGCTTATTTTAATTATTTGTCTGTTTTATCCTCAAAATCGGTGTTGTAGTATGTGCCGTCTGCTCCTTGCTCTGGTCCTGCACCACCGTTTGGATTTGCCTCAGCCTGTGCTCTGTATAGCTTTTCGCTTACTGCATAGAATGCCTTTTCAAGAGCCTCTGTATCAGCCTTGATTTGCTCAATATTGTCGCCCTTTAAGCTTTCCTTTAGCTTATCAATAGCACCTTGAATGCTTGCCTTTTCGCTAGCATCAAGCTTGTCACCAAGCTCTGCAAGTGATTTTTCGCTTTGGAAGATTAGGCTTTCTGCTCTGTTCTTAACCTCAACAGCCTCCTTTGCCTTTTTGTCCTCCTCTGCAAACTTAGCAGCCTCGTTAACAGCTCTATCAATATCCTCCTTGCTCATATTTGTTGATGAGGTGATAGTGATGTGCTGTTCCTTGCCTGTGCCCTTATCCTTTGCAGAAACGTTTACGATACCGTTTGCGTCAATATCAAAGGTAACCTCAATTTGTGGTACACCACGTGGTGCCGGTGCAATTCCGTCAAGTGAGAACATACCAAGCGTTGTATTGCCTGCTGCCATTTCTCTTTCACCCTGTAAAACGTGAATTTGTACAGATGTTTGGCTATCAGCAGCAGTTGAGAATACCTGTGATTTCTTTACAGGAATTGTTGTATTTCTTTCGATAATCTTTGTGCAAACGCCACCAAGTGTTTCAATACCAAGTGAAAGTGGAGTTACGTCAAGGAGAAGAAGGTCGTTTACATCTCCACCAAGAACACCACCCTGAATTGCAGCGCCCATTGCTACGCACTCGTCTGGGTTAATTCCCTTAAATGGCTCCTTGCCGATAAAGCTCTTTAAAGCCTCTTGTACAGCTGGGATTCTTGATGAACCACCAACTAGGATTACCTTATCAATTTGATTTACGCTAAGTCCTGCATCTGCAAGAGCCTTTCTTGTTGGAGCCATTGTTGCCTCAACAAGGTCTGCTGTGAGTCTGTCAAACTCTGCTCTTGTAAGGTTAGCATCAAAGTGCTTAGGTCCTGTTGCATCAGCAGTAATGAATGGCAGGTTGATATTTGTGCTTGTAACTCCTGAAAGCTCAATCTTTGCCTTTTCAGCAGCCTCCTTTAATCTTTGGAGTGCCATTTTGTCCTGACGAAGGTCGATATTGTTTTCAGCCTTGAACTTGTCAGCAATCCAGTTGATTATCTTTTCATCAAAGTCGTCACCACCTAGGCGGTTGTTACCATTTGTTGCAAGAACCTCAAATACTCCGTCTGAGATGTCAAGAATTGATACGTCAAAGGTACCTCCACCAAGGTCGAATACCATTACCTTTTGGTTTGTTTCCTTATCCATACCAAATGCAAGTGCAGCAGCTGTTGGCTCGTTGATAATTCTCTTTACTTCAAGACCTGCAATCTTACCTGCATCCTTTGTTGCCTGTCTTTGTGCATCGCTAAAATATGCTGGAACAGTGATAACTGCCTCTGTTACTGTTGTGCCAAGATATGCCTCTGCATCGCTTTTTAGCTTTTGAAGAATCATTGCTGAAATCTCTTGTGGAGTGTATGATTTGTCGTCAATTGTAACCTTTCTGTTGCTACCCATATCTCTCTTAATAGAGCTGATTGTTCTGTCTGGATTTGTGATAGCCTGACGCTTTGCAACCTGTCCTACAAGTCTTTCTCCTGTTTTTGTAAATGCTACTACTGATGGAGTTGTTCTTGCTCCCTCTGGATTTGGAATTACAACTGGCTCTCCTCCCTCAAAAACTGCAACGCAGGAGTTTGTTGTACCAAGGTCAATACCTATAATCTTTCCCATAATAATTTCTTCCTTTCAAATATATAAGTTTATTTTTTTCTTAATTTGCAACCCTTACCATTGCATAGCGAATAACCTTGTCGTGGTACTTATAGCCCTTTTGGAATACCTCGACTATTTCGTTTTCGCCATATGCCTCATCCTCAATATGCATTACTGCATTGTGGAGATTTGGGTCAAAGGTCTTTGCTTCTATTTCAGTAACACCCATTTTTTCAAGTGTTTGCTTCATAGCCGTAATTATCATATTTACTCCCTCGGAAACGCCACCCTCATATGCCTGTGCCCTTTCCATATTGTCAACAATTGGGAGAATTTGCTTTATTGCATCAATGTAAGCATTTGAGTAAATCTCGTCCTTTTCCTTAATGCAACGCTTCCTAAAATTATCGTATTCAGCAACGACTCTTAAATACTTATCGTTGAGCTCCGTGTTTTTTGCTTCAAGCTCTGCTATTTTCTTTTCCTCTTCGCTTTGCTCAGGCACGGTCTGTGTTGCCTCTTCGTTTTCTTCCAAAATTTCCTCGTTTTGATTTTCTGTGCTCATTTCTTACCTCGTGTTATTCTTCGTTATCGTTTTCATCGTCTTGTGGCAGAAGTGGTAAATCCGTAAGGGTGCTTATTTCGTAAGCAAGCTTATCAATTGTTGCAAGAACCTTGGAGTAATCCATTCTGCAAGGACCGATAATTCCGATTGCACCTATGGTTTTTCCACCGAGCTTCAAATTCTTATATATCAGGGTGGAGCCGTCCATTATTTCAACCATATTTTCAGAGCCGATGAATACCTTTATTTCATCGTCGCTTTGGTCGATATTGCTAACTGCCTCAATGATATCACTCTTGTTTTCAATTGTGGTTATCATCCTTTGTAGCTTATCTAGGTCGCTGTATTCGGGGTATTCAAGCAACCTATTTACGCCCTCAAATTTGATTTCGGAGCTTAGCTGATTCATAGTCTCGTAAATGCTCTTTACAACTATTGAAACAAGCTCCTCACAGCCCATTAGCTCACTTTCCATTTTCATCATAACAGGCACGTTGATTTGCTCTATTGTGGTGTTTGCAAGGTTGTCGTTTAGCACAGTAGCAAGCTTGCTAACTGTTTGTGGGTCAACCTGAAATGGAAGCTTAATGTTTGCAGTTTTTACAACATCTCCCATAAAGGCAACCATTACTAATATGAAGCTATAAGAATCAAGATATATTGTTTCATATCTTCTTATTGTAATAGCACCAGCCCTTGGTCGAAGTGAAAGTGCGGTGTAGTTTGTAAGTGAGGATGCAAGCTGAGTAGCCTTTTCAAGTAGCTTTTCGACCTCTAGCTTTTTGTTGGTAAGAAGCCTTTCAAGTGCTTCCTCCTCCCTTTTTGACGAATCATATTTTGAAACTAGATTATCTACATAAAATCTATATCCTAGCTCCGATGGAATACGACCCGATGAGGTGTGGGTTTTTTCAAGATAGCCAAGCTCCTCAAGCTCTGCCATTTCATTTCGGATTGTAGCTGATGAATATGGTATCCCAGCCTCCTGCATAAGATACTTTGAGCCAACTGGCTCGCCAAGCCTTATATGAGCCTCAACTATGGCAATAAGGATTTGCTTTTTTCTTTCGCTAAGCTCTATCTTTTGCTTTCCCATGCTTTTTCCTTCCTTAATTTTTGATTTTAGCACTCTTTGTCCTTGATTGCTAAACTCTATGGATTATTATAGCCTGTTACAAGGCCTTTGTCAAGTCTTTTAAGAAAAAAATTTCAAGAATTTTAGCAAACTTGTTTTTTGAGTGCTAAAATTGATAAATTTCGATTTTTCCAAGCTTTTTTTGCGATTTTTCTCTTCATTTTATTATATTTATAAATTATATTTATACAAAAAGGCTCCTGCAATTTCTTGCAAGAGCCTTTTTTTATTTTGTTTGATTAGTCGTTAATAATAACGTAAACTGGGTTTTCAGATACATCAATTGAAACGAAGCCGTTCTTTGCTGTTAAATCTGACTTATCGCCAGTTGTTTGATAGTAGAGCTCAACATTTGTTGGGTTACCATACTCGTCCTTGTACTCTCTGTGGTCCTCGAAGTTATTTGTGATTAGTGTTGCATTGTCTGCATCGATGTAGAGCTGGAAGTCCTCAACTCTTGTATCGTTAGAGGTTGGGCACCATACCGCATATCCTCTTTCACCATTATCACCTGTAAATTCGTAAATCCAAACGTCAGGGTTGCCAGATGAAACCTCTCTGTTAAATCTCATATTGCCAAGAGCATACTTTAATGTATAAAGTAGGTAGTATGCCTCTTTTGCAATCATATTATTATTGTTGTAAACAGTAGTCACCTCGCCTGTTTCCTCGTCAACTACGTCCTTAACGTCGCAAGCGAAGATACCGCATGTTCCGTATTTACCAACTGCCACTCTATCGTCTGTGTTATCCTCAACCATATACATAGTAGCCTTATCAACACCACTTGCTGAAAGAAGTAGGTATGCACGAGTAAGCCACATTGCCTGAACCTCACGTCCACTGTAATCAGCATATGCGTGTGCAGAGGTCATTGTTTCATAGCTTTGGTTAGTATCCCAGCCGAACTCTGTTAGCCAAACCTCAACCTCTGGATAGTACTTATCTCTGAACTCAACGAGTCCTGACATAGCATCTACAAGTCCGAATTGCTCTGGGCTTACGCCTACGCAAATTTGTTGTCCGTTAAGTGTGAAGTACTGACCGAAATATGTGTGCACGTTGAATGCGTCCATAGCAATCTTGCCGTCTGTACGGTTTGCTTTCATCCAGTAAACCATTGATGTAATATATCTTGAACCGATACCTGCAAGTCCAGCCATACCAACCTTGAAGTCTGGGTCCGCTGTCTTTGCGCCAAAGAAGTATGTAAAGTCTTCGCCATTCCATACGTCTGTAAGGATTGTTCTTTGGTGTCCATCATATGCTGCTGATGTAAGAGCTGCAAGCTGATATGGTGTTGTACCATTTTGGTCCTCACCATTTGGCTCGTTACCAAGCTCAATCCATTGTAGGTAGTTAAGTCCTACCTTTGGAGTACCACCAGAGTGAAGCGAAACTGCCTCAAAGAGGTAACCCATTTTGCTACTTCCATAGCGTGCTGCATATTGATATGCAACGTCTGCATATGCTGCATAGGTTTCAGGCTTGAACTTATCCGCCTCTGATGCGATTTGGCTAATATCAAGCTGTCCCTTAATTCTATCATAGTATCTTGCTGGGTTTGAGCCCTCATTCCATTGTAAGCAAGGAATTATTATGAGGTCTGCATATGTTTTTCCGTAGTTTTTGTCATATTCTCCCATTGAGGAGTTTGCAATTGTTGTTGATGCCTTTGGGAATGCTGCATTGTTATAAACCCAACCAAGGTTTATATATTCACGAAGAACACCGAAGCATGCAAGCTGTTCTGGTGTGGTATTACCACCACCACCTGATGTAAATCCACAAGCACCCATAAAGTCCTTAACTAGTGGGAGTGGATGTGTTGTGTCAACGATTGGGTCTCCTGCGCCTGTTGCATAGCCATAAATTAGCATTTCAATTGGAGCCTGTGAGGTTACTGATCCAAAGAATTCCTCAGTATCCTTATAGCAGATTTGAATGTATCTTACCTCTCTGCCTATTTCAACTCTTGTCCAACCATTTTTGCTTGGTCTGTTATCCTCATAGAATTTAATCTTGTTATTAGAGATAACATAAATTGCCTTAAATGTTGACTTTTCTGATGTTTCTGGGTCTGTGTAGGTAAATGTAACTGGCTTGTAATCCTTAACTGATCCATCAAGAACAACCTTTAATGATTCGTTGCCGTTCCCGTCTGTGCCAATATATGTTCCGCTTTCTGCACGATAAACCTCAGCAAGAGTGTATGTGCCCTCGCTTGAGTATTCGTATGTAACATTACCGTCCTTGTCTGTAACCTCTGTTTCAATTGCAAAGGTTGCGCCATTTGGGAAGCCTGTTACTGGGTCAAGCGTAACTGTTGCAGCCTGTGCTGGAACAGGAATCTTTGCACCTGTTTCCTTATCTGTCTTATCCTTGTAGTAAAGCTTAACGCTACCGTCCTCTACTGCAAATTCATATTCAACCCTACCCTTGCCGTCCTCAACAACGTTTCCAAGGTCATCTGTAAGCTTAAATTCAACTATTCCTGCAACCTGGCTAAATGTAACTGTAAGTGGAGTTTTTCCATCTGAAGCAGTGCCTACATATGCGCCATTGAAGCCGAGAGGAACCTTAACTAGGGTATATGGCTTTCCATTATATATAACTGTAGAAAGATTTTCGCCGTTTAGTGTGCCTGTTGCAATATCAGCTGATAGCAAGGTGTCAACTGAATAATTTACTGTATAATCCCAGTCCTCAAGTGTATCAAAGTTTGCCGCATCAAGTGATACATTTACTTGAACAGGATATGAGCTTACGCCATAGTATAGATAAATGCTGTCTACGTAGTGCTCTGTTTCTAGGTCAACAATTGGACGAAGAGTAATACCATACTTTTCGCTTGTTTCTCCTTCTGGTACATATGAGCCAGGTTTTAGCTCACTCTTTGCCCAATAGTATTTACCAATCTTTGAGGTTGGAACACCAGGAACCTTGTTATATGGGTCAGCAACGCCCTGCTCGTCAATAAGCTGTGTTGCATCCTTGATAACCTCACCTAGATAAATAACGTCAATCTTATCCTTATCAAGTGGGATAAGCTCAATGCCACCAGCTCTTACGGTAAGAACGTCTGAATACTCAGTTTCTACTCCATTTGTGTTTGATGCTCTAACAGCAACATACCATTTTTCATCCGAGCCAGCAGATATTTCGTTTATTACAGCTGTTTTCACCTCATCGTTACCAACAACGATAGCCTGTGAAAGTGAAGCATTTTCGAAGTTTTCCTCTGTAATAGCCTCTTTACTATATCTAATTTCATAATTGAGGTTCTTACCAATAGCATTAAAGCGGATTGCTATTTTCCCATCCTCAAGACTTGAAATTCTTAGATATTTAACAACCGGAACAATTACACCAGTTGCAACGGAAGGAGTTTGAGTAGAGCCCCCACCGCCATTATTTCCTCCACCATTGCCTCCTGAGCCTGTATTAGTGCTTGTGTCTGTGTTGGTGTTGGTGCTACCACCATCACCGTTGTTTTTACAAGCAACCAAGCTTATTAGCAAGCATAGGCATGCAATACAAATTAAAACAACTAAAACCTTTTTCATGTTTCCTCCAATTAGTGTTTTATATCAAATCTTAATTTTTAACATTTTTATAGATTTGTACACTTATAATATTACATTAAAAGGAGATATTTGTCAAGGCTTTTATGCTTTATTCACAAATTTTTTAAAAAATTTTGTTAAGATATGTGCGATTTTATGGTTTTTTGCTATTCCTGTTCAGGCTGAGGCTGGGTATCCTGCTCGGGCTGTGATTGAGTGTCTTGCTCAAACTGAGGGGGTGAATTTTGCATAATGGGTGGCGAATACAGGCTTTCAAAGCAATCAATAATATACCTTGTATCGTAACGAACGCCTTGAATATGAATAACTCTTAAATTTACATAATCATAGCTTGAAAGAGGTCTGTCCAGTGCATCATTTGAATTTGCGCAAATGTAAATTTCTCCGTCCTCAATTTTGGTAATTATAAGCGAGTGGTAATAATTTGCTCCGTTGCTTAATTGTATTATATCGCCTATTTCAGCATCCTCAAGAGCATATTCAACCGCAAATGGTCCAACATCGGTATTTTGTGTCATAAAATCATAGAAAAAGTCAACCCCTGTCCAGGATGCTGAACGCCTGTTGGTGGAAAGATAAAACCAACCATAAACTGGCGTAAAATTCATCACACAGCTTCCTGCTAAAACGCACTGTGATATAAAGTTTGTGCAATTTCCTCCTATCCCTGCAAAGGTTGCGTATAATGGATTTCTAACAAGAGCATATTTGCGTGCATACATAACTGCACGGTCCCTTTGATATTCTTTTACTAGTATCATAACAATTCCTCCTTTAACATATACTATGCTAGCCTTACAAAAAAGTGTCACAGGTCTAAAACGACTTAAAATAGTAGCTTGCACGCAATTCTCATATCACTTCAAAAGAAAGGAGAGGAGTCTATGGTATTTAATGCTTTGGCAATTATTTTATGCTTTGGAGCTGTGCTAGTAAACGGCTCCACTGATGCACCAAATTCAATCGCTACTGCAATTTGCACAGGAGCTATAAAAGAAAGACGGGCACTTTGGCTTTGTGCCATTTTCAATTTTTTGGGAGTCATACTTGCCTCTTTTATTAGCTCAAAAATTGCAAAATTTGTTTTTTCTCTTGATGAAGGAAGGGAGTACAGTGGAGTCGTTGCGTGCGCTACACTTCTTTCTGTAATAATATTTGGAATTGCTTGCTCAATTTTTTCCTTACCGTCAAGTGAAAGTCATGCGCTTATCAGTGCTCTTGTAGGGGCTTCGTTTTTTGAAACAAAAAGCCTTTTAGGACTAAAAAAGGTCGGTTACGTGTTTGTTTTTATGATTTTTTCTTGTATTTTTGCTTTTTTTATAAGTCTCATAGCTTCAAGAATTATCCCCAAAAATTTCACGTTCAAAAAAGCACAAATTTTGTGCTGTATGTCAAATTCCTTTATGCACGGCTGGCAGGACGGACAAAAGCTTGTTGGTATTCTTGCCACGCTTATGCTAGTTGAGTTCAAGGCTCCCCCTTACATAGTTTTTTCTGTTGCAGTAACAATGGGACTTGGCACCCTTGCTTGTGGTAAAGGAATTATCAAAACCCTTGGCTCCGACCTTGTGTCCCTAGATGGGCACTCGGCAACTGGCTCCGATATTGGTACATATATAACACTTCTTGTGTTTTCAATACTGGGTGCTCCTCTTAGCACAGGCAATGTCAAGGCTCTATCAATTGTGGGGGCAGGAGCAGGAGCTGGGGCAAAAATAAATAAAAAGGCAACTGCCAAGGTTGTTTTAACCTCGATAATTACCTTTCCTGTATGCTTTTTTCTTGGATATACTATTTTTGCTTTTTTAAAGCTGTTCTAGCTCACAGCAAAACCTCTGCCATGCTCCCTCTATTTTAGGTAGGGACTTAAATTCCATTTTTTCTTTTGTTATTGGATGCTTAAATGAAATGCTGTATGAATGAAGAGCAATTTTATCATTGTCCTTGGCTCCATATTTGCCGTCTCCATATAGCACATGCCCTCTGCTTGCAAGCTGTGCTCTTATTTGGTGAGTTCTGCCCGTTAAAAGGTGAATTTTTAGTAAGGAAAACTCTTCGTTTCCAAAAAAAGCACTACCCAGTGTGTTAAATTCAAGCCTTGCCTCCTTTGCACCCTTTCTCTTGCTTTTCACAACAAAGGACTTGTTTTTGAGTTTATCGTGGTAAAGATAATCCAGCATTTCGCCCTCTTTTTCTGTTTTATTGTGGCATATTGCAAGATAAGTCTTGTCAAGCTCCCCGTTTGCTATTTGTGATGATAAGAGCCCTGCACTTTTTTCTGTTTTTGCATAAACCATTATTCCTGTTGTGGTAATATCAAGCCTATGCACAGGATAAATTTTACTACCCGTTTGGCTTGCTAAAAGCTGTGGCATATTATCGCCATTTGATGCTTGTGAGGAAACGCCGTAGGGCTTTTGGCACACAATTATGCTTTCGTCCTCAAAATAAATATTTATCATAATCTTCCTTTAAAATTACCCACAGGAATCCTGTGGGTAATTGCTTTTTATTCTACGTCAACGATTGATGTATCCCACATTTCTGGTGCCTTATAGCCAAGGAAGTTTACTGCTGTTGCAGCAACATTTGAAAGTCCAAGCTGACCATTGTCCGCCTTAACTGTGTACTTATCATTGTAATAATTATCATAAATGATGAATGGTACTGGGTTAAGGGTGTGACTTGTCTTAGCCTTGTAGCTTCCGTCCTTGTTTTGCTTTGGATTGCCCTTTTTATCAAGCTCATACATTTCATCAGCATTGCCGTGGTCAGCTGTGATAAGTGCAACTCCATGTAGCTCATCAACTACGTCAAGTATTCTCTTTAATTGTAGGTCAAGCGCCTCCATTGAGCATCTTGTTGCAAGGATATTTCCTGTATGTCCTACCATATCGCCATTAGGAAAGTTAACTCTTAGGCACTTGTACTCACCACTCTTTAAGCATTCAATTAGCTTATCGGTGATTTCTGCGCACTTCATCCAAGGTCTTTGCTCAAATGGAACAACATCGGATGGAACCTCAATATAGGTTTCAAGAGCCTCATCAAATTTGCCACTCTTGTTTCCATTCCAGAAATATGTTACGTGACCATACTTTTGAGTTTCAGAGATTGCAAGCTGTGAAATTCCTGTATCTGCAAGATATTCACCCATTGTATTTGTGATTTCTGGTGGGTTAACAAGATAGTTTGATGGAATGTGTAAATCACCATCATATTCAAGCATACCTGCATATACAACGCTTGGGTAACGTACTCTATCGAACTTGTCAAAGTCAGCATCGTCAAATGCCTTTGAGATTTCAATGGCTCTGTCACCACGGAAGTTGTAGAAGATTACGCTATCACCGTCATTGATTGTTCCAACAGGCTCACCATTTTCTGCAATAACAAATGGTGGTAAATCCTGGTCGATAACCTTGTACTCTGCTCTGTATGCCTCAACAGCCTGTGCTGCGCTTTCAAATTGTCTGCCCTGTCCAAGCACGTGTGTTTGCCAGCCGAGCTCAACCATTTTCCAGTTAGCCTCATATCTGTCCATTGTGATAACCATACGGCCACCGCCAGATGCGATTTTAATGTCGTAGCTTGGAGCTCTTAGTGAGTCAAGATATTCCTCAAATGGAAGAATATATTCAAGTGCACTTGTTTCGCCAACGTCTCTGCCGTCAATGAGAATGTGGATTCTTACCCTTGAAACGCCCTCATTCTTTGCTTGAGCAAGCATTGCCTTTAAGTGGTCAATATGGGAGTGAACATTGCCATCTGAGAACAAGCCGATGAAATGAAGGGTTGAATTGTTGCTCTTTGCGTTGCTAACGATTTTTTGCCAAGTTGCAGATGCGAACATTTTGCCGTTTTCAATTGATTGTGAAACTAGCTTTGCACCTTGTGCAAAAACCTGTCCTGAGCCAAGAGCATTATGTCCTACCTCGGAGTTACCCATATCATCATCTGTTGGGAGACCAACTGCTGTTCCGTGCGCTTTGAGCTTTACGCAAGGATACTTGCTCATTATCATATCAAGTGTTGGTGTGTATGCGCTATAAACTGCATTTGCCTCAGTTGCTGGTGCAATACCAACGCCGTCCATAACAATTGTAAGAACTGGTCCTGTTACTCCTATTGGGTTGTTAAGTTTTTTAAGAAGCTTTGCCATATTTATTTCCTCTTTTCATAATTTTTCCTATAATAGTATACACTATAACTGTGAATAAATTGTTAACAACTGCAAAAATGTTGACATTTTTATAGGTAAATGATAAAATATTTTAAAATACTGCTTTAAAGGAGCTATTATGAGTATTAAAAACGAATGTAAGAATGCAATTTCAGAGCTTATTGAGGTTGCAAAATTAAATAAAGGTGATATTTTGGTTGTAGGCTGCTCGACTAGTGAGGTTGTTGGCTCAAAAATCGGCACTAATTCAGATGTTGACACTGCAAGTGAAATTTTTAGTGGTATTTATGAGGTGCTTTGTGAAAGGGGAATTTTCCTTGCTGTTCAGTGCTGTGAGCATTTAAACAGAGCTATCGTTGTTGAACGTGAGGCTGTGCCATATGCTGAATATGTAAATGTGGTTCCTCAAAAAAAGGCGGGTGGCTCGCTTGCTACCATTGCTTATCAAAGCTTTAAATGTCCAGTTGTGGTTGAAAGCATCAAGGCTGATGCAGGAATTGACATTGGCGGAACCTTGATTGGTATGCACTTGAAGGCTGTTGCTGTTCCTGTTCGACTTTCTGTATCTAAAATTGGTCAAGCAAATATAATTTGCGCAAGAACACGAGCAAAATTCATTGGCGGTGCAAGAGCCATATATAACGAGGATTTACTTTGATTTAAAATTTAAGCCCTGTGCTTTTTGGCACAGGGCTTTTTTTGTAGATTTTTTGTCAAAATTCGACACTGGGTGAGATTTTTTTGGAATTAATTAATTTTCTTAACGAACAAAATTCTTTCCATTCCACCATATTTTTTTAGCACCTTGTGAACTGTAAAGCCACATCTTTTTAGATTAGCCTGACTCCAAGGATTTGCAGGTGATACTGTTGATGAAAGCCAAATAAAGCCCTTTTCCCTTGCAAAATCCTCAAGCCTTGAAATGAGCTGGTATTGTAGGCTGTTTCCACGATAGTCTGGACGTACGATTGTGAGCTTTACATTTGCGTTTGTAGTAATATCGCTAACGTCGTCAATATCCTTTGCAAGATTTTCCTCTGTTTTGCCAGCATAGTACAAAATTCCAAATGCAATTAGCTCATTTTCATAATATGCACCAAGCACCAAGCTACCCTCACCAAAGCAAACGGCAAGTGTGTCATAGGTATTTCTTCTTAAAAAGTCTGGGTCAACATTGTTTTCTTCTGCGAATTTGAAGGTTTCCTCTTGGATTTCAAGGAGCTGTGGAATACATTCCTTTCCAAGTGGCTTAAATATTATTTTTGATTGCTCTAGCTTCATTTTTTCTTCCTCAATATTTTGCAACTACTATTAAAAATCCAAAGTTTACAAAGGAGTCGGTTGCCAAAAATTGCTCCTCAAGCTCCTCAAAATGCTCATTTAACCAATCTCTTTCAACCTCTATTTCTTGGTTGTACGGATTGTTTCCTGCCGTTACGTTTATGCTGTTTTTTAAGAATAAAAAGATTGTGTCAAAGAGGGCTTCCTTTTCTGTGTAATCCATTGATGCGGAGTTTATTCCCATTTTTTCATACACAATGTCACGGTAGCCAGAACGATGTAAAAGTGTAAATAGCTCTCTTCCCGAATAGCGATAGCCCGTGGTATCACACTTTGCAATCATATTAAACGAACGTTCAAACATTAGCTTTTCGTCGGGATAAACAAAGTTCAAGCCGTCGTCAATATTTCTTATAAATATGGTTGCGTCCCTGTTGCACACCTTACGTAGGTTTTTAAGCACGTGGTATGGTGATTTTAGGTGGGACATTACTGCCAAAATGTTTATAAAATCAAAGCCGTCAATGTCGTTTTCGTCCATTATGTCACGTAAATTGTCAATAAAGTCCTCGGACTCAACGTCCATTTGGTAAAAGCTTGCCTTTGTTCCTGCATAGTCGCTATTTGCCTTATCAACAAAGGTTTGGTCGAACTCTACGCCGATGATTTTTTCAACCTCTTCTCTGTCTCCAAGACGCTTCATAAGTGCTCTTCCGTTACCACAGCCCACGTCAAGAACCTTCAAATCACTCTTGCCCTGTAAGTATTTTTCATAAACAGGCATATCAAAGTCCAAAAGGAGCCTTTGCTGAGTGTCAAGCCTTCTTGCCTCGGTTTTGTTTCCTTGGCTGAAAAATCCTGTTTTGTTTTCGTTATGAATATGAACTCTTCTTTTTGTACGTGCTTGCTTTGTTTTTAGCTCGTTTTCGATAATTTCATCATAGTCAGTTACTCCAACCTTATCCTTTAAAATTGGTAGCAAAAGCTCTGTTGAATTAAATGAGTAAACGTCGTTATATTTAATTGCGTTGATGTGCTTAATTCTATCAATCTCCTGCTCTGTAAAAAACTCCTCAAGAGCAACCGTGTCATAAACAAAGCCCGGGGTAATAATAGGCAAAAATGTTGTCATTGGATTTTTTAGAGCTGAACGTAGCTCCTGCAAAACAACATCATCCTCATTTCTGCACTGTGCAAAGAAGCCAGGGGTTAAAATCATTATCATAAGTGATACACGTCCTGCAACATCCTTACAAATTGACATAAAGTTATCGCCGTGCTTTATGCACTTAGGAGCATAAAAAAGCCTTAATTTGTTTTTTGAATATGCAGAAAGGTCGGAATAAATGCTTGCAGCAAGCATAGCTCCCTCTCCACGATAGCATAAAAATACATTATAGTCCTTGTTCATATTTTCATCCCTTTTCGACAAAATTCTTCATATTTACAGTATATCATACTAATAAATCAAAATCAAGCACAATTCTTTGTCTTTTTTAGAGCTAAAACAGACACGTGTTGGGGATTTTAACAAAAAAAGCACACAAAAATGTGTGCTTTTTATTGCTGTCATTAACGTCCAGAGCTTCTCATTGATGCAATTTGCTCCTCGTCCGACATAACCTTCTTCTTCTTTTCCTTTTGGAACAGGAAGTTTCTGCAAAGGATTGATACAACGAATAAAACGAGTGTTGCAATTGCAAATGCGTTGTCTAGATTATGAACATATTGAACCATTTCGTCCTTCTTGGTGTTTTCAAATGCACCAGAAATTGTTCCTGATTCAATTGGCTTTTTGTTTTGGTTCTTTACAATATCGTTTATAACTGCCTCGCCATCATATGCAAAAACATCATACTCTGTCTTGTATTCACCAACAATTGCTGTGGTTACCTTATCATATAAAACAGCCTCTTGTCCACTTTCGTCAACAAGTGAAATTTGAATTGTATATGTTCCGTTTTCGGTTTCGTCAGGTGTTTTAATATTAGTATAATATCTCTTGTTTGCAAGTAATGAGAGGTATGACTCTGTTACATTTCCTTGTGAATCTGTAACGGTTGCCTTAAGCTTTTCGTTTGGCCTTAATTGCTTTGTTGGAATTTCGACCTTAATCATGGTCTCTCCTGTTCCCCACAAGCGATTTGGGTCCTCGTACATTTTAAGTCCTGATGAGTCAGTTTTTTCATTTAATGAGTTGATAAGAATATTGTAAATAAGACGTGTATTTGATGCTTCATCACTATTATCAAACATTCTTTGAGTCCAGTAAGAGCCAAGGTCACTTGTAAATACTGTTACCTTTCCGAGTCCATATTTCCATTCTGCAAGAACTGGTCTATGGTCGTCTGTGTAAAGTGTCATTACAGGCTTTAAGTCCTTTTCGGTATCCTCGTCCTTCAAGGTTGTACCATAATAACCCCAAAGCTTATCAAATCTTGTTACACCTGCTAAGACAGCAGTTGTATCGTAGGTTTTCATTGGATATCCCTCTGGATTGGATGCAGGGTCCTTACTGTTAAGGTCCTCACCCTGTGCGTTTTTAACTATATCAAATAGTGAGCCCGACACCTCGGCACCGTCCGTAATAAACTTTGCCTCCGTATGTCCTGCCTGAGCAATTGCTACAATTTCTTTTTTTGCAGTTTCGTCGATGTTGTTACCGATACCGATTGCAGAGGTAACGATACCAGAGGAAGCCATGCTCTCTACAATTCCTATATATGCAGCTGTACTGCCGTCAGTTGGCTTATCGTTTGGCGCACCATCAGAAATAAATACAATCTGCTTTACGTCAAGCCTGTATCCATTTGTATCATATGCGTTTGCAAAGATTTTATCTGCCTCAGCAATTGGAGCAAGATATTTTGTACCGTGTGCCTTGATTACATAACCATTTGGTTCCTCCCAAACGCCAGGACGGAAGTGTGGACTTACAGTGTAGCCACGTCCTCCCTCTTCAATTGGCTTTAACCATTCCTTTTGCTCAGGAATAATGTCATTTACTCCATTTGGATAAGTGTTGTCGTCCTTTTTAACCATTGTACTCTTAACTCTGATGTCTGTTTCGTTTCCGTCAGCATCATAGAAGTGCTCATAGTAATAGTACTCAAATTCGTGGTCAATAAGGTCCTTAATGTCCTGCTTGTTTTCCTCATCAATCAGAGGTTGCATTTCAACAGCCACCTGCATTGTTTCGTCAAAGATAACCACGCTGACATAGTCCTTGGTTACATCAAGAGCATCAAGTGCGTGCTTAATACTTGCAAGAGCAACGTCATATCTGGTTTCAGAACCCATTGGGTTTCTCATTGATGATGAAAGGTCAACGATGAATACGAATGCAACTGATTCCTTCTCGTTTTCAACTTTTAGGTCAACTGGAAGAATTTCTGCAATTGGCGACTCATAATAGCTATCGCCCTTCTCGTCATAAACCGTGTCACCAAAGGTAACTACTAGTCCTCTACCGTTTTCCTCAACATATCTCTTTACGTTTGCCCCAGCATTTTCAGGTAAATCTGTGAAATCTACATTCATCAGAATAACCTCATCGTACTCAAGAAGTGCCTCCATTGTTTGTGGGAAGTCCGTCTTTAAGTCCTGCTTTGATGCATCAAGCTTGGTAACGGAGTAATCACCACCGTTTTCCTTGCTTAAATCTCTATTTATAAGGGTGTCAATTTGGTTTGCTTGGTCGCTTGTTCCATATACTACAAGTATCTTTGGAACGTCCTCAACCACGTACCAGGCACACCACATATTGTTTTGGCTTATTGTATCGCCACTTACCTCAATGGTTGCAGTGATTGTATGAAGTCCTGCACCATCTGGGGTGTAATTATACTTAAACTTGTTATCACCACGACGGATTGTCATTGTTTTTTCAACGATAACCTCACCGTTTTCGTATATTTTTAGAGTTCCTCTTACGTTAACGGTGCTCTTTACAACACCCTCAACATATACATCCTTGTCAATGCCAACCTTGCCATTTGTAGTAAGGTCTAGTAGCTGAATCTCAGAGTTGCCATTCTTTACATAGTCAAAATGGGATGCGTCAACTATAATATTTTGTTTAAGTAGCTTTTGTGTTTGGTTATATGCATTTTCACTATCTGTAATTGTCTCACGACCGTCGGACAATAGAACAATTCTCTTGTTTTGACGTGTGTTGTCAAATAGCTCGCCAGCCCTTGCAAGAGCCTTTGCGATATTTGAATCAGATAGGTCTGCATTTTCGTCATATTCTATATACTTGCCGTCGGAGCTTGCCTTGAAGCTTCCTGGCTTTTTAACGTAATCCTCCATTACGTCCTTTGCAAAAGGAACATAGCCAAAGGTTACCTTCCCCTCTGCATTTGCACTTTCATCAACCATTTGCCCGATAAACACGTCCATTTTATCAATCATAGACTGATTACTTTCAGACACGTCAACAACGAAAATTACTGTTGAATCTACTGGGGCAGTTGTTGTTTCAATAACTCTCATTCCAGAAAGCGTTGTAGCTAGTAGGAAAATGAGAACCATATGAATAATGAATGGAATGATGTGCTTTGATGCCCTTCTTCTCTTCTTGTGAAGTCTGAAGAATGGTATAATACCAAGAACAAGTGCTGGTACTAATACTAGGAGTAACCAAGGATTCGCTATTTCAAATCTAAAATCCGTCACGATGGTAAACCCCCCATTCTACAATTAAAAGAAGTAGTAAGAACGCAATTAGATATGGGAATATCTCGATTGGCTCAACCTCAACCTCTGTTCCACCGATAATTGCTGGTGCAACTACGGCATCTCCTACTGCAGAAATATTGCACTCCTCACCGGATACACGTGTTGGAAGCTTATAGCTCTTTGCTTCCTTTCCACCGTTTGCATATTCTACTATAAATTCATAAACGCCAACCTCTGAAAGCTCTGCCTTCATGGTGTTTATATTTGCTTGTGTGTCAATAAGTGTTCCATCATAATATAATGAAACCTTTGATGCTCCCGCAGGAGCATTAAATTCAACCACGTCTCCGATATTAAATTCCTTATCTGGAAGAGCTGCTGGAACTGAATAGTTTACAAGATTGCTTGCTAAAATAACGTAGTCAGTAACTAGGTAAGCCCAGTTAGAGTTACGGAAGTCGAAGCTTGTAACAACCATACGGATTGTTCCCTCAGTGGTTGTGTAATTACCTGCAAGCAGTGCAGCATCATTTTCTCCACAGGAGAATATTTTTTCAAGGCTACCCTTAACCTCAATAC
>JAZQHJ010000125.1:0-1828 GCA_045540515.1 Eubacteriales bacterium
GCGGTGCCTGTGGTGCAGGTGCAACCGGTGCTCCCTGTGGAACAGCACTGCTTTGCTGTGCTACCTGTGATGCTCCACACTTAGTGCAGAACATAGCCTCATCGTTGATAGCGTTATTACAATTAGGACAAATTTTCATAATGTTAATACCCCTTCCTACACAAAAAACAATATTTGGTAATAATAAGTCAAAACTCGACTCACTAAATTAATGATATAGAAAAAGCCTTGAATAGTCAAGGCTTTTTTTACGTTATACAAGCTGATATTTTGCACTGTATTCGTTGTATATATTATCAAATTCTTCTGTGTTTTTTCTGATAGCTTTGAGCTGTTGATGGGTATTAAGATTATTGTGTGCAAAGTCAACGACAGCACCTGCTATGTTAGAGCAATGGTCAGACACACGCTCTAAGTTGTTGAGCAAATCAGACCACACAAAACCTATCTCAAGGTTACATACTCCCTGTTGCAGTCGTTTTGTATGGTTTGAGCGCATAGTGTCCTTGAGACCATCAATTATGTCTTCAAGGCACTCAACCCTAAGCGCAAGTGATGAGTCATTGTCAGCAAAAGCTTTAATAGATATATCGATTATCTCTATGACAGCAGTTGTCAACTTATCAAGCTCAGAATATGCCCTATCAGTAAACATAATACCTTTTTCTCTTAGCTCTTTTGCAGAACTCACCACGTTTCGTGCGTGGTCAGAAATCCTCTCAAAATCACCTATCACCTTCAAAAGCATAGCTGCCTCTGCGCTGTCAGCAGCAGTCATAGACAGACTGCTCAATTTCACAAGATAAGTGCCCAGAATATCTTCGTATTTATCTGTCTTTTTCTCGGCATCATATACCTTCTGTGCCAAAGCGTCATCGTAATTTTTCAGTACGCTGATTGAGTCTTTTATAGACTGTGACGTAATAACCGCCATCTCCTGTGCAAGTGTATGACTACGCTCAAGTGCAAGTGCAGGAGTATTTAGCAAACGCTCATCAAGCTGTACGATTTTTTCACTTTCTTTTGAATCCGGCACAATAAAGCATACAAGCTTCTCCAAAAACTTTGCAAGTGGTAACATAAGCGCTGTACAAGCAAGGTTGAATATAGTATGTGCAATCGCTATACCAAACGCTGTTGCACTCTCGCTGAGCAACAGAATATCAAATATCGCCCTTGCACCACAGAAGATCAATAACAGTATAGTAGTACCTATAATGTTAAAGAACAAGTGCACAAGTGCCGCACGGCGGGCGTTCTTGTTAGCGCCTACCGATGAAATAAGAGCGGTCACACAAGTTCCGATGTTCTGTCCCATAATTATAGGGATAGCCGCACCGTATGATACCTGTCCAGTAGATGCACGCGCCTGCAAAATACCCACAGACGCCGAGCTCGACTGGATTACGGCAGTAAGCACAGCACCAACAATAACGCCTAAGACAGGGTTTTCAAACATCACAAACATCTGCGCAAACTGTGGTACATCTCTGAGTCCCGATACTGCTCCTGACATAATATCCATACCAAACATCAGCGTTGCAAAACCGAGCAATATAGCGCCTGTGTCGTGCTTTTTCTCGTCTTTTAAGAACATCATAAAGATGATGCCGATTAGTGCCAAAACAGGTGTGAACGATGTGGGCTTTAATAGCTGTACAAAGACATTGGAGCTCTCTATACCGCTTAGCGACAATATCCACGCTGTAACTGTAGTACCGACATTTGCGCCCATTATAACATTGATAGCCTGTGACAAGGTCATCAGACTTGAGTTTACAAAGCCTACTACCATAACTGTAGTAGCCGATGAACTCTGAATAACAGC
>JAZQHJ010000126.1:0-38458 GCA_045540515.1 Eubacteriales bacterium
GGCTTCGGCATCGACCGCCTAGTAATGCTCCTTACCGACAGCGCATCCATCCGCGACGTTTTGCTCTTCCCAACGATGAAACCTTTGAGCGACAATTAAGTCTGAAAACCCTTGTACCATAAGGCTTTTCGGACTTTTAGGTTCTTCAAAAATGGATACCGGATACCAATTGGATACCAATTCACCGGGAAAAATAATTAACAAAATACCCATACGACCAAAAATCGTATGGGTTATTTTTTTTGTATGTCAAGCCCTCTCTCCCAAACACTTATACGGAGCCCCACAAAGCCCATATTCAACACTTGTTTGTTAACTTAACAATTTGTATTAGAAAACTATTGTGTGTGATATTGGAGTCCATACGACTTCGTTTAAGTGAGAATAAAAACACACATTTTAATTGTGTACTAAGTGAAGTGCACATAATCTACCCGTGTGGTTTTTCATACCGTGTGAGAAGTTATACAGAAAGCTTAGCTACTTT
Organism: Eubacteriales bacterium; assembly: GCA_045540515.1. Lineage (GTDB taxonomy): Bacteria > Bacillota > Clostridia > Oscillospirales > CAG-272 > RGIG2000. Next base: position 488 of record JAZQHJ010000126.1, read on the forward strand.
GGTTGACCTAATAATCAAAAAATGGTATAATATAAAAAACCTTGTGGGAGGCATGTTGTCATGATATGTAATCTAGATATAGAAAAAGCACGAAAATTAAGAGGAATAATTAACGAAAATAAATATTATTACAAATATGATTTAGACATGTACGCAGAACTTTGCACTGTAATGGATAGACTTGAAGATTCAGTTGCCTTTCTTTCCTCGTACAATTTGCCAATCTCAAATTCAGAATATAATGCATTTGATTTTATCGCATGGGTCAATTATGCTGATTTGATAATAAACTGCTTAATGTCAATAAATACTATTTATGTAATACCTAGTGGAACGAGTTTCTTTTACAACGAAAATATAAAAATGTGTGGATATGCGAAATCACGAAAGAGAAAATATTTAACAGCGTATTATAATGTGAAATTTGGGGATGATGATAGTTATTTTAAATATTTGCGTTCTATAGTTTTAGCACATTCGTTAAAGAGTAATTATACCGAATTCAAAAAATATCACAGTGAAAGTCAATATTCGTATACTCCTTTGGTCAGGTGGAATTCTACCCGAAACGAAGTTCATATTACATACTATGCTCCTGACCCCATTGCTAATAAATTGAACACTAATTCAATAGAATTGAAGGTTGAAGATTTATTTAAATACATACAAGATCGATACTCTTATATAGATAAAATGTTTGATTATATAAAAAAGAAAAAAGAAAGCCATAAAGAAGAAATAAAGAAAGCATTTCAAGATAAACTATCAAACATTTCTGGCTCAACTTTAGAAAAGATTCTAATAGTAAAAGATGTATATATTGAATTGGGCGATCTTGATGTAAAGAATAAAGCTGACATTATTTTATACTATTTAATTGAAATGAAAAAAATATTAGCATTTAAATTTTCAACGGGAAACGAACGAATTATTAACCTTTTTAATGAGATTTCTAAATGTATTATAGATAACTTGATAATTTGCTTAAAGGATCAAGATTATTCAAAAATAATGTTGTTGGATATATTCGGATATAGCACTTATGATAAACCTAAAATTTTTTCATCGGTGTATGATGCAAATAAGATTTCTGAAGAATATGAGAATTTACTATGTTTTGATGAACGCTGTTTTAGAGAACACTATAGCAAAATAGAAAATGATTTGTCTAAATATTGTAATCTTAGCATGTGTTCAGATAAAATGGAGCTCGTGTTTTTAACTAAAATGTTAATAACCTTAGACAATGTAAGATTAAGTACAGATAAAAGATGGGGAATGTTAATTCAAAACATTAATAATTTTTTAGATGAATAATTAATGCCGAGAAACATAATTTTAATATCCGTGTGAGAAGTTATACCACTCGTTTCGTTCAATAATAATTGAGCATACAAATACAACTGTAATACAACTGCCACAAGCTCCATAAAGCCCATATTTAAACATTCTTTAATGATGCAACGATTTATATTAAAACTACACAATGTGTAGTATTGGGCTCGTATGAGCTCCGTCTAAAAATCGCAATACATCTCCCTCTGCGATTGTAGAAGAATTAAGTAAAGCTCTACCAAACACAAAATACTCGTGTGTAAAGCCACATGGTCTAAATAAATAGTAGTGAGAGAAGTGAAATTTAGTTTTAATTTGAATTTGTTGAAACGAATAGTAAAAAGATAAAATAAAAGTAAGAAATCTAAAGCTACTTCTTAAGAACATAAATTAGATCGGGTTCAATAAAGTTCTAATTTGTAGACTTTTTTCAAAAATAATAGTGAAAAGTTACTGTGAATAGGGATTTGCTAGTTGATTTATTTTGTTTGTCGTGATATAATATTTAAAGTATAAACTTGTTGATTTATGAGGTGTAATATGGCTGTTTGCTATAACAAACTATGGAAGTTACTGATCGACAAAAAAATGAAGAAAAAAGATCTCATTGCTGCTACCGGAATAAGCCGAGGCACTATGGCTAAGCTTGGTCACGATGAAAATGTAAACACAGAAGTTATCGTTCGAATTTGCAAAGCTCTGCAATGTGATGTCGGGGATATTATGGAAGTTATCCCAGATGACGATACGGATACAGTCTCACTATAATCATCACAAAATAGAAACATAAGATGCACAAGCATTTTGGAGAATAAATAATGCGATACTTAGGAAGCAAGATTAAATTACTGCCAGCCATTGAAGCAGTAATACAAAAGTATAACATACAGGGTGAAACATTTGCAGATTTATTTGCAGGAACTGGTTGTGTAGGAGACCATTTCAAAGGTACATATAGAGTGATAGCTAATGACTTCTTGTACTATTCGTATGTGTTTAACAGAGCAAAACTATCATTTGGTAATATACCGACATTTGAGAAGTTCAAAGAAATATACGGATGCTCTCCATTGGATTGGTTAAATGACCGAGAATACACGCCTGATAATACATATTTTATCTATCATAATTATACGCCCTACGGAGATAGAATGTTTTTCACCGTTGAAAACGGCATTAAAATCGATGGAATTCGACAAGACATAGAAAATTTAAAAAATAATGACCTTGTTAACGATGACGAGTACTATTTTTTATTAGCATCTCTTCTGGAAAGTGTAACAAGATATTCAAACACATCAGGAACATATGAAGCGTATTTCAAATTTTGGGATGTGCGAGCAGAAAAAACATTCAAACTTGAACCGCTAGAAATGAATAGTGTTAATGAAATTTTCAAGAACACAATACACTGTGAAGACACAAATCAATTGATAAGGAATATAGATGGAGATATCGCATACATAGATACTCCTTACACTGTTACTCAATATGTTTCCGCCTACCATTTGCTTGAAACATTAGCAAGATATGATTGCCCAAAAATTACGGGAATGGGCGGAAAACGTGGACGCAATAATAAAAATTCGTTGTATGCGCGGAGACATGAAGCTAAGGCGCAGTTTGAAGATTTATTTAGACAGATAAGGTTTAAGCATGTAATCATCAGCTATAGTAATCAAGGGCTTGTCCCCGTAGACGAACTTGTTGATTTAGCTAAGCTGTTTGCTGTTGACAATCGGGTGTATGTTGAGTATTATGATTATCGAGAATATCAAAATCATAGATCTAGCAATAAAAGAAATGGTAAGAATTTAAACGAATTAATAATTTATTTTGAAAAAGATCTTTCGTATAACAAATCCCCTTTAAACTATTCTGGTAGCAAAGACACCATGTTGCCAGTCATCGTAAAAGAGCTCCCGTGTCAAATAGATACATTTGTAGATGTAATGGGCGGAGCTTTTAATGTTGGTGCAAATATTGTAGCAACAAGAGCAGTTCAATACAATGAAATCAATACACAAATCTTCGATATCATCAATTGGCTTTTATCAGAAAACAAAGAAAATGTAATAGCAAATGTAGAAGAATGTATTGAAGAGTTCGCCCTAGACAAGGGTGGGCGAGAACAGTACGATTTGTTAAAGCAAGAATACAACGAAGATCAAGACCCGATAAAACTGTTCGTTCTTCATATGTACTCTTTCCAAAACATGATTCGTTTTAATGGTAATCAAAAATTCAACACCCCAATAGGCGTTGCTGGATATAGTGCGGATATGCGTATGCGCATTTCGCGATTTAAGGTCAAGTCCCCACAAGTGATTATGACCAACAATGACTATGTTAACATGGATTTTTCTCAATATCCCAAAGATACGCTTTTTTATTTTGATCCACCATACTATATTACTAACGCCGCTTATAATGATGGGAAACGTGGTGGCAAGGGTTGGGGAATCAAAGAAGAGATGGAATTATTGCATATCATTTCCCAAATTCACGAAATGGGCTATAAATTTATATTGTCTAATGTAATTTACCACAATGGAAAAACACACGATGTGCTAATTAAGTGGGCAGAGGAACACCAATTTAGAATTATCGAGGCAGGCACTTCTGGTTGGCGCTATGCAAAAAACGAAGTTCTAATTAAAAATTATTGACAGGAGGAGAGGTATGAATCATATTCTTGTTTTGCCCGAAGAGTTTGAAACAAACTTGAACGATGCTTGTGCAAATAACGATATTCATGAGAAGTGGCTACGAATAGGTATAGACACCGTTTTGGATATGAAAAACAGCATCATCACCAAACTAAACGAGAAATATCCTAAACTTAATATTACTGGATTCAGAATTGAAAGCAAGCAAATTATTAAGGAACGGATAGAAAATAACGGGGGCACATCCGTATACGCTGGATATATCGAAAAAGACAATGGTAATATTGATGGGTTGTTTTTCTATATACCACCATCACTCAATTCCGGCAATGATTTTTTAACCAGACAAGTACTTCCGAGCTTAATTGGAATATATGAGAACATATCACCTAACATGGAGGATATGCACTTTAATAGTCGTCCTGTTTATATATTAAACATAAACGAAACCAATAGATCCGAACAAAGGGCAGTTAAAATCAGTTTTCTTTGTGCAGAATTGTTAGGTTTTAATTACTTGGATGTTTTTGAACGTGATTTTCACGACATTGTAACCGATGGGGATAATAATATTCCTGTAATTACATTAACTATCTTTAATAATCTTTTCATCACGAACGGAAATAATGAGTGGTTTGCAGTAAACCACATTGAAAAAACATTAAAATTGCTCTCTTCAAGAGTAACATCCTCATCAAATCCGTCTGCAGAAATATATAGATATGCATTAAAAGTTTTACCAGCCATTTATATGGCAGTTGAAGAAGGTTACCGCATAGATTTGAGCGATTTTGATAATGTCAATGTAGGTATGTTTAGAACTTACTTATCCAAAATATGAGTTATTAACTGGAGGTTTTAAAATGCAAAAAATATATTATGGCGCTCCCGGAACGGGAAAGAGTTTTGAAGTTAATAAATATTTGAAAGACAATCATATTCCTGATGACCGCGTTTTTAGAGTTACTTTCCACCCTGAATATTCTTATGGTGATTTTACCGGTCAATTGTTACCCACCGTAATTAGAACCGGTGCTAATGCTGGAGATATAACATATGATTATGCAAAAGGAGTATTTACACTCGCTTTGGAAAAAGCATATGAAGATACTTCTAAAGAAGTCTATCTTGTTTTAGAAGAAATGTCTCGTGGCAATTGTGCTGCTATTTTTGGTGATATATTTCAGCTTTTGGATCGCGAAACCGAAGGGCTAAATCGTGGGTATAGCAGATACTTTGTTAATAATTCCGTTATTGCAAAAGATATTATTGCATTGACAGATGATAGAATAAAGCTACCCCCTAATTTATCAATTTTAGGCACCGTTAACACATCTGATCAGAACGTTTTTGTAATGGACACCGCTTTTAAGAGAAGATTTGAATGGGAATACATAAGTACTAAGGCTGTCCAAAATGATCATGGCGAATATTTGAATAATGTTAATGTACATTTAAATAATGGTAGCACCGTAATCGTTGACACGACTTGGGTAGAATTATATAACGCGCTCAACATTTTTATTTCTTCTGATGATAAATTAGGGTTGGGCGAAGACAAGCAAATCGGTCAATTCTTTATAGAATTTGATACAAGTGCAACGTGGGACAAGCATAAGAATCAAATCAAAAATAAGCTTCTTCACTTTTTGTGGTTTGATATTAATCAATCTTCGTACAGAGCGGATGTTAAGCTTTTCGATAATAGCATAAAGAATTTTTCCGAATTGTACGATGCTTTTGAAGAGGATAAGAAAATTTTCAGTGATGAATTTTTGCAGCTGTTGCAATAATAAATAGTTATATGGGAGGTGTGTATCTTGAAAATTCTATACGGACAAGATGGCGAAAGCTTTGCCCCTTCCCTTGAAAGACGTTTCGATTTTTCTGAAGGCGATATAAAATATTTAAAGAAAGATCGTAAAAAGGTTTTCGATTTTGTCGGATTTATTACATCCAATAACGAAACTTTGGCTGTTTTTCCTAAACACTATTTTCCTCAATACCAAGAAATAACAAGCAATAATCATTGCTTTCCTGGTTCTTACGATGCCAATCTTTTGTTCAAGGTTATAAGCACTTATATGCAAGAGAATTTAAATCGACGAAATCAGGCAGATAAATATTTTGGCGATCAGAAAGAATATGATTCCGATTATCCATTTTCATCTTTCTTTGAAATATATGACTATTATAGAAAGTATGGTCTATATTATGAGGATGAAGTTGTTGTTTCCCCTGGACAACACGGAAAAATTTCTTGGAAAGATACCATACGCAAATCTAACATTTTGATAAGTAACGGAAATATTGTATTTTCACCTATTTATTCCAAAAGCAAAAATCAGAAAACGCACTTTATTAGCGAATGTATGGCTTTTGTTATTAATCACACCATTAAAACTTTTCCATTCTTTTTGCATATGCAATGCGTTAGTGGCTATGTTTCAAATTTTGATTTTATAGCTAACAGCACATATGTACTTAAGCAATTATATAGATGTCGAAATATAGTGTTTAAAGATATTCACCAAAAATTGGTATCTTCACTTATAACCTTTTTTGAAGAACTAAAGCAGAAAAAACACGGCGGTAATGTATATGTCAAAATATCATTTTTCGATAGAATTTGGGAAAGAATGGTTGAGAAATACTTAAATCATTATTTTGCCGGAGTAGACCCAGTGAGTGGAGAAATAATTTTTGACACTTCCCAAGAAACATCCCCTGTGCGATTTGTCGACAAAACTTTTGTTGTTGATGATTCTCCAAATGCATTTAAGATTCGTCCTGATCATTATGGCTTACAGGGAGGCAAACAATATATTTTTGACTCAAAATATTATTACGAAGTGTCAGAATTAAATTACAAACAGTTTGCCTATGATGTTTTGTTGCAATTTTCAAATCGCAACTGTGAGACATACAATGTATTGATTTTACCTGGCATACAGCATGTTTCCTTACACTTTGATGCGAAGCCAGAGTTTAGAAGTGCAGCTTTACAAAACCATAGAATTATTGAACAATATGTGGATGTAAAAACAATTATGGAGCATTATGTTGCACATTAACATAACTCAAATTAAACTAAAATACTTTTTGGTTTGGAGCAAAAAGTATACTTGAAGTGATGCTGCTCTAAGCCAAAACAACTGAATAACAAAAAGACCACACAGAAGTTCTTTGGTGTGGTCTTTTCTTGTTTTTCCATTCGAAGTGGAGTTCTATAATTTATGGTTTTCGTAGAGCCCTACGAATATCACCTTTTATTAGATTTTTTCTAAGTTTTTTGTAATATTATAAAAGAATCGATTTTAGGAATAATAGCACAACCACCCCAAGTTCCGTGTATTTGCCCGGCGTCATCGATATGAGTTACAACACCTACGCGGTTGGTGTAGTGAGGCTCATCCTTCATAGATATAATTTTAATTGTGTCTCCAATGCTTACAGTTTCCATTTTGTTTTTTCCTTCCTTATTAATTAAATTAATTATATCGAGGATTTATGTAATTGCGAATAAGGTGATTAAGTTGTTTGCAACAAGTTTGCAATTGTGATATATTTAACAATTTTCAATACCAAAAGAAACCTATTCAACTTTTGTATTAAAACCCGCCATATTTGGCTATAAAACACGGCATAATTAAAGTATCAAAAGAAACTGTAGGTGCTTCTAATACTGAAAGGAAAAGAAATTATGATTTATGCTTATTGTCGTGTCAGCACGCTACACCAAAGAATCACTCGTCAAATCACAAACATCACAGCGGTCTATCCAAGTGCCACCATCATTCGTGAATATTATACTGGTACTAAACAAGATCGCCCGAACTGGAACAAACTTATGAATCAAATCAAACCATTTGATACGATCGTCTTTGACAGCGTATCACGTCTTAGCCGTAATGCAGAAGAGGGTTTTAAGGATTACAAGAAACTTTATGAAATGGGAGTTGCTTTAATATTCTTAAATGAACCGATGATAAACACAGAAGTATTCGAGGCGACTAAGAAAAATCTGCTTAGCGTTTCAGTTGAAACCGGAAACGAAGCTGTTGATGAGTTCTTTGAAGGTAATATCAATCTTATTAATAAATTTTTAATGGCTTTGGCTGAACAACAAATAAAAACAGCTTTTGAACAATCAGAGAAAGAAGTTTTAGATTTACATAAGCGAGTTGCTGATGGCATAAGAGAAGCAAAGAAGAACGGGAAGCAGATAGGCGGAGTAAAAGGTGTAAAGCTTACCACCAAAAAATCTATTGAGTGTAAAGAAATTATAAAGAAGCATAGCAGAGATTTCGGCGGAAGCTTATCAGACACTGATGTTTTGAAACTTTGTGGTTGCAATCGTAATTCATATTATAAATATAAGCGCGAAATCAAATCAGAAATTGCATAAATGTATATTAATAATTTAATAAAAAAGAATCAAATGGCTCAAAAACCATTTGATTTTTTATTTTTTGATTTGTTATGTGAAGATTATGTGAAGATTTGATGAATGTTTTGCGAAACATGACGAATATTAAATTTGGCTTAATAGACTGAGGGTGGAGATAAAAGAGGAAAGCAAAAGGCTGCTTGGGTGGGCTATTGCTTTCTTTTTGATTTCTCAAAAATTTATTAAGGAGTGATAGCCTATGGACAATTAAAGAGTCGGACAAGCCGTATGTCTTTCCGACCGCCAAAAACACATACAAAAGCGGACAAGCTGATGCCGTAGCAACCGCTTCAACAAATGATACGGTAAAAATCATATTTGAAAGGAAAAAGTATATGATATTAAATACTTTTAAACGTCAGCTCACTGAAGTTTGCGGGTTGTACGAAGACGCAAACGACGCTTTGGAAAAATACAAAGCAATTAAAAACAAAAAACTTATTAATGAAAAGCTAGAGCATATTTCGTATTATGCATACGATTTGTTGTTTATTAGTGAGGGCGATGATGAGCTCTTACTAGAAGAGCTCGGGCCGGATTATAAGGAATTTAGAACCTCATTTCGCGAGTGGAATGAAGCAAAGGAACTACTTCTTGAGTATGAAGACCTTTGCGATGAACAAATTATGATACTTATTTGGTATCTAGAAAACGAAGAATCTTGTGTTCTTCAACTGCCTTGCTGCAAAGAACTAGTTGCAGCAACGGCAAAGTTGTACAAAGTGGCAACCGATATAAAAACTGTTCTAGATGAACAGTTCGACAGGGAGTTTAATTATTATAAACTTTCTGAATTGGAAAATGCTTTGAAAGCAGTCTATAAAGATGACTGCTTTTGGGAATTTCCAAACAATATCAAAGGAAAGGAGGTGAGTAACCATGAAACAAAACTCTAAATACAAAAATTACATTGAAAATTGCATGGGATATTATTCCTATGCAATGACAGCGATATCATTAATTGACGAGTTCTTAGAAAATAATGATTTGCAAGAATTATATCAATATGAGGAAGGCTGTTATGGAATCAACGACGAAGAATATGATTCTAGTCTTGAAGCGAAGCTCGATGAATATAGAACTTTGTTAGGTAGCGCCGGATGGGTAATGTCTTATATTATGTGTGAGGCTGAAACCATCTTCGAGTATCTTAAATCAAAGCCTAAACACTGTTTAAATCTTCCTTGCTTTAAAGAGAAGATAGCGGTGTGTTCAATGTTATGCTTTGCGTATTTGGACATATATGACGGATATCCCGATGTTGTAAATTATTGGGATGTTGAGTCTGCAGACTATGGCTTTCGTAGCATACCTAAAGTTTTGAATGAAATGCTTGAAAAAGCAAATATCAAAACAGATGTAGGCACTTTATGCAGTGAGTATTATTGGTGCTGATTAACCTACCGGAATGGTTAAAAAAAGCGGACAAGCTGATGCCGTGGCAACCGCGTTAACAAATGATACGGCAAATAAAATATATATTAAAAAGGAAAAAAACAATGGCAAGTTTTTGTTATGATGAAAAACTTTTAATGAGACCCGATGAAGAAAATAATGATTTGGACAATTTTGATTTTGGATATCCTTACGAGGTACCTAAAGTTTATCTTGATGGTTGTGGTGAGGCATATAGTCCACAATACCAATTCAGTTGGGATGACGACTCCGTTGTTGTCATTAGAAACAAGCGTGTAGTGAAATATACACGTTCGTCATTTGCTGAACTTCTTGCTAAGAATGAAAGTGGCGAGATCGTTTGGATAGATGGCAGAAGAGCTCCTTATAGCGATTGCTGGAAAGGAGAGTATCTTGACGATACTCGCCCAGCACAGGAGTATTCTATAACTGAATATGACCTTGAAACCCATAAAAAGAAGGAGTACAAGGTGGTATTAAAAGAAGAAAAGAATTTTGATAGTCATGATTTTTATTCGTTAAGCAAGATGGTAGAAAAAGAACTACTCGGTAGCCCTTTTAGAATTGAGGATGATATTCTTCTTGAGTATATTGGACTGGATGAAGAAATTGTTATTCCTGAGGGAGTCAAAGAATTTAGATCTAGTGCACTTGGATGTACTTATCTACCCATTAGTATTAAAATACCCAAGACGGTTGAAAAAATCTCTTTTGATAATTTTTCAAGTTGCCGTTTTGAGAATATCGAAATTGATGCGAACAATCCACGATACTTATCAAAAGACGGCTTTGTGATCGACAAAGAGACACAAACGTTGGTGTTTGCACACACTGGAAGCATTATTCCAAATGATGGTTCCGTTAAGAAAATTGCAGCGCATGCTTTTAATGGACCTATGTTTATCCATGAAATTGAAATTCCCGATTCTATCGTGGAAATCGAAGACCAAGCTTTTTCAAACTGCCCTAATATCAAATATGTAAAAATCCCGGATCATTTTAAAGGTGATGGAGAACGTATTTTTGGTGCACCATTGGTCAAAGAGGGTGACAAGTATCGCATAGATAGGGTGGAAAACAATTGTATATTTTCTTTTTGAAGCAAAATACAAAGAACGAGTGTTGACACAGAGTCAACACTCGTTCTAACATAAAAAGAAATATTGATTGCGCTAGAGGGCAAGCAATAAAGAGAAAAACCTTGCCCTCGGAGACGCACTATTTAGGAGACCAACTTTTCATTGTCCTTGAAATAGTTAACAATAAAATCTTCAGCAACATCACGGCCACTGTTGTGAACTATTTGAGCCACCTGAGTTAAAAGCGGTATTTCGCCGTCGATGTAACTAAAAAGAATGTCGGCTATTATATGATGGTCGAGGTAGTTAAATTCCTCACCTTCATAGCATCTGAACAAATCAGAGCTGGTATAAAAATCAAAATCTTTATCAATATCATATGTTGTTGGATCAGCTGCAGAGCAGAGATTGTTTAACTCTTGATTCAAATCAAAGATATGGCCCGGAGTTATGAAACAATGATTGATATTATAATTATTGACTAGTTCAAAAAAACTTTTAAGTTCCTCTTTTGAAAGATTCATTATCTGTGTTTCAAGATTAGCTTTGTCTTCCTCTGTAATGACGTTGGCTTTTTGTAATTGAAGTCTAAAATATTCATCATCGTAAAAACTTTTTAAGATGAATATTATCAGATATCCAGTAACATATCTTGTGGATTCAACAAGTGATGTTGGATTTTTCTTAGTAGTGTGAAACTGTTGTCCTAGTTCTTTACCTAGTTCAATAGCAGTTTCCAAAACCTTCTTTAAGACTGGTTGTTCAGTGGGCTTTACAAAGAACCCAATTAGTTTGGATGCTTCAAGAATACGAGAAAATTGATAATCCTTTGGAAGTGTTTGGAGGTTCATTACCTCTTTGATTAAGCTTGTGTCTGCTTTTGTTAACATGGTTTGTGTCTCCTGAAAATAAAATTATTTGAACTCAGTTTTGGCTTGAGAGTAGATCTCTAGCTTTTTACTTGTTCAATTAATTTAGCGATTGTTGATAAGTCAACTTTTAAAAAATAATAAATTATTTCAAAATTTGATTGAAAGGAGGAGATAACGTTAATGTCCAATAGTAAATTAGATAAAATGTTCGAAAATGACTTTATAAGAGTTCCAAGACCTTTTATTAGAAAGTTCAATTTGGCAACTGCGGTTTTGTTATCAGAGATATATTCTGAATATGTATACTGGGAAGAACACAACGGCTTAGAGAAGGGTGGTTGGTTTTACAGCACTATTGAGAATATGTATAACAATACTGGTCTAAGTGAGTATCAGCAACGCGTTGCATGCAAAGAGCTTGAAACGTATGGAATTATTCAAATTAGTTATCGTGGTTTGCCGAAGAAGAGATATTTTAAATTCAATATTGAAGCGATTAATAAGTTGCATAACGATTTTCAATTGAATTGTAATTCTAAGAAAGATAAAAAAGAACCCGAAACGGTTGAGTTTGATAAAGAAACATTAAAAAGAAGCTTTTTAGGATTTTCCTTTTAAAGCGCAAAGTTCATAAGCCCAATAACCAAGCCTGTTTAGCAGGAATTTTTGGTATTCTTGGAGCTTGGTTATTACGAGAATTTGGCTTATATACTAAGCATAAATAATAATAAATAATAATATTAATTAATAATATTTTAGATGTAATTTTTAGATAATTGATAATTATATACAGTAAGAAAATAATAATAAAAAAATTGTTCAAAAATTGAACAATTGAAAAAGCAGAAAGGGTAGTGCTGTGTCGTGTCGCACAAATATAAATTAGACAGGAGGATTTGATGATAGAAATTCCGATTTGGCACAAGGCCTTTTTAACAATTCCTGAAGCTGCAGTTTATTTTAACATTTGTGAGCAAAAAATTCGTGAAATGGCGAACAATGATTTTTACGACTGTGCAATAAAAAATGGCGTGAAGATAATTATAAACAAGCAAAAATTGGAAGATACATTGGAAGATTGCTTGGAAATTTAATATAAATTGCGAACAATATTCTAATTGATAGAATAGGGGGCTCGCGAAACAAAAAAATCACGTTATAATAATTTATGAAGAGTTATTATGTATTAAGTTGAGGTGATTTGATGATAAGAAAAAATAAAATATGTACGAAAGGAGGAATGATGTGTTAGAGGTACCAATTTGGGAAAAATCGAATCTGACAATTCCTGAAGCTTCTGCTTATTTCAATATAGGAGAGCACAAGCTTAGAGAAATGATAAACGGTGAATTTTACGATTGTGCTTTGAAAAACGGCACTAAGGTAATTATAAAGAGAAAGAAATTGCTTGAAGCATTACAAGACCGTTTGTATATTTAAACAAGAGAAAAGAGAAATGGGATTAAAAACAATAATAATTATTTTAAGGAGAACTTAAGATGGAAAAAAGAAAAGATTCCAAGGGCATTGTTTTGCGTCCCGGTGAAATTGAAGATAAAATCAGACACAGATATATTTATCGTTGTACCATAAATGGTAAAAGAATATCTTTGTATGATAAATCGTTAAAGAAATTGCGTGAAAAAGAAGAGCAATTAAAGAATGATCTATATAATGGATTAAGATGCGATATAGAAACATTATCAATCAATGATATCTTCAAGAGGTGGCAAGAATTAAAAAAGCCACTTATAAGAGATAATACAATGTCGAATTATTGTTATATGTATACTACTTATGTTCAACCGACGTTTGGTAAGAAACGAATAAAAAGAGTTGTGCGTTCCGAGATAAAGAAATTCTACAACCAATTGGCAGATGAAAGATGTTTAAGCATATCTGCCATTGAAACAATTCAAAACGTCCTTGGACAAGTATTTCAGTTGGCGGTTGAAGATAATTACATAAGAGTAAATCCAACATCAAATCTTTTGAGAGAGTTTAAAAAGGCTCGTAATTTTCAAGCAGAAAAGAGAAAAGCTTTAGAAAAAAGCGAACAAGAATTATTTATAAAATTCTTGAAAAACAATACCAATTATAACCACTGGTATCCGGTTTTTGCTGTAATGCTAGGAACTGGAATGAGAGTTGGAGAAGTTACTGGTTTGAGATGGCAAGATGTTGATTTTGAAAAGAATACCATTAGTGTAAACCACACTTTGGTATATTACAGCAAAGGCAAAAACAATGGATGTGTTTTTGCTATTAATCAACCAAAAACCAAATCGGGAATAAGAACAATCCCAATGTTCCCGGAAGTAAGAGAAGCATTACTCCAAGAGAAACAATATCAAGAGGATTTTGGGATAACTTGCAAGGCAAGAGTTGACGGCTACACAAATTTTATTTTCATTAACAGATTTGGTGATGTACAGCACCAAGGCACACTTAACAAAGCTATCAAGAGAATTATCAGAGATTGCAATGATGAGGTTTTATTAAATAATGACATCGACGCCGAACCGGTATTGCTACCTGATTTCAGTTGTCATATATTAAGACACACATTCACAACAAGATTGTGTGAAGCAGAAATGAATGTTAAAACAATTCAGGTGGTTTTAGGACACTCTGATGTTAGAACAACATTGGATATATACACGGATGTTACAGAGTCTCATAAGCAAGCAAATTTCAGTAGTGTTAATGGCTTTTTTAGAGGCTTAATTTAATGGATGCCAATGGATCCAAAATGGATACCAATCGCATCATATTGGAGATCAATTTGTCATATTTTAAAACGGAAGAAAACGGCAATATGCAAAGAAATTACAAGCTATCATAGGATATGCCACGCATCTTTCTGAACTCCCAACAATGAAGCCAGAAACAAAATAACAAAAAAAGCCGACATGTGTCGGCTTTTTCTTTTCTTTCATTCCTCAAATCTACCCACCATATGCCCTTTGTAGGCAAAACACACAATCCAATAAAACCAAGCCTTTACGACAGGGAATCGTAGAGGCTTATTTTTGTATGCCAAAGCAGCACTAAAAAAATACATAAATTATCAAATTTCTATTGAAATTCTTACCAAAGTATGCTACAATCTAAATGAAAACTATATCACGATATAGAATTGATGGGAGCTGATGAATTAAATGCTAGAAAAAACAATTCACTCAAGAAGTGAAAAGGTGAAATCTAAGGTTTTACACGCAGCGGCAAAGCTGTTTTTAGCAAAGGGCTATACGAATACGACACTTAGGGAGCTTGCTACAATGTCGGGAGTAAATTATGGTTCGCTGACCTTCACCTTTAAAAATAAGGAAACTATTCTTTCCGAGCTTGTAGGCTTTGTTCTTGACGGACAATTTGAATTTACCGAGAAGCTGCTTGATGGCAAAACTGACGATAAAATTCTTTTTTATGCAGCAGAAACAACCTTACAGCTATATATGGCAGAGTCAAGCGAGCATATAAGGGAGCTTTATTCCTTGTCCTATTCACTTGAAGCGTCCTCTGACATAATCTATACTAAGATAACAAAAAAGCTGGCAGAAATATTTAAGGAGCAATATCCAAATTATACGCAAGGCGAATTTTACGAAAAGGAGCTTGCATCAGCAGGCATTATGCGTAACTATATGACACGTCCCTGCGGAATATATTTTACAATGGATAGAAAGGTAAAGGCGTTTCTTGAAAACACCTTCCTTTTATACGAAATACCAAGAGAAAAAATAGAGGAAGCAATAAAATTTGTGTCCCAATTCGACTTTGAAGCACTTGCAAAGCAGGTAATTGACAATATGCTTGCATATCTTGAAAGCAAAACATAACCTCTAAGGAGAAAACAGTATGAAAAAAATAATAACCATATTAACAATTTGTATAATGCTTCTTACACTAAGCATTATGTTTACCGCTTGTAAAAAATGCGAGCATTCTTACTTTAGCGATTGCGATGAAATCTGCGATAACTGCGGTGAGAAAAGAGAAATCACCGTCGAGCATAATTATTACGGTGACTGTGATAAATCATGCCATAGCTGCGGAAAAGAGAGAGAGACAACAGCAGAGCATAGCTGGAAGGGTGCGACCTGCACTACCCTTGAGTCTTGTGAGGGCTGCGGAGCTGTAAAAGGGGGTAACCTTATTGACCATAGCTATACCGCTATTGGCTATGATGACCATTATCACTATGGGATGTGCTCAATGTGCAAAAAGCCCGACGAGGATACCAAGGAAAAGCATGTTCTTAACGACGAGTACACCTGTGAGTGCGGTGTGGAATATACTGCTGAACAGAAAAATGGCGCAGAGGCAAGCATTATAGTTGACCTTTATAATTCCAACGGACAGCTTATTAAAGAAATCACTTACGTTCAGGGGAATATAATCTTTTATTCTGAGAATTACTACAATGAAAACGGCGACATTATTAAGACAGAGAAATATGACGGTGATGGAGAGCTTTTGGATTATTTTCTCTCTGAGTATAACGAAAACGGCGACGTATTAAAGGAAAGCTTTTATGACTGCGAAGGGGAGCTTCTTACTTATAGTCTCTACCATTATAACGAAAACGGATTTTTGATTAAAACAGAATATTTTGACGGTGACGGAACATTAGATGATACTGCCATTTATGAATATGATGAAAACGGAAATTGTCTCAAAAAAGAGTACACCTCTGCCGACGGAAGCGGATACACCTATCAATATGAATACAACGAAAATGGAAAACTCGTTAAAGAAACGTTCTCGGATACAATTGGAATCGTAGAAATTTGCGAATATGATGAAAACGGAAATTGTTACAGAAAAACAAATACCGATTCAAGTGAAATCGTAATAGTTCAGGAATACGACGAAAACGAAAACGTTGTTAAATTTTTGCAAACGAACCCTGATGGTAACTGGCTTTCTTACGAGTATGAGTATGATAAGAATGGAAAACTCGTTAAAGAAACATACTCTGAAGCAAATGGAATTATGATAGTCAGTGAATATGATGAAAATGGAAACATCATTAAAGAAATGAAAACGTTTGAAGACGGTTATTGGGAATCTAGCCAATATGAGTATGATGAAAACGGCAACAAGATTAAAAAAACCTATAAAAACTCCATCGACCAACAACAAGTTCACGAATACGACGAAAATGGAAAAATCATAAGGATTATTCACACGTGGGAGAACGGATATAAAAATATCGTTGATTATAACGAAAACGGCTGTCCAATCAAGGATACTGCCATTGATGATAACGGAAATGTATATAGTGTCGTCGAATATGAGCTTATATTCGTTGGAGAAGATTGGTACGAAAGCAAGGCAATAATCACATATGCAAATGGTGAAGTGAAAACTATCGAGTTTGAATACGACGAAAAAGCAAACCTCGTTAAAAAAACGGAGACGGGTGCCGATGGAAGTGGCGTCATCTATGAATACGAGTACGACGAGGAAGGGAACCGTATTAATGAAACACGCACGGAGTTTGGTAATCCTGCGCAGTAAATGAAAAACCCAATTCTAAGAGAATTATTAAAACGATAGCAAAACTAACAATTATAGCATCATAGGCTGAACAGCTTAAATCAAAAACTACAAAGCGGTGGGCAGAAATGCCCACCGTTTATGACAACTAAAAAAGCCGACACGTGTCGGCTTTTTTGCTTTTATCTGCTAATGTATTCATTTAAAATTTGTTCTGCAACCCAAGTGTTCATTTTTCCACTGTAATGTATAAGGTCCCAACGGAAAATACCAAAATCCCACTCGTTTTCATTATAAAAAGGACATTTTTTAGGCTCAAAGGTTGTAGTGCTTGGAATTTCACTTGCAAGCTCCTCGAACAAATCATTCAAAAAATGCATTGCTCTTAGATGCTCACCACTGGGGTCATTTTTTAGCATTACAGCCTCAAAAGGCATTCTATGTAAGGTAAGAGGTGGGTTATATCCAAGAGCCTCTCTTAATGAAGAAAATAGCTTAATATAATCATTTTTGATGCCTCTTGCAACAAGCTCCTCAACCTTAAAATCAGTTTCCTGCTCGCCACCACGCCAGTGCATACCTACAAAATCTGGTTCAAGCTCATTATCCTTAAAATATTTGTTGAGTAGCTTTAAAATATGAATTGTAAATGGATAAAGGGATATTCTTGCAGTGCCGTGTACTCCTGGAACAAGCACTCTTTCCATATTCATATCCCACATACCATAAAGCCCCTGCGAGCCAATAGATATTTGAACAATATATAAATCTGGCAAGCTTGCTCCCTCGTTGATTTTGTCCTGCCATGCTCTTGCAAGCTGATTTGGAACAGAATATGTATTGTCCTGTGTTTCTGCAAGATTCATTCCAAAGCTTGTATAACCACTAAACTCTAAATGGTCAATATCGAAGGACTGATTTGGCTCACGATTCAAGCCATAAACATTTTTAAGTGGCTCTAAAATATAGTCCTGCTCCTGCATAGGAACACCGTGACCAGTGGCATTAGATTGCCCAAAAATCATAAAAACTGCAATTTTTTTCATAAAAAATCCTTTTCTGTAACAACGCAATTATGCTGATTATTTAACTACCTTTAATTTTATCATAACATACTTTTTGGTCAATATTATACTTTGAAAAATGTTTTTGGTTAGTAGATGCTTATATAAACACAACAACAGGTCACCAAACAAATCATCAAATTTGTAAAACAATGCAATATTGATATATGCACATATTTATGTTAAAATTTTAATGAGCTTCTATATTTTTTTGGCGACATGCCTGTTTTTTTCTTAAAAATACTGCTAAATCTGTCAATTGATGAAAAGCCTACCTTGGTTGCAATTTGTGCTATTGTCAAATCACTTTTAGCAAGATATTTTTTGGCATTTTCGATTCGCTCGTTGATAAGGAAGCTATATGGTGACATACCTGTTTTTTTAGTAAAAACTGTTGTGAAATATGAACGTGAAACACCAATGCTCTTTGAATATTCCTCGACATTGAAGGGCTTGTGATAATTACTTTCAATGTATAAAATAGCCTTTTTTACAAAATTGTTCTCCTCCTCGGAGCTCTCGTCCTTAATGGAGCTTAACACCTTGAAAAGAGCAGAAAGCGTACCAATTGTATCTGCAATTGAATTATCTAAAAGCTCGCGTATTGCAATTATACCGCTTTCCTTGAACCGTGGATAAAGGCTTTGAGTGGTTTTATCTAGAAGTATTTTTGCAGAGCTTCCATTAAAGGCGATCCAATAATACTCGCAAGGGTCGCTTTGATCGGATTTCATCAGGCTTGCTTCATCGGGCGCATTTATAAAGGCATCACCCTTACTCAAATGCGTTGTCTTGCCATTTTCTCTGGTTACACTTATTTTTCCGTTTTTTATCAAATGAATAAGGTATCTTGGTCGTCCATTTGGACTCCACGTGTGGTTGGGCTTTGTTTGCTCCCAACCGATTTCTATTACGCAAAAGGGCATTTCAAGGTCGAAATTTATATAGTGAACCCTTTTGTTCTCTTGCACAAGTCTTGACGTTATAGTCATATTATCACCACCTAGCACTATTTTAGCATATAACATATAACAATTCAACAAATTTTAACAAGAAAGGAAGCTATTATGAAAAAGAAATTATTTCTAGCACTTGTAATATCAATTTTCTGCATGATTGCTTTTGCGACGGTTGCATCTGCAAAGGATGTTGATATTCAAATCAAAGACGTTAACGGTAACTCCATTGTTTTACCTACTGTGGATAGCGAGAGTGATCCTCTTACATGGTACCGTGTAACGGATAAGCCAACAGAGGGAGCATATTTTGAGTATGTAGATGGAAGCACAACATATTACATTGTAAGCGTAAAGACCAAGGACGCTGCTTATGTAAATGACAAATACAGAGTTTGTTATTCCTACACAGGGCTTAAAACTGGTCCTTGGAATAGCAATATTATGGCTACAAACATTGACGGATTAAAGCACGAGGACGGCACAGGTCCACAGTATTTTGATTTTGTTTTTGAGGGCACCCCAATTTGCTATGTATATATTCCTGCAAGCTTTTTGGCACTTCAAGGAACAAGTGGAAACTCAATGAAGGCACTTTTCTATGGTTGCAGTAATTTGGTTGGTGTTGATATTGAACAGGGCTCTTTAATCGAAACCTTGTATGGCAATGGCTTTTTTAACTGTAAAAAGCTTAGCTATATCAGATTGCCTGAAAATCTTAAAACAATTAGCGAAAATGCCTTTGTTGGAATAAATCCAACTATCGTAGTTCCAAGGTCGGTTACCACCTTCGAGATTTCTAACTGGTCAAATACAATAGTTCAATTTACAGGAACAGCAAGTGACCATGCGGGCTGGACATATCAGCCAACAAGCATAAGCTATGTTGAACACTGTGAGGTATATCATAATTCTCAGCACATAGCTAATGAGGATGATTTTGATTGCACTACTCCAAATACCTGTGCAAACTGCGATAAGGTACTTCAAGAGGCACAAGCTAACCATAATACAAAAAGCTCCTGTGTATATGAAAAAGGCTTTATGAACGTAGGAAAGCTTATTATCAGTTGCCAAAATGAGGGCTGTGCTTACAAAGAAGAGAGTGATATGGAGGAGCTGTTTACTTGTCTTGGATATTCCTCACCTGATGATGGCAGATCTGGACTTGCAATAGGATTCATAGTTAATAGCGAGGCAATACAAGCATACGAGGAAGTAACAGAAAAAACTATAAGGTATGGTGTATTTGCAGTATCAAAGGACAATATTGAAAATAAAGAGCTATTTGACGCAAATGGAAAAAAAGCAAATGGTGTAATTAGTACAGAAATTACTGATTATAATTTTAATTCCTTTGAGGTAAGAATAGTTGAATTTGCCGAGAACCAAAAGGATCTGAAGCTTGCTATGGGTGCATATATTGCTCTTGAAGGTCAAAGTGGCACAGAATATGCATATCTACAAAACAATTTGCCAAATGATGGGGAAAAATATGCATTTACTTCATTTAACGAGGCTGTTTCAAACAAAACATTAGAAGAGGTGTTGCAATGAAATACGAAGCTCCTGAATATATGATGAATGCTTTGGAGACTGACGACATTTTAACCGTTTCCTCCGAATGTAAAATCGAAAAAAACGACAATAATAGTGGAAGCATTTTTATGAATGCATCAAGCATATTTAACTAAATAAAAAACAGCCACAGGGTTTGTCTCCTGTGGCTGTTTTATTATCCTTTCATAGCAACGTCAATTGCCCAGCCTTGCATTTTTACAAACATATTGCCTCTTAACTCCTCATATTCAATCCATAAAAGCTCGTGGTCGCTTTCAATAGGCTCCTGCACTTTTTCTAATAGCTCACCAATATAATATGCTTGAATAGGGTGGAAATAGCCTATTTTTGGGTGCTTGGTATATGCTTCGGCAGAGCATAGCTTTTGAATGATATTTACTGTGTAGCCTGTCTCTTCAAGACACTCACGTTTAATTGCTTGCTCATCACTTTCATTTTCGTAAGCTCCACCACCCAATAGAAAAAATCCCTTAGGAGTCCTTACGACTGCAATTTTTGTTCCGCATATAGGAATAATGTACGCACCTTTGCGGTTATTATATACTACATTTTCTTTTCTACCAAAAATTTTATGCATAGCTCCTCCAAGCGTAGTTTTTTATATTATAGCATACAAGCCTCAAAAAAGCAAAAGCTTCATTAAATTTTAAAATTTTAACAAAAAACTTTACAAAGCAAGCCCCACATGATATAATAATTATGCTACACAATTAAATAATTTTAATACGATGGTATATTTTTATTAAGGGATATTATACCTTTTTTCCCCATACCTATTTTTGAATTTGGTAAAATCGCAAGTTCCTTTAAATAGGCTATGGTAAACACCATCGGTTATTTAATTGTGTAGCAACAAGTGGAGTTTGCGTTTTTCGGGGCGCTAACTTCGGTTGGTGCTCTTTTTATTTTTATATGAGCACTGGTAGTCATTATATTTAAAGGAGAACAAAAAATGAAAAAGAAGCTTACATTATCGCTAGTGCTTGTATTTGTTTTATTAAGCATGCTTATTTTAGCATCCTGTATGAAAACAATAGAGTTTTCAATAAACTTTATTTCAGACGGCGAAATTGTACACACAATTCAAACCTCAGGAGAGGAAGCAATTCAAATGCCACCTGCACCAACCAAGCAGGGCTACGTTTTCTCTGGCTGGTATTGGGATGAGGGAATATGGCAGGAGCCATTTACCGCAAGCTCACTACTTAATACAGCATTAAGCAGTGATATGAATGTATTTGCAAAATGGGTATCCGAGGAGGTTACCACATCAAGCTACACCGTTGAGTTTAACTCAATGGGAGGAAGCGCAGTTGAAAGCCAAGCTGTTTTATATGGCAATCTTGCAACAGAGCCAAGCACCCCAACAAGGGACGGATATATTTTTGTTGGCTGGTACAAGGAGGCTGACTTTGCTGAAAAATGGAGCTTTACAGCCGACACAGTGTCTAAAAATACAACTCTTTACGCAAAATGGGTATCATCAAGCGATGCAAACGGATGCAATATTCTTAGTCTAAATGGCTTTGAGCAAAACGGAAAAATCTTTTCAGCAAGCGTTGAAAATGGGCAACAGACAATTGAGATAAGTAACATTATCCAAGTAAGCCCACAGGCTACATATATAGTTAGCACAGATATTGAAGGAAAAAACACAATTCCATCTGGAACAGTAACCTTAAGCGTTGGAAGTAACACCTTCTATATTCTTGTTACCTCAGGCTCTGGCTCAAATAAATCACAATACACAATAAAGGTTGAAAGAGCAAAGCCACCAATGGCAACAATTACCCTTGATGTAAATGGAGGCAGGGCTCTTGCTCAATCAGAGCTTGAAATAGAAATCGGTCAACCAATTGATAAATTACCAAAACCTGCAAGAGTTGGATATACCTTTGAGGGCTGGTACGATAAAAATGACCAAACAAAGCAAATAACCACTGAAACAATTGCAAATAACGATATGGAGCTAATTGCCATTTGGAAGGAATATGAGGGAGAGCCAGAAAGCATTCTTTCTAAGTATTTCAACATTCCAACTCTTGATAATGAGGATGCTTTTTGGGGAAGAGCCAATGTTGCAAATTTAATAAATGGAAACCTTGAAGAAACCAACACAGAATCAGTAGTTTTAAGAAGTGGTAACACAGGAAGAATAACCCTTACATCGAAGAATAATGAAAATGTATATATTAGTCAATTGCAGGTTGTAGGAAACGGAGTTGGATGCTTTGTAGTAAGCATTAAGGACGCACAGGGCAATAAAAAAGAGGTTGGAATTGCTAATATTAACTCCAATAGAATCTTTGATATAAACGAAGAGGTTTCAGAAATCGAAATCTATCTTCCTTTTGGAACGGATACAGACTACTATTATGAAATTTTAGGCTATGAGGTTCCAATTGCAGAAACAACGCCTGACGAAAGCATAGCATACGAAAGCTTCAAGACACCAGTATTTGAGGGCAGTGGTTGGGGAACGGCTCATGCCCTTAACCTCTATGATGGATATGTAGGAACCAGCACACAGGGTACAGTTTCGCCAAAAAATGAAGAGTTTAGCATAATCCTTAATTCTAAGGAAGAAACTGGCGTGCTTGTAAATGAAATTAAGGTGGAGGCGTCAGGTAGCACCGTTTCCTTTGAGCTTATTGTAACCTATGCAGGTGGCGAAACGGAAAGCTTGGGAATAAAGTCATTTGGCAACAGCATTGAAATAGGTGCAACAGTAACAAGCATTGAGCTGCATTGGCAAAATGGAGGAATCGCTATGTATATTTCAGAAATAACAATTAAATAATCATAGGAACGGAGCAATGCTCCGTTCTTTTTAATATATAAGATTTTAAGCCATTTGTTGACATAAACTCTTATATATGATAAAATATATAAGATAAAGTAACTTATAAAAAGGGACGAAAAATGAAGGAATTACTTTGCCCAGCAGGCAATTTTGAGAAAATGAAATCAGCCATTTTATATGGCGCAGATGCAGTTTATCTAGCGTCTGATATGTTTGGAATGCGTGCCGCCGCTGATAACTTTACACTTGATGAGCTACAAGAGGCGACCGAATATGCGCACCAAAGAAATGTAAAAATTTACGTAACTGTAAATACAATGCCACACACCTGTGAGTATGAAAGGCTAAAAAAATATCTTGTTAGGCTTGATGAAATCGGCGTTGATGCCTTAATAATCTCCGACCTTGGAGTTTTCACTCTTGCAAGAGAAATAATTCCTAAAATGGAGATTCATATTTCAACACAGGCAAGCACAGTGTCGGCATATACTGCAAGCACATGGCATAAAATGGGAGCAAAGAGAGTCGTTCTTGCAAGAGAGCTTTCCTTAAAGGAAATAAACGAAATAAGGCAAAGCACCCCAAAGGATTTGGAGCTTGAATGCTTTATTCATGGCTCAATGTGCATTTCATATAGTGGCAGATGCCTACTTTCAAATTATTACACGGGTAGGGATGCAAACAGGGGCGCGTGTGCACAGCCATGCAGATGGAACTACACAAATGCATCGCCTATTGAATTTGCAGAGGAAAAGCGAACAGACCACCGTCTAGGACTTGAGGAATATAGGGACGGCACCTTTGTTATGTCCTCAAAGGATATGTGCATGATTGAGCATATTCCAGAGCTTATGGAAAGTGGCATAGATAGCTTTAAAATAGAGGGCAGAATGAAAAGCGCCTACTATACAGCCATTTGCGCAAACACCTACAAAATGGCAATGACAGAATATCAAAAAAATCCGACCGAGTATCGTTATAACCCTCTGTGGCTACGTGAGCTCGAAAGCGTTTCACACAGGGAATATGCAACAGGCTTTTACTTTGATAACCCTATGGAAAACCCTCAAATTGTGACACAGGGTGGCTATTTACGTGAAAAAGCATACCTTTGTGTAGCAACAGGGGAAAGGGTTGGAGAGCACTCCGTATTCATTCAAAGAAACAAGCTTTGTCAGGGCGAAAGCGTTGAGCTAATTACCCCAGGAAAATGCGGTGTTCCATTTGTTGCAACCGATTTAAGAAACGAAAAGGGCGAAAAAATCGAAAGCGCACCACATCCATCAATGAAATTTATGATGAAGGTGCCATTTGAGGTAAAGCAAGGGGATATTTTGCGTTCAGCTAATTAAAAAGCCATACACGTGTCTGCTTTTGAAAAACCCGACGACTAAAAAACTGAAAAGGAGATTTGGATGCAAACCTTTATAGAAATCTTAAAGGCAATATTTATTGGCATTGTGCAGGGAATTACCGAATGGCTACCTGTATCAAGCACTGGTCATATGATAATTGCAAATGAATTTATAAGGCTTAATGTAAGCGACGGATGCTGGAACCTTTTTGAGGTAATTACACAGCTAGGCTCAATTCTTGCAGTTATAATTATTTTCTTTGATAAGCTAAACCCTTGGTCAAAAAACAAAACCCCAGAATTAAAGAAAAAAACGTGGAGCCTTTGGGCAAAGGTTATCGTAGCGGTTTTGCCTGCCGCTGTAATCGGAATAATTTTTGATGACCTTCTTAATGAGCACCTTTACAACTTTATAACAGTTGCAATTGCTCTTGTTGTATATGGTATTTTATTTATAGTTATTGAAAGACTAAATAAAAACAGAAAAATGAAATACGAGGATGTTTACGATATTGACTATCCAACGGCTCTTAAAATAGGTTGCTTTCAGGTTCTTTCCTTAATACCTGGCACCTCCCGTTCTGGCTCAACAATTCTTGGCGCATCAACCATTAAGGTTTCAAGAACAGCCGCAGCAGAGTTTTCATTCTTCCTTGCAATTCCTGTAATGCTTGGCGCATCTGCCTTAAAGGCTTTAAAGTTCATTCTTGACGGCTTGACACTTAACACCACTGAAATTATAGTTTTAATAACAGGCACAATTACAGCCTTTGTTGTCTCGCTATTTGTTATTAAGCTACTTATGGCATTTGTTAAAAATCATAGCTTTGAAAGCTTTGGCTGGTACAGAATCGGCTTAGGTATCATTTTAATAGCATACTATATTATCAAAATAAATATATAATAATTATAAAAAAACAGTTGATAATATTTTTAATTTATGTTATACTACCATTTGGAAAAAATTTATAATAAAATATAGGAGATTAAAACAATGACCTACAACAAGAAAACCATTGAAGACGTAAGCGTTCAAGGCAAAACTGTTCTTGTAAGATGCGACTTCAACGTTCCTATGAAGGACGGAAAAATCACAAGCGACAAGAGAATCATCGGCGCACTTCCAACAATTAAGTATCTACTTGACAATGATGCAAAGGTTATTCTTTGCTCACACATGGGTAAGCCACATAGTATTTTCACAGAGGGCTTTGGTCTTACAAAGAAGGAAAAGAAAAAGGTTGAGGAGCTTCCAGAGGATCAAAGAGCAAGCGCAACAGCAGAGCTTCTTGCAAAGGCTCTTGTAGATGACAAGAAGAAGCTAACATTAAAGCCAGTAGCTGACAGACTTAATGAGCTACTTGGTGGCAAGGTTACATTTGCAGAGGACATTGTTGGTCCTGATGCAAAGGCAAAGGTTGCTGCTCTTAAAGAGGGCGAGGCTGTTTTACTTGAAAACGTTCGCTTTGACGCAAGAGAAACAAAGAACAACCCAGAGTTTGCAAAGGAGCTTGCTAGCTATGCAGACCTTTATGTAAATGATGCATTCGGTACAGCACACCGTGCACACGCAACAACAGCAGGCGTTGCAGACTACCTACCAGCAGTTTGTGGTTACCTCATTCAAAAGGAAATCGGTGTTATGGGTAAGGCTCTTGCTGACCCTGCACGTCCATTCGTTGCAATCCTTGGTGGCGCTAAGGTTTCTGATAAGATTGGCGTTATCAACAACCTCATTGAAAAGGTTGATACACTCATTATCGGTGGTGGTATGGCATACACATTCTTTAAGGCTCTTGGCAATGATGTTGGAACATCACTTTGCGAGGATGATAAGGTTGAGCTTGCAAAGGAAATGATGGCAAAGGCACAGGCTAAGGGAATTAAGTTCCTAATCCCAGTTGATAACAAGCTTGGTAAGGAATACGACGAAAACACAGAATCAATGTACTGCGATTCTGACAAAATTCCAGACGGCTGGATGGGACTTGACATTGGTCCTAGGACAATCGAGCTATTCTCAAATGCAATCAAGGGCGCAGGCACAGTAGTATGGAATGGCCCTATGGGCGTTAGCGAGTGGAAGAACTTCGCAGCAGGTACAGAGGCAGTTGCAAGTGCAGTTGCTGAAAGCGGTGCTATTTCAATTATCGGTGGTGGTGACTCTGCTGCCGCTGTTGAAAAGCTCGGCTATGCTGACAAGATGACACACATCTCAACAGGTGGTGGTGCATCACTCGAATTCCTTGAAGGACTTGAACTCCCAGGCATTGCTTGCTTAATGGACAAGGAATAATTATAAAATGTCCGCAAGGAGAAATCCTTTGCGGACATTGATTTAAATACTATATTACAAACATTTGAACATATTCAAATATGAACAACTATAAATATGTTAGGAGAAAAAAGACAATGAGAAGAAAAGTTATTGCAGGAAACTGGAAAATGAATATGACTCCATCACAAGCAAAGGCACTTGTTGAGGAGACAAAGCCACTTGTACAGGGCAAGGACAATTGCGACATTATTTTCTGTGTACCATACGTTGACATCTTTGCAGCACAAGAGGCAGCAAAGGGAAGCAACATTAAAATCGGTGCAGAAAACGTTCATTTTGCACAAAAGGGTGCATACACAGGAGAAATCTCTGCTGAAATGCTAAAAGAGTGTGGTGTTGAGTATGTAATCATCGGCCACAGCGAAAGAAGACAATACTTTGGCGAAACAGATGAAACTGTAAATTTAAGAACAAAGGCTGCACTTGAAGCAGGTCTTACTGTAATTCTTTGCCTTGGCGAGGTTAAGGACGAAAGACTAAACGGCATTACAAACGAGGTTGTTTCAATGCAAACAAAGCTTGACCTTAAAGATGTAACCAAGGAACAGCTCAAAAATGTAATTATCGCATATGAGCCAGTTTGGGCAATCGGCACAGGCTTAACTGCAACACCAGAGCAGGCTGACGAAACCTGTGGTGTTATCAGAGACACAATTAAGTCAATGTATGGTGAGGAAGCAGCAAACGAAATCATCATCCAATACGGCGGATCAATGAATGCAGCAAACGCAGCAGACCTTCTTGCTAAGGAAAATGTTGACGGTGGTCTTATCGGTGGCGCTTCACTTAAAGCAAAGGATTTCAGCATCATCGTTGATGCAGCTCAATAATAAATTTAAACAACTCTTGATATCAAGAGTTGTTTTTTTGTCCTTATCGTGGTAAAATATTTTTGAGGTGATGAAAAATGACCGAGCTTTTAAGTTCAAGACAAATGAGAGAAAGTGACGCACTTGCTATAAACGGAAGAAAAGAAAAATCAAGGGAGCTTATGTATAAGGCATCGCTTGGAGTTTATAATAATGTAAGGTGGCACGGCAAGGTAGGAATTGTCTGTGGCAGAGGAAACAATGGTGGAGACGGCTTTGCTCTTGCTTTGATATTAAAGGAAAACGGAATAAATGCAGATATAATTTTGCCTCTTGGCACACCAAAGGAGAATAGCACAGCATATTTTTATTTCAAAAAATGCCAAGGCGTAATCACAATTAAGGAAGAAAGCACAGACCTTAATTCCTATGATATTTTAGTTGATGCAATTTTTGGTACAGGCTTTGAGGGGAGCATTCCGCAGTGCCTAAACAGTCTATTTAATTCGTATAATAAATCAAATGCATATAAGGTGTCAATTGACATAAATTCGGGGCTAAATAGTGATACAGGACTGGGCGAAGAAATTCTTGTCTCGGACATAACCGTATCAATAGGCTCATACAAAATAGGACACTATCTAAACAAGGCAAGGGACGTAATTAAAAGCCTTGTAAATGTAGATATAGGCATAAAGCCAGTGGGCTACACGGCACAGCTATTTGAACAGGCTGATGCAAGGAAGCTGTTAAAGGACCGCCAAAGCTATTCCTACAAGGGAACGTATGGTACTGTAACAATTATGGGTGGTTGCACAGAATACACGGGTGCAGCAAAGCTTGCAAGCATAAGTGCTAGTGCAATAAGAGCAGGGTGCGGAATATCACGACTTGCCGTGCCAGGTAGCATTGCAAATTCGGTAACACCATACTTGCTTGATAGTACGCTTTATAAATTAAGTGATAGTGACGGACAAATTGAATATAATAAGGAAGAAATAGACTTTATTATTAAAAATAGCACAGTAATTTTGTACGGAATTGGTACTGCAAAAGGTACAGAAGGCATAAAAATAATTCGTCATATTTTAAAGGAATTTTTGGGCACACTTATTCTTGATGCAGGTGGGCTTAGGTGTCTTGCAGAGCTTGATAGAACGGAAATAAGACAAAGAAAATGTGCTCTTGCTCTAACTCCACACCTTGGAGAAATGAAGGCGCTATACAATGAATACAGTGCTCCAATGGATGTAACAAAATATGCAAAGGAAATAAATGCAATTGTGCTTTTAAAGGGAAACTCAACCATAATAACTGACGGAGAAGAAACACTAATTTCAACCACAGGGTGTCCTGGAATGGCAAAGGGAGGAAGTGGCGACGTGCTGAGTGGAGTGCTTGCAGGGCTTTGCTGTGTGATTGATGAGGATACAAGCCTCACACAAAAAATTGCACTCGGTGCGTACATAAATGGAGTTAGTGGAGAAATAGCACAAAATGAGCTTTGTGACATTTCAATGTGTGCAAGCGACACAGCGATGAGTGTTGCAAGGGCGATAACAAAAATTAAAAAATAACTGACCACGTGTCAAAAAAGCGGAGCTTTTGAACTAGCTCTGCTTTTTTCATTGTATAAGAAAAGGAATAATAGGCAAAATATTTATGTAAGACGAAATTCTTGAAGGAAGGATATAAAAATGAAAGAATTTTCTTATACTGTGAAAAGCAAAAACGGAATACATGCAAGACCTGCTGGAAAAATCGTAAATTTAGCAAAGGGCTTTACTAGTAGCATTAAGATATATAATAATCAAAGGGAAGCAGATGCAAAAAGACTTCTTTCTATTATGGGACTTGGTGCTACCTATGGTACAAGCCTATGCTTTAAAATT
The DNA here is from genome assembly GCA_045540515.1 of Eubacteriales bacterium. Taxonomy (GTDB): domain Bacteria; phylum Bacillota; class Clostridia; order Oscillospirales; family CAG-272; genus RGIG2000. The sequence continues at coordinate 30,611 of JAZQHJ010000126.1, forward strand.
GAGGGCAAGGACGAAAACGAGGCGGAAAGAGAGCTAAAAAGCCTTCTTGTAGCCTTAGAGAGTGAGGACTAGTCCTTGGAGCTTTTTGGAATTGGAATAGGTAATCAAAGTACCTATGGAGTGCTAAAATTTTTGGACATCGAAATAAAAAAACCCGATGATGTGTCTAAAAATCACGTTTCAGGCAGAGAAATCGAAAGATTTTTGCTTGCCAAGGAGAGAACCATTTTAAAGCTTGATTTTCTCTATAAAAAAGCACTTGATGAGGTAGGAGAAAAGGAAGCTCAAATATTTGAAATCCATAAAATGCTCCTTTGCGATGAGGACTTAAATGATATTATAGAGCAGGAAATAAAGGGCGGAGCCTTTGCCGAGGAGGCAATTTCAATCGCAACAAACAAATATATTGATATGCTAATAGCTTTAAATGACCCATATTTATCAGCAAGAGTTATAGATTTAAAGGATTTATCAATACAGCTAATAAGTAACCTAAGTGATGAAAAAAAGAACGAAAAATCTGACACGTCTCCCTGTATTTTGGTGTCAAGGGATTTAACTCCGTCTCAAACAATGTCCCTTGATAAGTCAACATTGCTTGGATTTGTAACATTTGAGGGCTCAAGTACCTCTCATACGTCGATTTTGGCAAGAGCTATGAATATTCCTGCCCTTGTTGGTGTGGGTGAAATAGATAGTAAGTACAATGGATGCTATGCATTACTTGATGCAGAGGGGAAAAGGCTTATAATAAATCCAACACAGAATGAAATAAGGGAATACGAAAGAAAAAAGCAGGAAAAGGAAGAAAGCGAAAGAGAAAAGAAAAAAGAGCTATTAAAGCTCTTAAACAGCCCAGCAATATCGAAAAACGGCCACAGGGTGCATATTTATGCAAATATAGGAAGTGAATACGAGGTTCAGCTTGCACTTGAAAATGGTGCAGAGGGAATAGGACTTTTAAGAAGTGAGCTTTTATATCTTACAAAAAGTGAAATGCCGAGTGAGGAGGAGCTTTTTTTATCCTATAAGGGAATAATATCAGCAATGCAGGGAAAAAGAGTAATCATACGAACACTCGATGTTGGTGCTGATAAAAAGATTCCATATTTACCACTTGGAAGCGAGGAAAACCCAGCCCTAGGATTAAGAGGAATACGAGTTTCACTTGCAAACAAGGATGTATTTAAATCACAAATCAGAGCAATATTAAGAGCATCCGTGTATGGTAAGGCATCAATTATGCTTCCTATGATAGCATCAAAAAAGGAAATTATAGAAAGCAAGGAGCTTATTGAAATATGTAAGCAGGAGCTATTTGATGAAAACCAAGAGTTTGATTCAAAAATTGAGCTTGGTATAATGGTAGAAACCCCTGCAAGTGCAATTATGTGTAAGGAGCTTGCAAGTGAGGTTGCCTTCTTTTCTGTTGGCACAAATGACCTAACTCAGTATACGCTGGCAGCCGATAGACAAAATCCCAGGGTTGCCCATATTTGCAGTGAAAATCTTGAGCCTGTTTTGAGGCTGATTGAGGAGTGCGCTAGTGCAATTCACGAAAGGGGTGGATTTATCGGAATATGCGGTGAGCTTGCCTCGGACACAAGCCTAACACAACGCTTTGTAGATATGAAAATTGATGAGCTTTCTGCCTCTGCACCCCTACTAATAAATATGAGAAAAGCAGTAAATAGCTCAAATTAAGGAGAAAAAATGTTTGATAAAAGAAAATATTTATATGCCGTATGTAACGGAAAAAGCAATACGTTAAAGGCTGTACCGGATGAGGTGTTTTCCTCTGGAATGCTTGGCATCGGATATTCCATAGAGCCGAGTAATGGTACAATTTATGCCCCATGTGATGGCATAATCGGTAATGTAGCAGAGGCAAAGCACGCATACACAATTACAACCGCTGACGGAGTGGATGTTCTTGTTCATATAGGTGTTGACACTGTTAAATTAAATGGAGAGCCATTTATACCAAGAGTTGAAAAGGGACAAAGAGTAAGCGCAAGGGATGTTATTGCAACAGCTGACCTACAAAAAATAAGGGAGGCAGGACTGCCAGATACGGTAATTGTCATAATAACCAACACAGAAATAATTAAAAAAATCGAGTACGACCTTATGCAAAATTGCACCAAGGAAGATGCTTTAATCTCATATAAAATTAAGAAAGGATAATTATGGAAAACGTAAAAAAGAAAAGGTTTTCTGGCACATTTAGTGTTTTACAAAGAGTGGGAAGAGCATTTATGCTTCCAATTGCCCTATTACCAATTGCAGGTTTATTGCTTGGTATAGGCGCATCACTTACAAACCTTACCACCCTTGAAACCTATAATCTTATAGGAATAATGGGTCCAGGCACCTTTTTATACTCAGTATTTACACTGTTTTCATCAGTAGGAACAGTAATCTTTGATAATCTGCCAATCATTTTTGCAATGGGAGTTGCACTTGGTATGGCAGAAAACGAAAAGGGAACAGCAACCCTTTCAGCAGCTATTGCATTCTTTATAATGCACAAAACAATAAACACCCTTCTTGTTCTTACCGACAAGCTAGCCCCAGGCGCTATGCAGGAGGGAACAATTGCAAATGTAGTTGGAATACAGTCACTTCAAATGGGAGTTTTTGGTGGAATAATAGTAGGACTTGGCGTTGCGTATTTGAACAATAAATTCTATAAAATAAAGCTACCAACAGTTATTTCATTCTTTGGAGGAACACGCTTTATCCCAATTATTTCAACGCTTGTATATATTCTTGTTGGTGTGCTTATGTTCTTTGTTTGGCCATTTATTCAAAATGGAATATTTGCACTCGGTGACCTTGTGCTTCGTTCAGGCTATGGTGGAACACTTATTTATGGCTTTATTGAAAGAATTTTAATCCCATTTGGCTTACACCACGTATTCTATTTGCCATTTTGGCAAACAGGCGTCGGTGGCTCCATGCTTATTGACGGAGTAATGGTATATGGAGCTCAAAATATATTCTTTGCAGAGCTTGCATCACCTAACACACAAGCATTTTCCGTATCAGCAACAAGATTTATGAGTGGTAAGTTCCCATTTATGATTTTCGGCTTACCAGGTGCCGCCCTTGCTATGTACACCTGTGCTAAGGATTCAAAGAAAAAGGTTGCAGGAGGACTTTTGCTCTCTGCATCACTGACAGCAATGCTTACTGGAATTACAGAGCCAATTGAATTTACCTTCCTATTTGTTGCACCGGTTCTATATGTAATACACTCAATTCTTGCAGGACTTTCCTATATGCTTATGCACATTCTAGGAGTTGGCGTTGGTATGACCTTCTCAGGAGGAATAATAGACCTAACCCTGTTTGGAATACTCCAAGGAAACGAAAAAACTAACTGGGTAATGGTTGTCCTTGTTGGAGTGATTTATTTCTTTGTATATTTCTTGCTTTTCAGATTTATGATTTTAAGAAAGAATTATGCAACACCTGGCAGAGAGGGTGACGAGGAGGAAACAAAGCTTTATACTCGTGCCGATTACAACGAAAAAAAGAACGCCAAGGAGGAATCGAGCAATGATTCAAGGGCATATGAAACCTCAAAGCTAATTCTTGACGGTCTTGGTGGAAAGGACAATATTATGAACCTTGATTGCTGTGCAACAAGACTACGTGTAACTGTAAGAATGCCAGAGAGAGTCTCTGAAATAGTCTTAAAGCAAAGCGGAGCAGCAGGAGTAATAAAAAGCGGAAACGGAATACAGGTTGTATATGGACCACAGGTATCAGTTATAAAAAGTGAGCTTGAGGACTATATAAAAACCCTTTAAATAAGAAAAAGCCGACACGTGTCGGCTTTTTTTAGTGATTCTTATAATACTTTGCAAGTCCACCAGAGGCAGTTTCCCTGTATTCACTAAGAAGATTTTTTCCAGTTTCATACATAACCCTAACAACCATATCAAAGCGAAGCTTGCTTGATGATGCAAGGAAATTTGCAAGTGAAAGAGCATTTATAGCACGCATAGCTGCCACGGCATTTCTCTCAATGCAAGGAATTTGAACAAGACCACCAATAGGGTCACAAGTAAGACCTAAATGATGCTCCATAGCAACCTCGGCGGCATACTCAATTTGATTAAGTCCCATTTCGTGTAGCTCGGCAAGTGCACCTGATGCCATTGAGCATGCAGAGCCAATTTCAGCCTGACAGCCACATTCAGCACCGCTTATTGATGCATTTGTTTTAATTATATTTCCAATAATGCCACCAGTTGCAAGGGCGTGAATAATTTCCTCATCACTAAATCCCTTTTTGTCTTGCATGTATTTCAAAACAGAGGGAACAACTCCACAAGCACCACAGGTTGGTGCAGTAACAATTGTACCACCCGATGCATTTTGCTCTCCAACCGCAAAGGCATATGAGCAAACAAGACGATTTTCCTTTGTTTGTGCAGATTCATCAATATGCTTCTGATTGAACAAAATTTGAGCCCTTCTGTGCGTGTCAAGACCACCTGGCAAAATTCCCGTTGTTGAAAGTCCAAGGGCGATTGATTCCTTCATTACCTCCCAAATTTTTGAAAGATAATCCCAAATTTCAGGGCCCTCGCAAAGCTCAACATATTGCCAAATTCTGATATTATGCTTTGCGCAATAATCGGAAATTTCCGTGTAGGTATTAAGAGGATAAACCTCTCTTGTGTTAACATCCTGTAAGGAAATGTCCTCACCCTCAAAGGCAATGGTACCACCACCAACGCTATAAACTCTCTTTATAGCAATGGATTTACCATTTTCAAAAATCTCAATATCCATAGTGTTTGGATGCTTATTACAGGGCGCTTGCTTATCAAAAACAATCTCACATGGCTTTGGCTCGAAGGTTTCACGAATGATTCTGTCCGTGCCGTGCCCAACCCCAGTAAGTGCAAGTGAGCCAAAAAGCGTTACCTTAAAGCTTGTAGCACTTGGATATTCATTTTTTATTCGTAAAATAGCTCTTTCAGGTCCCATTGTGTGAGAGCTTGATGGACCTCTGCCTATTTTATATAATTCACGAAGTGATTGCATAAATCCTCCTAAGCATATCATTTACATATATATTTTACCCTTAAATTAAATAAAAGTCAAGTGCTAGTGTGGCACTCGGAGCCTTGTATTTGTCATATCACTACAAGCCTCTATTTTTGATAAAATATTGCTTGATGCAAAATCCTTACTGCTTCCTAAAAATACATACCCGTCAAGAGCATTAAGCTCATAATCATAGGTAATTTGATAGGTAGGACCGTACGAGCCAAAGACTACAACATCACTTGAATTTGCATAATCTGATGCAAAATAGTCAAGCACCTCATAGCTTGATGCGCCAAGATAGGTGTAGCGCGTATTTTCCATAAGTATCGAAAGGGCAACGGAACGATTTGTACTCCTTGGAACATAGGTGCTATCAGAAAAATCAATCTCAAACCCCTCAAAATCCATTTTCTTTTCAATGTATTTTATATTGATTCCCTTGCCTTTAAGCATACTAACTGCCTCATTATGCCAAATAAGCTCCTGCTCCCCCACGGGCTTTTGCAAATAAACGCTTCTTACAATATTTGTATCCGTCAAGCTATCAAGATAGCTAACAGTTTTATAGTTATAATCACAGGCGATATAGCTTTCAATTTCAGTATATCCAAGCAACCTCATTTCTATATTTGGCACCATGTACGATACAGGATAGCTACTTGCCTCAATAACCGTAAGAGAATTATTACTCTCAATAAAAACAGTATCGTTTTTGCCTGTGGAATAAGCATAAATATAGCCATTATTATTTCTTGTAACAAAAATAGAGATTGTTACTATCACGAGCATTAAAAGGCCACCTAAAAACGTAAAAATGGCAACACGTATCTGCTTTTTGCTAAGACAAAGGTATATACAAATGGCAATAAACATAATAGCAACAGCAATATATTGAGAGCTTTTACTAATTGAAGCCACTGAAAATTCAAGGCTTGATAATTGCTTACATACCCACGTGCATACAAAGGTTATTATCTCACAAATAAATGCTACAATGCTTGATAAAACAGGAATTTTTGAAACAAGTAGCATAAGGGGTGCAAGATATATAAGAATGTTTAAAACAGGTGTAATTAAAAGATTTGACGGGAATGCAAATATTGAAAATTGCCTGAATTTTATAGCAATAAGAGGCATAGTAATTACAGAAACAAAAATTGTAGTAAGCAGAGTTAAAATACAAAATCTGCCAAAGCGTGTTCTTGCCTTGAAATAGCCCTTGTATCTTTTCATAAATGCAAGAGAGCAAATACAGCCAAGCATTGCAAGGAACGAAAGCGTTAAACTAAACGAAAATACTGCGAACGGATTTGCAAGACAAATTATAAAAACCGAGCCAAACAGACAGGAAATTGAGTCAGGCATCTCTCTTATAAAGAAAAATAAGAAGAACAAAAATTGCATAAAGCCGGCTCGTATCGCTGTTTCATTAAAGCCTGTTAATAAAACAAAGAACAAAATCAAAAGAGTAATAAAAGCTATTTTGAGTATTCGCCTAATTCTTAATTTATCAATGAAAAATCCAAAAATAGCTATTACAATTGATACGTGCATACCACTAAGTGAAAGTATATGCGAAATGCCGATTCGTGCAAAATCCCTTTCCATATCTGGTTTTAGACTTTTTCGATTGCCAAGGAACATAGCGGACATAAGAGAATAGGTATCATCATTAAGCGAGGATTTGAATAAACCGTCAAAAAAGCGGTTGACGTGTCTAAAATAGTCAATAAAATCAAGCTTCCCGACCTCTATTGATATGTATTCAATCACGTGAGCACCAAAGGTAATGCCATTATCCAAATAAAGAGTGTCATAGGAAGCAAAAACAACCCTTGCACAAATAATATCATTTTCATTAAGCTTGCCAAGCTCATCGTTTAAAGGAACCTTGAATTTGTTATTTTCACCGTCAACCGTAGCAACATCAAGCGTGTATTTGCCACTGTATTCTGTTTTCCTTACAACCTCATCAACCTTGCCTACAATGGTATGCTCCTGTAAGTCGCAAAGGTATTTCTTTTCAAATGCCTTATCTATTACAAAAATTGATAATAGCACCGCAACTATAACAAGCAGAGCACTTGCAAAGTAATTGATAAATACCCTTTTAAATATCGGCCTTTTAGTTATCAAAAATAGCACAAGAAAAACCGAAATCAGCACAAAAGCAAGCAAAGCAATAAGAATTTTAATTCCGAGGGATATTTTATTAGATAGCAAAAGAACGCATAAAAATAAGGCACAGCCAAGTGAAAAATTTCTGTGCTTAAAAATATTCATTTTTGTATCCCCCTTACATAGCTTTTTTAAATAGTAACATAAAAAGCGACATAATTCAACAAAAACAGCCAAATAAAAAAGGAGCAGAGAAATCTGCTCCTGTAAAATTTTAGGCTTTATTTTTATGTTAGTGTATGCTATAATATAGCCAGAATGTATTTTAAAGGAGATAATTAAATGTTTACTACAAAAAGAGCAAGTATTTTAATTTTTTGCTTGATTTTGGCTTTCGCTTTGCTTTTTGCCCTTTGCTCCTGCAACAAAGGCAATGACAGCAACGATAGTAATACATCAACAGATACTAGTAGCAACACCGATACATCAACTGACACTAGTAGCAACACTGACACATCAACCGACACTGACACTTCCGTCGAAGGGACAGAAGGGCTAGCTTTCACTATAAGTGATGATAAATCATACTACATAGTAAGCGGTATAGGCACCTGCAAGGAGAATGAAATTATTATTCCTAGCACTTATCAGGGCTTACCT
>JAZQHJ010000127.1:0-14462 GCA_045540515.1 Eubacteriales bacterium
TCACAGAACGACATGGCTACGATCCGACTTCCTATGACCATCTTGGTATTCCATACAAAAAGGGTATTACACAATTAAGAATTGATGAATAATTAAAAGCCACCAAATGGTGGCTTTTTTATGGCTTTTTTACTCTAAAAAATAGTGATTTTAGCTTTTTGAAATTAAATGGAATTAGTGGGTAAAGGTAGGATTTTGAAGTAAGAACCGTTTTATTTGTTGCAATAAGGATTGCTCCTATTATAACTCCAAGAATCAAGCCCCAATAATTCATAATTCCAATCAAGATAAGACATAGCATTCTCATAAATTTAAAGGCATAGCCTAGCTCGTAGTTTGATTGAGTAAACCCTGCAATTGATTCAATTGCCATATAGAATATTACGTCGGGTGAAAACCAACCTATTTGTACTGCAAAATCGCCAAGCAAAAGTCCTCCTACTACACTGAATGAATTAGACATTGTGCTAGGGGTGTTCAGCGATGCTATTTTAAGCCCCGATATTACGACCTCAATAATTAGTAGCTGTGCAAGTAATGGTATATTTCCTGTGCTTTGTGGCACTATAAAGCTTATCCATTCGGGCAAGACGCTTTCGTTTATTACAAGCAAATACCAAATTGGCGTTAAGAATATTGCTCCCCAAAAAACAAGCTGTCGTACAATTCTTAAATAGGTTCCTGTAAATGGTGGAAAATAAAAGTCATCTGTTTCCTGTAAAAAGTCAAAAATTGAGGTTGGAAGTATTAAAGCCTCGGGGGACGTGTCGCAAATCACGATTACACTTCCCTCTACAATAGAGGCACAAGCAGCATCCGGTCTTTCCGTGCATCTTACCTTTGGAAAGGGGTTGTACCATTTTTTCTTGATAAGACATTCAATAAGGCTTTGGTGACCTAGCGGTAATGCATCTGTTTTTATTGAATCAATTTTTTCTCCTAGTCTTCTTACATATTCCTTGTCTGCCTTCCCGTTTAAATAAACTATGGCAATATCACTTTTTGATATCTCTCCCACCGAGTGGTATTCTACTCTTAAATCGGGAGTTCTTATTCTACGCCTGATAAGTGCGGTATTGAAAATCAAGGTTTCAACAAAGCCGTCCCTTGCTCCTCTCATAACCTTGTCATTTTCAGGCTCAACTGTTTCACGGGCTGGGTATGTTCTGCTATCAATTATAATAGCTCCGTCTCCAAAGCCCTGACAAAGCATAGCAGTGCATCCAGAAAGCACCATTTTCACAAGCCCTTCAACATCATATACAGGGTCAACCTCGACACTGGGTATGCTTTTTTTAATAAATTCTTCTACTGCTCCTCTTTCGTTGGTGCCAAAATCCTTTACTGAATAAAGGTGCATAATAAGCTTTTGCATAGGTGTTGAATTAACAAAGCCATCAATGTAGTACATTACCATTTGAGTATTGTTTATTTCAAGCTCCTTTTTTATAATGTCAAAGCTTTCATTTACGCAAAGAGCCTTGTCTATAATTTTAACATTTTCTGAAAAGCTAGAAGTTAGTTTTGTCATAAAAAACCTCCGTAAGTACTTTTTGTTAGTATTTACGGAGATTTTATTTTAATTCTATTTATTTTTGAAGAACTGATAAAAATAGCAAGGTATCATACCATTATATAGCTTTCTTACCTTATCTGGCTTTCTTCCAAAAAGCCTTGCAAAGCCCTCGTGGCTTGTTATTATATATTGTTGCCACTTGTCAAGGGTTTTAAAATGCTTACCCATATTTTTATAAAGCTCCTCGGTTTCTTGCATTGTAAAGAGTCTTTCTCCATATGGTGGATTGCAAACAATTGTTCCTCGCCTACCCTCGGTTGTTATTTTTAAGGCGTCCATTTCAAAGATTTTAATATGCTTTGCAACACCTGCATGCTTTGCTGTTTCTGTTGCGATTTTTACACATTCAGGGTTTATATCTGATGCATATGCCTCAAAGGTGGAATCCGTTATTATTTTTGACCTTGCCTCTTCTCTTGCCCTTTTCCAAGCTTCCTTGTTAAATTGAGTAAATGCCTCAGAGCAAAAGCCTCTTTCCAAGCCAGGTGCCTTATTTATCATAAGCATTGTTGCCTCTGTTGCAATTGTTCCAGAGCCACAAAATGGATCCCAAAAAAGAACGTCCTCTCTTGGCCTTGCCATTTTTGCAAGAGCACAAGCAAGTGTTTCTCTTATTGGCGCTTCGTTTGAAATTGGTCGATAGCCTCTTTTGTGAAGCGGAGTGCCAGAGGTGTCAATCATAAGCGTGGCTCTGTTTTTAAAAAGGAAAAAATCAATCTGATATTTTATCTCATTTTCCTCAAACCACGTTATGCCATATGCACTTGAAAGCCTTGACACAACTGCCTTTTTAATTATTTTTTGACAATCAGGAACTGAAAATAGATTGCTTTTTATGCTATGTCCTCTTACTGGAAATTCATCAGCCCTGCCGATCCATTTTTCCCATTCAAGGGCTCTTGTTCCCTCAAATAGGTCATCAAATGTAAGTGCCTCAAATTCGCCAATTTTGATGTATAATCTTTCGGCAAATCTTAATCCTATATTACACCTTGCAACAGCCTCCTCATTGCCAAGAAAGCTTATTCTTCCGTCCATTGTTTCTGTTCGCTTATAGCCAAGGGCTTCAATTTCCTCTCCAAGTAGGCTTTCAAGACCAAATAGACAGGTTGCTACATACTCTATTACCATTATTATCCTCTTTTTAAGGTGAATGTAAATTCACAATATTTACCATATTCGCTGTTTACTGTTAAATCCTGTCCGTGCGCAAGAATAATTGTTTTTGAGATATACAAGCCAAGACCTGCACCTGTTTTATCAAGCCCTCTGCTCTTATCACTCTTAAAGAATCTATCAAATACAAATGGGAGCTCCTCATTTGGTATGCCGATTCCTTCGTTATAAACGCTTACTATTACCTTATCCTGCTCTGTTGTTATACTTACTCTGTATTTGCTCTTTTCGTATGAGAATTTAATAGCATTGTGACATAGATTATAAACAACCTGAGTTATTGCATCCTTATCCCCTATTACAATAAGGTCAAAATCCTCAAATTCACAATTAACGTCAAGCTGCTTTTCCTCAATTTGAGATTCAAATGAAATAATTGTTTGACTTACTACCTCACAAATATTAAATGGCTTCATATCAAACTTACGTTCACCTGACTGTAAGCGTGATACGTCAAGGAGTGAGGTAACAAGACGGCTAAGTCTCTTTATTTCGTTCTTTATGATATTCAAATAATATTCTTGCTTCTCTGGGGGGATAGCGCCGTCCAAAATTCCATCAATAAAGCCTGCAATTGTGGTCATTGGGGTTCTTAGGTCGTGAGATGCGTTGCTTAGGAATATGTTTTGCATTTCCTCTCTGTGCTGAACCACGGTAGCAAGGTCATTGAAGGTTTTTGCAAGCTCTGCTAGCTCGTCATTTCCTCTTACTGGAACACGTGTATCGTATTTACCGTGTGAAAAATCCTTTGCCGCACGGCTAATTTCACGAAGTGGCTTTGTTACAGAGTAGCTAACTCCATAAATAGCTATAAGTGCTGCAACAAGAATCCAAATTACTGTAATCAGTATTGTTCTAGACATTTCTTGAACAATATCCTGTTGTCCTTGTGCCCCTGAGAAGGTTAAAATAACTCCTAGCTCATTTTCCCCCAAAATAGGTGGTATGCTTGGCTCGTTGCTTGTGTCCTCTTGCTCTGCATCCTCTGAGGTTACATTGTTGCTTATTGTGCCTATATCTGTATTTGTAGTGGTATCTGTGCTTGTGTCAGGCTCCTCTTCCTTGGGTAGGTCGCTAAGTGCAGTTGCGTAGAAAATAACTCCCTTTGAAAAAAAGTCTCCAAGGTCGCTTGTGCTTGAAAGGTTTCTTTTCTCATAAATATCCAGCATATAGCTTTCAGATAGCTGAGATTTTAAAATAATATCACTTCCAAAATTTGCCTTTTCACCATAATTCACAACAAGCTTGGAGGTTTGAGCATCCTTATATGCAAAAAAGGCTATTTTTCCTGTACTATCAAGAATAATAACACCGCAATCAGGTGTTGCAAAAAGAGCAACATTCAGATTCTCCATAATTTGAGCTTCGTTTGCCTTTAAGCGCTCCTCAAGGGTGTCGTACTCTCCTTTCATACCAAGAACAGAGGTTTTAAAAAGAAGGTTTGTATCGTAAAGTTCTCTTTGTCTTGCCTCCTTTGTGTAATTGTTCGCAATTGTTGTAACCATTACACCAAGAATTATGGCAATAAAAACGATGAGCAATATAAAGATTATCATATATTTTGTAAATACACTTTTTAACCTTAGTCTTTTCATATGTACCTCCTTCTGCTCTAAAATTCTATTTATACATATAGTATAATGCAAAAAATAATTAAAGTCAATAAAAAATAGCCTCATATGAGGCTATTTGAATTATTCAGCTGTGTTATATACCTCGAACTTATAGCCAACTCCCCAAACGGTTTTTAGCTCCCATTTATCAGACACTCCATTAAGCTTTTCTCTTAAACGCTTAATATGTACATCAACTGTACGTGAGTCGCCAAGATAATCAAAGCTCCATACCTTATTTAATAACTGGTCTCTTGTATATACTCTGTTAAAGTTTTTTGCAAGGAAATATAGAAGCATAAGCTCCTTGTGAGGAATGCTTACATTCTCTCCTCTAATTTTAAGCTCGTGATTTACTATGCTTATTTCAAGATTGTCAAATCTAAGAACATCCTTGTCAACGTGAGTTTCCATTGTGCTATATCTTCTTAATACAGCCTTTACTCTTGCAAGAAGCTCCTTCATATCAAATGGCTTTACAACAAAATCATCAGCGCCAAGCTCAAGTCCAAGAACCTTATCAAAAACATCGCCCTTTGCTGTAATCATAATCATTGGCTTATTTGAATTTGCTCTGATTTCTCTACATACATCTGTGCCGTCCTTTTTTGGAAGCATAAGGTCTAAAAGCACAATATCTGGGTCATAGCTTCTAAATAGGTTCATCCCCTCAATCCCGTCATGTGCAACGGCAACGTCATAGCCTTCATTTTGGAAATAAACCTTGATGAGCTCACAAATATTAACGTCGTCATCAATTACAAGCATTTTTGTTCCTAGCATAGTTTCCTCCTAAATCGTCTTTCCTTTATTATAACAGATTTTTTTCAAATTGTAAACAAATTATGTCGAAAAATAAAAAAATTATATTTTCCCAACATACACTATAAATTTTACAATACAAATGTGATGATTTTGTGAAGAAAAGGTGTGAATATGATAAAAATACCAAATTTTTCTCAAATTTCATTTTTATACTTGCACATTTGCCTTAAATAAGGTATAATCTAAAAAGAAATTTTATTTTAAGAGGTAAAAAATGAAACTTGGTATTGTTGGCCTACCAAATGTAGGTAAAAGTACGCTTTTTAATGCTTTAACAAATGCAGGTGCGCAAAGTGCTAACTATCCATTTTGCACAATTGAACCAAATGTAGGAGTTGTTGCTGTTCCTGATAGTCGTCTTGATGACCTTGCTAAAATGTATAATCCAGAGCTATACACCCCTGCTGTAATTGAATTTGTAGATATTGCAGGTCTTGTAAAGGGTGCATCCAAGGGTGAGGGCCTTGGAAATAAATTCCTTTCTCACATTAGAGAGGTTGATGCAATTATACACGTTGTTCGTTGCTTTGAAAATAGCGATATCATACACGTGGATGGTAATATCAACCCTGCAAGAGACCTTGAAACAATAAATTTGGAGCTTATCTTTTCAGATATGGAAATTCTTGAAAGAAAGCTTGATAATACTAAAAAGGCTATGAAGGGCGATAAAACACTTGCTCCAAAGGTTGAGCTTTATGAAAGAGTTATGAGTGCTCTTGAAGAGGGAAAAACCGCAAGAAGCCTTGACTATACTGATGAGGAAAAGGAATTTCTTTCAGAGGTTGCATTGCTTACAATTAAGCCAGTAATTTATGCTGCAAATATAAGTGAGGATGACATTGCATCCGATATAAATGAAAATCAGTTTTATCAAGCCGTTTGTGAAATTGCAAGAGCTGAAAAGAGTGAGGTTATCCCTGTTTGTGCTGGAATTGAGGCTGAAATTGCTGAGCTTGAGCCAGAGGAAAAGGAAATGTTCCTTGCTGACCTTGGAATCAAGGAAAGCGGTCTTGACAGGCTTATTAAGGCAAGCTATTCTCTACTTGGACTTATCAGCTATTTAACAGCTGGACCAAAGGAGGTAAGAGCCTGGACTATCACAAAGGGAACCAAGGCTCCCCAAGCGGCAGGAAAAATTCACTCGGATTTTGAAAAGGGCTTTATTCGTGCAGAGATTGTTTCGTTTGATGACCTTATGGCTTGTGGCTCTATGGCTGTGGCTAAGGAAAAGGGACTTGTTCGGTCAGAGGGCAAGGAATATGTAATTCAAGACGGAGACGTTGTTCTTTTCAGATTTAATGTATAAAAAAACAAAATCACCTCGAACGAGGTGATTTTTTTATTAATGCTTAAGCTCTGTAAAGCCTATTTTGCGTCTTACCTTTGACATTGTGCGTCTTGCACTCTTATAGGCATTCTCTGCACCCATTGCCATTACCTGTTCAAGATACGCCTTGTCTGCAACAAGTCTTTCAAATTCGCTTCTTACTGGTGCTAGTGCATCTGCACAGGCTTCTCCAACTGCAAGCTTAAATTCGCCATAGCCCTTGCCTGCAAATTCTCTTTCTGCTTCCTCGATTGTTTTACCTGTAAAGCAAGAATAAATTGTTAAAAGATTTGTTATTCCTTCCTTGCCCTCACCGCATCTGATTTCACAATCAGAGTCAGTTACTGCTCTTTTGAACTTTCTTATGATAACGTCCTTAGGGTCCAAAATTCTTACAACCGCATTTTCGTTAGCATCGGATTTGCTCATTTTTTTAATTGGGTCCTGAAGGGACATAATCTTTGCGCCCTCCTTTGGAATATATCCGTCTGGAACTACAAAGGTGTCGCCATAAATTTGATTAAAGCGATTTGCAATATCTCTTGCAAGCTCAAGGTGCTGCTTTTGGTCCACACCAACTGGCACAAGCTCTGTTTGGTATAGAAGAATATCCGCTGCCATAAGTGATGGGTAGGTAAAGAGTCCTGCATTGATATTGTCGGCATTTTTAGCACTTTTGTCCTTGAATTGAGTCATTCGTGAAAGCTCACCAAACATTGTGTAGCAATCAAGAATCCATCCTAGCTCTGCGTGCTGTGGCACGTGGCTTTGAACAAAAAGTGTGTTTTTTTGCGGGTCAAGACCACAAGCCATATAAAGTGCAAGGGTTTCATAGGTTCTTCTGCGAAGCTCTGCTGGGTCCTGTCTTACTGTTATAGCATGCATATCTACAACACAATAGTAGCAGTGATATTCGTCAGAAAAAGCACTGAAGTTTTTAATTGCTCCAAGATAGTTTCCAATAGTTAAGTTTCCAGATGGCTGTACACCAGAAAAAACCACTTTTTTATCATTAAACATATTTTTTCTCCTGTATTGAATGTAAAAGTCATAAATATATTTTATATAATATCACAGTTTAATTTGATTTTCAACAGTTTTTTCTTTTTTGATGCTAAGGTAAATGGTTTTTCCCACAAATGCAAGAAATGGTGCTAAAATCAAGCCTCCTAGCCCCGCTAGCTTTAACCCTGCATACATTGCAAAAAGCGTAACAAGCGGGTGCACGTTCATTTGCTTACTTAAAATTTTTGGCTCAGCAAGCTGTCTTACTATATAGCATATTGCAAAAAGAACCAAAAGTCCTATTCCTGTCAGTGAGCTTCCAGACGCTATTAAAATTACTGACCAAGGAACAAGAACAGTACCAACTCCCAAAACTGGTAACAAATCAACGATTGCAACAATTAACGCCAGTGTAAACGGGTGCTCTATTTTTATAATTAAAAATCCGACAAAAAGCTCGACAAACGTAAGCAAAAGGAGCAACGAGTAGGACTTGAAATATTTAAGCATAATATCAATTACGTCTTTTTTTATCTTTGGTAAAACAGAAATAGTTTTTTTAGGAAGGGTCTTTTCTAAAAGGCTTGCTAGCTTGTCATAATCCTTTGAAAAATAAAACAGGGATAGTAGCATTATAACAAGCGCAATAATAAAGCTTGGAAGTGAGGTAATAAACCCTGCTATAAATTCGGTTAATTCATTGCTCAGGCTTCGTATTCCGTTGGATACCATTTCAAGAACAATTGAATAAATTGATTCGTTCACGCCTGGTAAAATGCTGTTTAGAAATGGGAATTTCAGCTTTATGTTTTCTATCCATTCAAAGATTGAGGATATGAAATTATTTTCACTTTCTAGATTTACAATAAGCTTACCTATTATGCTTCTTACCTCGTTTATAATTAAGGATACGCTTGCACTAAGGACAAATGTAATAAGAATCAAAATTATTGAAACCACAAAGACACTTGCAAAGGGCTTGGATATTTTTCTTTTGGCACAAAGCTTATTGATAATAGGTCTTGCCATTGATACAATTAATAGTGCTATTGCAAAGGGTAAAATTATTCCAAGGGCAAGTCTTAAAAACAAATACGCAAGCGCTATAAAAACAAGAACACAGCCTCCCTTAATGGCAAATGATTTATATTTCTCCACTTTTTCCTCCATAGGATTTAAAAATTATAAATTTATTATATTTGTATTTGCTTTTTTTATGCCTATGTGATAAAATATAGTCAATAATTATATTTACGAGGTGTTTATTATGGTACGTATTGAAATGGAAAATGGTGGAATTATCGATATTGAGCTTTATGAGAATATTGCTCCTATCACCTGCGAAAACTTCAAAAAGCTTGTTTCTGAGGGCTTTTATGATGGTCTTATTTTCCACAGAGTAATCGCTGGATTTATGATTCAGGGTGGTGACCCAACTGGTACAGGCTGTGGTGGCTCTGACAAAAATATTAAGGGTGAATTTATGATAAATGGAGTTCCTAACTCTATTTCTCACGTAAGAGGCGTTATTTCTATGGCTAGAAGCCAAAGCTATAATTCTGCTTCCTCACAATTCTTTATTTGCCACGCTGATGCAAAATTCCTTGACGGGCAATATGCTGGCTTTGGTAAGGTTGTATCTGGCATAGAGGTTGTTGACGAGATTGCAGGTGTTAAAACTGATTTCAGAGACAGACCTATTATTGATATGAGAATGAAAAAGGTTACAATTGTTGACTGATGAAAAAGCAAAGACTTGTTAATTTGATTTTGCTTGTCATTTTTGGCATAATATTGTTTATTTCAAAAATGATAATGGAATTTTTGCCAAACATTCACTTAGTTGGTGTTCTCATTGCCGTATTTACGCTTGTGTATAGGCATAAGGCTCTTATTTCAATTTATGTTTATGCTTTTTTGGTAGGATTTATATATGGATTTAGCACCTGGTGGTATCCTTATCTTTACATTTGGACCGTGCTTTGGTTGCTCATTATGCTAATTCCAAAAAGAGCTCCCTTAAAGCTAAAAATTATATTAGCTACATTTTTTTGTGCACTTCACGGACTTGCATACGGAACACTATATGCGCCATTTCAAGCGCTAGCCTTTGGTCTTTCGTTTGAGGGTATGATTTCATGGATTGTTGTTGGTTTTCCTTGGGATATTGTACATATGTGTGGCAATTTAGCTCTTTCGGTGCTCATTGCTCCGCTTTATAAGGTTTTAGTAAAGCTGAATAACTCTCAGTTTAATGTAAAGCCTGTTGCTCAAAAGCCAACAAAAATGACAATTAGCTCAAATTCCTGTAAGCTTGTTCCTATAAATTTAAGCTTTGAGGAAAAACGATATTTTTTAAGTAAGAAAAGCAGTTAGCAAAATTTTGCTAACTGCTCTTTTTTATTTGTATTTCTTCCACGGGGTAAGCCTTTCTCCCTTAACTATGTATGCCTTCTTTGAAAGACGAGCAAGTGGGGTGTCGCAATAAAGGTCGGAATAAAATTCATCAATTTCTCCGTCTGGATACACCTCATAAAAGCGTCTTACCTTTTCTTGTCCATGGCAATTTTCTCCGTCAAACAATCCTGTTTTATTATCAACTCTTGTTGCAAGCATTGAAACACCAAGCTGGTTACAAATGGGTCTTAAAAGAAATTCGGGAGATGCGGATATAATTACATCGCTGCTTTGCTTCATTTCTAAATAGAATTTTTTGATTTTTTTGTCATTTTGCTTCCAAAAGCTAATTACTGCATTGTCAATATCATCAATTTTTGAAACAAAGCTAAGAAGCTTTTGCTTAAATATCTTCTTTTTAACTATTCTGAGTCCAAAGCCAATGCCATACCAAATAACAGGAAAGATATGACCTCTTATTTGTTTATAATTCTTTAAGCAATAAAAGAAAAAATCCTTTGTGCTATCGCCGTCATATATTGTTCCATCAAAGTCAAATACGTTCATATTTTCTCCTTTTTGTTAGGGGACGTGTCTATTTTTAAAAAAGCTGCTTAATCAGCAGCTTTTTCATTTTCATCTTGCTTTATGATGTATGTTACTCTAATTTTTTCAACACGCTTTTGGCTGATTTTCTCTATTTGAATATGTATGTTCATAAAATCAAAGCCATCTCCAACCTGTGGGAAGGTTTCAAGCTCCTTCATAATAAAGCCGTTTACTGTTTGTGGTAAATCATCAAAATCGTGAATTTCTACACCAAATTTTTCAAAGAAATCATCAAGCTCGGCTGAGCAATCTACAATATAGCTACCATCCTCTTGCTCCTTGAAGTCGTTCTTGACCTCGTCGTGCTCATCCCAAACATCACCGATAAGCTCCTCAATAATGTCCTCCATTGTTACAATACCCATTGTTCCACCGAATTCATCGACTACAATTGCCATATGGCATTTTTTAGCCTTTAAGGTTTGGAGAAGGTCTGCGATTTTTATGTGTTCAGACACGTGTACCGGTTTTTTGATGTGCTTAGTGATTGTTTTGTTGTTATTGTGGTATGCTATAAAGAAATCCTTTTCGTGTAAAATTCCAATTATATCGTCAATATCCTCGTCATACACTGGCAAGCGAGAATATGAGGTTTCTATAAATATTTTTGCTATTTCTTCAACTGATGCATCTCTTGGAATTGCACAAATGTCAACACGTGGTGTTAGTATATCACCAGCGCTAACATCGCTAAATTCAATAGCTGAACGTATGAGGTTGCTTTCATCATCCTCAAGAGTTCCGTCCTCTTGCGCCTCTTCAACAATTGTTATAAGCTCTTCTTCTGTTATAGTGTTTTGCTCCTTTGAACGGAAAATCTTTGACATAAGCGCACTCCAACCTCCAAAAATCAAGGTCAGAGGAGTTAGAATTATCAAGATAAACTTTACGATTGGTGCAAACAAAATTGCTAGCTTATCTGCATTTTGTCTTGCGATAACCTTTGGAGAAATTTCGCCAAAAATTAAAACTGCAACGGTTGTTACGATAGTTGACACGGTTGCTGCAATAGATTCATTATTTGAAAGAATATCAATAAAGAAAATTGTAGCAATTGATGATAGTGAAATGTTTACAATATTGTTTCCTATCAAAACACCAGTTATTAGCTTATCGTATTTACTTTCAAGTGCTAGTACGGCTTGAGCTTTTTTGTCTCCTGCCTGTGCAAGACTTTTAAAACGAATTTTGTTGAATGATGTGAATGCTGTTTCGACCGATGAAAAAAAGCCAGAACAAATGAGTAAAAGAATCATGGCTATTAAAGGCCCGACGCCTGCGTCCATAGTTTTTTACATACCTCCATAATTTAATTACGAATATTGTATCATATTATTAGTGCAATGTCAAGAGTTATATAATATATGCATTGGCTTTCTATATGTAAAATTCTTGCTTTCATTTTATGTTAAGCTTCTTATCAATTTTATTTGAGACGTTATTTTTCATATTTGGAAATTTTTAAGCTCCCTTTTCTTTTTTCCTTACTTTTGTAATATTCTCTTTTGGTTGCGAATATGCTTTAATATCAAATTACCTTAAAAGGACGGAGAGATTATGAATATTTATGAGGATATTGCAAAAAGAACAAATGGCGAAATATATGTTGGAGTTGTAGGACCTGTAAGGAGTGGCAAATCAACCTTTGTTAAAAAATTTATGGATAATGTGGTAATTCCTAACATTAAATCAGAGTATGATAAGCAACGTGCTATGGACGAATCTCCTCAAAGCGCTTCAGGGTGTACTGTTATGACAACTGAACCAAAGTTCGTTCCTGATGAGGCTGTGGCTGTATCAATTGGCGATGCTAATATGAAAATAAAGCTAATTGATTGCGTAGGCTATATTATTGATGGTGCAATTGGGACAGAGGAAAATGGTGAGCCAAGAATGGTTATGACACCTTGGGATTCTAGTCCTATGGAATTTGAAAGAGCTGCTGAAATTGGAACTCAACGGGTCATCTCCGACCATTCTACGGTTGGAATTGTGATGACCTGTGATGGCTCACTTTGTGATTTACCAAGAGAGGCATATATACCTGCTGAAAAAAGAGTTATAAATGAATTAAGGGCATTAAACAAGCCATTTGTTATTGTTTTAAATTCAGCTTCACCAAGCAGTAAGGAAGCCATAGACCTTGCAATTTCAATTGAAAAGGAATATGGTGCTCCTGTTGCTCTTGTAAATGCATTAGAGCTTGAAAACGAGGATTTTGAGGGCATTATTAAGCTTCTTTTAGGACAATTTAGTATAAATGAGCTATGCTTCAATCTGCCCAAATATTTTACGTCCTTGGAGCCCCTACACCCTTTGAAGCAAAGTATTTTACAGTCAATAAAGAGCTCTATTACCTCTCTTTCAAAAATTGATGATGCTCAAGCGTGCGCGCTAGCAATTTCAGAAAACGAAAATATTTTTGGCACTCCTACAATAAGCTATGATTTAGGAAGCGGAATTGTTAATATTGATTTAAAGCTTCTCCCTGAGTTATACTATAAAATTATTAGTGAGCTATGTGGTAGTGCTATAAGCGATGATGCCGACTTGCTTTCAACAATTAAGCTTCTTGCTGAGGCAAAAAAGGAGTATGACAGATATGCTGATGCTATAAATGAGGTAAACGAGACTGGATATGGAATTGTTATGCCTCAAATTGAGGATATGACGTTAAATTCTCCAGAAGCAGTTCGTCAAGGTGGTGCTTATGGAATTAAAATCAAGGCAAGTGCTCCGTCAATTCATTTAATTAAGGCTCCTATTGAGGCTGAGGTTTCACCCATTGTTGGTGCAAGTGAGCAGGCTGAGGAAATTATTAAGCTTATGAGAGAGGAATATGATGACGACCCAAATAAGCTTTGGCAGTTTAATATGCTAGGAAAATCTCTTTATGAGCTCGTAAATGACAGCTTAAGTACAAAGCTTGAGCATATTTCACCTGAATCAAGAAAAAAGCTATCAGATACGCTTACAAGAGTTATAAATGAGGGCTCAAAGGGCTTGATTTGCATAATTTTATAAAAAAATTAAGGTTTTGTGTGCAACAAAACCTTTTTTATTGACAAAATAATATTCAGGTGATACAATATAAATATATTTTTAAGGAGATTTTAAAATGTATTGTAAAAACTGTGGTGCTCCTGTTGAACCAAACGATAAATTTTGCAAGCACTGTGGCACTGCCATTGAACGCAATAAGGAGCAATATTATTATAACAATCAAAAAAGCTATATAACCTTTGACCAGGTTTCTGGTTCAAGACAAGATTCATATGCTTATGGTCGAAAATCAAGAGTTCTTGCTGCTGTTTTAGCACTTCTTACAAACTTCGGAATTTATAACTTTTATCTTGGCTATAAGAAAAAGGCTGTAATTCAGCTTGTAATTTCAATCGTTGCATTTATTTTTTCAATATTTGCAAATGTTGTTTATCTAAATTATGGCGAAATTGTTTTATACTATGTCCTTAATATTGGATATATAATAACAGGATTAACTGTCGGAATATGGAGTCTTGTTGATGCCATCAGACTTTTTGCAAGAAAGCTAAATGTTGACGGTAAGGGTAACCCTCTTATATAAAATTTTACAGGGATTTTGACAAAAATCTCTGTTTTTATTTGTTGTTCATATGTTTATATGTTCATTTGTTATATATATTTTTAATAATTTTATGCTTTTATCATTTATTTTTATGTTTTTTCTTTCCTTTTATTTCCTTGAAAATATGTTTTTTAATTATCGGTTTTATGATTTGATTATTTTTTATAAAAATTTTTGGGTTTTCTAAATAAAAAAACCACTTGCAAAAGCAAGTGGTTTTAATTTTAGATATTATTGCAATTAAGCAAGAATTTCTGTAACTGTACCTGAACCAACTGTTCTACCACCCTCACGAATAGCGAAACGGAGTCCCTCTTCGATAGC
>JAZQHJ010000128.1:0-8274 GCA_045540515.1 Eubacteriales bacterium
ACCACGGTGCTATCAGCTATGGTCATATCGGTGCAGACCTTATCACGCTTTGCTCAATCCTTAGAATTCCTGTATGTATGCACAACGTACCAGAGGACAAAATTTTCCGTCCTGCTGCATGGAATGCATTCGGTATGGATAAAGAAGGACAGGACTATCGTGCTTGTGCAACATATGGTCCTATGTACAAATAATTTATTTAGGGGAACAATATGAAAAAAACATCACTAGTTATTATGGCAGCCGGAATTGGTTCCCGCTTTGGTGGAGGCATTAAACAGCTAGAGCCACTTGGACCAAACGGCGAAGTTATTATGGAATATTCAATTCACGATGCTCTTGAAGCAGGCTTTAATAAGGTAGTTTTCATCATCAGAAAGGAAATGGAGGACTACTTTAAAGAGGTTGTTGGTGACAAAATTTCAGGCATTTGTGAGGTTGCATATGCTTATCAGAATATTGATGACCTACCAGCAGGCTTTACAAATCCACCAGAAAGAAAGAAGCCTTGGGGAACAGGCCAAGCCGTTCTTTCCTGTAAGGGCATTGTAAACGAGCCATTCTTAGTTATCAATGCTGATGATTATTATGGAAAGGAAGCATTTAAATCAATTCACGATTTTCTTGTAAGTGATAATGAGCCAATCAAGGAATACAATTTTGCAATGGCAGGCTTTATTTTAAAGAATACACTAAGCGAAAATGGTGGCGTTACAAGAGGAGTTTGCTCAGTAGAAAATGGTTACCTTACAAATGTTGTAGAAACAAGCAATCTTGTTAAAACTCCAACAGGTGCAGGAATTGCAAATGAGGATGGCACAATTACTCCTCTTGATGAAAACCTTTATGTATCTATGAATATGTGGGGCTTAACACCTGACTTTATTGATTTACTTGAGGGTGGCTTTGTTAAATTCCTTTCAGACCCAAATCTAAACCAATTAAAGGGTGAATACCTCCTACCTGGTGTAGTCGGTGAGCTTGTAACAAGTGGCAAGGCATCTGTAAAGATTCTTGAAACTAACGACAAATGGTTTGGAGTTACATATGGCGAGGATAAATATGCCGTTAAGGATGAATTTTTAAAGCTTCAAGCAAACGGAACTTATCCCAAAACACTCTATTAAATAACAAATCCTTCCACAGCCTGTGGAAGGATTTTTTCTTGACAATCACTAAAAATAATAGTATACTTATTTTATAACTATACTAGGAGATTATTTAATGAAAAGATTTTTAATAATATTTGGTGTCTTGGCTTTTATATTGTTATCACTTTTCTCCTGTAAGAAGGATGATTTTAATAAAAATGCAGGACATTATGGAAATACTGATACAAACACAAGCACTAATACATCATCAGATACAAGCACATCAACGGACATTACAAACACTGAATACATCGTTGACGAAAACGGTATTGCATATTCCTTAAAGGACGATAATACATTAAAGGTAATTGCCTATACAGGAAATCCTGGAAGCTTTACTATACCAACGGAGTATAAGGGATATACAGTAACAGAAATAGGCGAATATGCCTTTTACGGCTATGAAAACCAAATTGGCAACGGCACAGTCGGTGTTGCTATCGGCTTTGTTACAATTAGAATTTCTGAAACAGTTACAAAAATAGGCAAGGGCGCATTTAAGGATTGCGACGGCGTTAAGGTGCAATATAATTCAATAAATGCAAGCCTAACAGTGGAGGAATGGCTTTCTAATTTAATTGTTGAGGAAGAAAATGACGGTGTCCTTGATACAATAAACTATAAAATTCCTGCAATTGGCTGGGGACCATACGTAAAATAAATTAAAACGCATAATCCATAAGGACTATGCGTTTTTTGTTATTTAGTTGTTGTTTTTTCTTTCTTTTTTCGCTTTTTGAAGATTTTCTTTCTAAACAAGAAAAGATTCAGCACAATAAAGAATGCAATTACTATGATATAAGTAATAATTGGCATATTAGGTGCATTATTTGCAATAATCATAAGAGGAAATCCCAAAATCATTGCTGGAATGTTTTGCAAAACAATGTTTTCTGCCGCCTCAGAGGATAAGTCCTTATCAGTTTCACGAAGCAAAATTACACCCGTGCTTGCAGTACCTGTTAGCATACCATACATCATAAGAAATTGATTTTCCACATAATTTGGGAACACCTTTTTGCATACAATTCTTAAATAGAAGTAGGTACCAACTGCTCCTAAAATACCAAACAAAATGAATGTTAGCCAGTAATCCTTTAAGGCCTCAAATTTAATCGCAGCAACACCTGCAACAACCATAAGGTCAAAGAAAAAGCCTGCAATTCGCTTCATAAGGAAGGAATTTATATACTGCTTTTTCATAATCTTCTTTTTACGAAGACCTCTTATAATTGTGTTAATAAGAGTTGCTAAAAGAACGCCGAATAAGAAGTTAAAGCCGTAAATTACAGCAGTGAAATTTACATTAAATAAACCAAGGAGCTTATCTGCACCAACCATAATTGCATATGAAGCTACATAGGTCATAAGAACAAATGCAAGCTGCATCGAAAGCTTTTCAACGCTACCAGCCATTGGAAGCTCATCCTCTGTTTGAATATCATCTAGTGAAAAATGCTCAATTGTTTCTTCCTCGTGAGAGTCAACCTTTTTTCTTTTTCTAAGAATGTTTAAGTGAATAACACCACCAATACTTGCACTTAAAAAGCCAAGTGCAGCAATTGTAAGACCAAAGCTTCCACCATTTCTTAAATAATAGCCACCAGCAACGTCCCAGCCCTCATAAATTGTACCATAGTTAAAGGCTTGTCCTGTTCCTTGACCAAAACCAAAGGCAAGCAAAATACCGCCAGATGTAAAGCCATATAAAAGTGCAGGGAATAGTAGAGCAATTCCCATACCGATAAGAACCTGTAATAAATATGTTGAAACAGTTGTAACACCAGTATCAATAATTTCTACTTTTCTTGATTTTGAAGGCTTTTCTGAGGTTGCAGGCTTAAAAGAGGTTGCAATAAAGCCAATAGCAAGTGAGTGATAGGTAATCAGCTCTAAAACATTGAGTCCTGTAATGGTAGAGCCATCAGATGCTGTGCCATAGGTTCCAAAAAATGCGTCCTCAAACATATTTCCACCATTTACAAGTGTGTAAATAATTGAGATAATAAGAATAATTCCACCAGCTAATACTGATGTAGGTATTAAAGAAGCTCTTAAAAAGGGAATAAGCTGCTTAATTGTGTTCGCTACGATGATAGCACCAAGCAAAACACCAATAACCATTATAAATCCCCAAGCATTAGAGTCCGAGAAGTTTAGCATTTTCACTAACCCCCTTTTCAACATTTGTAGAATGATAATAAATATTCATATATTTAAGAGCATTAAAGCCCTTGTATCTTGGCTTTAACTGATAAATATCACTTCCAATATAGATATTAAGCTTATTCCTACCAAGCACGCTTGTAGCAGAAATAGTATCAAATGGAATAGTTATATCAAGCTCTCCACCCTTAATTGTAAATCTGTTATTATAAATAGCAACAGTAGCCTTTTTTGAAAGCATAATCTTTTTCTTATAAGGAATTACCTGATAATAGTCAATTTCATCCGTATAAATAGGAACATTTTCATATTGTGAAAGGTCAGAGCCTATGATAAATTCGCATTGTGCATCATACCACTCACCAATAGACCTGAATGGAAAATCACCCTTTAAAGGCTTTAATTCCTTGTTTGGCATGTATTCAAGAGTAGTACCACAGCTCTTACATTTTATTGTTTTTTTGTGGCTAACCCACTCGGAAAATCCGCAATGAGGACAGTAATACATAGCTCTTTCAAGATATTCAGCACTCTTTCGGTGCTTGTATGAGCCACCAATTTGCCCCTCGTCGTTTTCAAGCTCCTTGCAAATTAGCTCATATAGCTCATCATCGCTAAGAGCATTGTATTCCTCGGGCTCAATAACCCTTGAAACATAGCAATTTATAGTACCACGTCTTGTTACATCACTCCACCTTGGCTGAACTCCGTAGCCACCCTCAATTTTATAAATAGCAACAGGAAGCCTCAGTGCCTTTGCTAGCTGAGCAATAGATGGCTTAATGTATCCGGTTTTTCCACCAAAGGTACGATTACCCTCAGGGGCAACAGCAATAGAGCCACCTTCCTTTACAACTCGTTTTGAATCAAGCACAGCTCTTACATCTGTTGTAGATTTTTTAATAGGAATTGGTGCTACAAGATAATTTATAAGCTTTGATGTAAAGCCATTTGAAAACAAATCCTCACTTGCAATATAGTAAAGATGCTGTTTAAATGCCATTCCAACAAAAAATTGGTCAAATGCTGTTTGGTGGTTATATAATATCAAAAAGGCTCTTTTTTCAGGATTTTTATATTTTTGTATTTTTATACCATATTTAATACGTGAAAGTGGATAAATAATAAGGTTAGCAAGGTTTCTAACAACCGTGTGCCTTGGCTTTATCCATTTCTTTTTTGCTTTCTTTTTATCCTTTTTCATAAATCATCCTTCGAATAAATATTAAAAATATTATAAAAGAACTTTCTAAATTAAAAATAAATACATATATATTTTACCACAATTTTGTTGATTTGTCAATCTATTACATACACTTCCTATAATATAAGGAAAGCCATCCAGTACGGATGACTTAAATTATTTATAAAATTTTAGCAACAGGGCTGTTGGAATAAGCTTTGATGCAAGATGCACCATTTTCATTGAAAGGGTAGGAGAATAAATCTTTCTTTTTCTTTTAGATGCCTTTAATGAACCAAGGGCAACCTTTCTTGGCGAAATTAAGAATTTCTTTTTATATTCCTTGACATTTTCAAGCCCTGCAAAAAAGCTAGTGTCAACAGGTCCAGGGCAAACAGCAGTTACATAAATTTTCTTTTTTCTTAACTCGTAGCCAATGGCTCTTGAAAGACTAATAACATATGCCTTGGATGCAGCATAAACAGCAAAATATGGTTGAGGCGTAAAGCCAGAGCCAGATGCAATGTTAATAACCCTTGAGCCTTGAACTAAATAAGGCAAAGACCCCTTTAATAATAGAGAAAGAGCAGTACAGTTAAGAGAAACCGTTAGAGAAATCTGTCTTTCAGTAATAGTATCAAATCCACCATTAAAGCCCACACCAGCAGAGCAAACAAGATACATTATTTCAGCATTATGCCTTTCATATTCAGATTTAATATTGTCAAATGCATGCTCACTTGTTAAATCAACTGGAAATAATCTAACTCTTGTTGATAATTCAGGGGTGATTTTATCAAGCAAGCCATCATCCTTTGCAATCAACCAAAGCTCATCAAGACCATAATGGTCAAGCTCTTTTGTAAATTCAGCACCCATACCAGATGAAGCACCACTAATAACTGCTATTTTCATACTTTTCTCCATAGATTTATTATATAACTAATTTTATCATTTTATTAAGGCATAGTCAAGTGATATTTTTCTTGCAAATATTATAATATTATGGTAAAATATTTTTAGCAAATTATTAAGGAGACATATATGGAGATAAGTCAGGCATTAAAGGAACAGATTTTCCCATATTTAAGTGGAAACGAAACTATTATTTGGGCAAGCAAGCCTAAAAAAAGCTTTATATACATACCATCTGACATTTTTTCGATTGTTATCGGTATATTTTGGATACTATTTTCTGCATTTTGGCTTGCATTAACCATAGGTCCTGCGCTTGATGGTGAGCAAGGCTCAGCACAAGCACTACCTTACGTCTCAATTGCCTTTTTTATAGTTGGAATTTGGTTCATCATTATAAAAAATATTATGAGGGCAACAAAAAGAAGACACCTCGTTTATGTTATAACCAGTAAAAGGGTTTTAGCTATATATTCAAACAGTGAATATTATGAGCAATATCAGCTTTCAGATATTTGCTATGCAGAGGTTAAAAAAGATAATGATGATGTTGGCTCGGTTTACTTTTTCTTTGAAAAAAACACAACTAAAAAGTATTCAAATATAGGCATATTTGCAGTTAGCGATATTGATAATGTAAGCAAAATAATATTTAAAAAGGTAAGGAATAAAAAATGAAAAAATGCGTACATCTAGATTTCCATACAAGCCCAGACATTGAAGGCATCGGCAGTCATTTTAACAAGGAAGAATTTGCAAATAACTTAAAGGATGCTCATGTTGATTTAATCACCGTATTTGCAAAGTGTCATCATGGCTATTCCTATTATCCAACAAAGCTTGGCACAATGCATCCACATTTAAAATTTGATTTATTAAAGGAACAAATTGATGCTTGTCATTCTGTTGGAGTTACAGCACCAATCTACATAACAATGGGGTGGAGCAAAAAGGATGCAGACGAGCATCCAGAATGGCACCAAATTGATTTTTGGTCAAAGGAGCCTATATATTTTGGCTCAAAGCCAGGTGATGACCCAAATGAGCCAGTAAATGACTGCACTTGGACAACTCTATGCCCAGTTGGTTCTTATAAGGATTATTTAATTGACATAACAAGAGAAATTTGCGAAAGCTACGACGTTTCAGACGGTATTTTTTACGATATTTGCTTCATAAGAGATGCTTGTGTATGCGATTCCTGCGTAAAAGGAATGAAGGAGCAGGGGCTTGACCCAAATAACTTCGAGGACGCAAGGAAATATTATAAGGAACAGCGTATTGAGCTTATGAAGACTCTTACAGGAGTTGTTCACGAGTATGCACCAAATGCAACGGTATTTTATAATGGTGGTGCAGATATGAACAGACCTGAGTACCATCCTTATCAAACTCACTATGAGCTTGAGGATTTACCAACTGCATGGGGTGGATACGACCTTATGCCATTAAGAGCAAAGTATTTTGAAAGATACAATAAGCTATTTCTTGGAATGACTGGTAAATTCCACCATTCTTGGGGAGAATTTGGTGGCTTTAAAAACAAGGATGCACTTAAATATGAGCTTGCAGATATGGCAAGCATAGGCGCATATATGTCAGTTGGAGACCATTTACATCCTTGCGGTAAGCTTGATAAGAGCACTTACAGCATTATCGGTCACGCATTTAAATATATTGATGATATAGGCAATTATACTGACAATACAAGAGCCTATACTGACCTTGCAATATGGGTTAGCCACACAAGCTCCGATATGGGATGCTCACGACTACTTCAAATTATGCATCTTGAATATGATACAATTGACTCTGCAAGCGAGGATTTATCTAAATATAAGTGCATTATATTACCTGACTATGTAACCCTTACTGAAAACGACAAAAAAGAGCTTGTTAAATTTGCAAGCAATGGCGGTAAGCTCATAGTAAGCTATAAGAGTGGATTTGATGAGCTAGGAATCAAAATGATTGAGGAAAGTCAGTGCGATCAGGATTATATCGAATGTGAGCTTGACGACGTGACAACCCCATTTTTAGCATATTCACACGCATACAAGGTAAGTACCGACGGAGAGGTCCTTGCAAGGGTATATGAGCCTTATTTCAATCGAACAAGAGCTCATTTCTGTGGACATAAGAATACACCAAATAAGCTAGAACCAGAAAGCTATCCAGCGCTTGTTAAAAAAGGCAATGTTTTATATTTTGCACATCCTGTCTTTGAAGCATATAATAAGAGTGGCAACTATATTCTTGAAAAATATGTTAAAAAGGGAATAGAAGCAATATATGATAAGTTATTAAAGGTTGATAATTTCTTCTCCTGTGGTAGAGTTAGAATGAGAAAAAGCATAAATGAGAGCTTTTATGCTTTGCATTTGCTTTATGCACCACCAATCAATCGTGGAAATGTTTGCATTCTTGAGGATTTCCCAGAATTAAATGGAATAAATGTAAGCGTAAAAATTCCAGAAAAGGTTAAAGCTGTAATATCAATTCCAGAAAATAAAAAGATAAAATTCACTCAAAAAAATGGAGTGCTAACCTTTACAGTGGATAATCTTCATATACATAAGCTTGTTGCAATCAAATATTAAATTGTGAACAAATATTAATTAAATTATTAAAAAAATATGTTTTTGAATTGTTGACAAACAAAAATGCTTGTGCTAAAATATTTATATCATATATTTTAAGGAGGATCTCAAAATGAAGAGAACATTAGCAATTGTTTCATTAATGCTCGTGCTTGTTATGTCCGTTTGTATGCTCGCATCCTGTAAGAAGCCATCTGGTGAATACGAGGCAAAGCTTGAGGCTGGTAAACAAAGCATTGTAACCACATATGATTTCAGT
>JAZQHJ010000129.1:0-5747 GCA_045540515.1 Eubacteriales bacterium
ACCAACAACCTTGTTAATGAATTCGTAGCCCTTGCCTGGCTCGTTTGGCTCCATAATGATCTTAACATGACCATATTGGCCCTTACCACCAGACTGACGAACGTACTTGTGGTCAACGTCAGCACTTCTTCTGATTGTTTCCTTATAAGCAACCTGTGGTTTACCTACATTAGCCTCAACCTTAAATTCACGAAGTAGTCTGTCAACGATGATTTCAAGGTGAAGCTCACCCATACCAGCGATGATTGTTTGACCTGTTTCCTCGTCTGTGTATGTTTTGAATGTTGGGTCCTCCTCAGCTAGCTTTGCAAGTGCAATACCCATCTTTTCTTGTCCAGCCTTTGTCTTTGGCTCAACAGCAACACGGATAACTGGCTCTGGGAATTCCATTGATTCAAGTATGATAGGATGCTTTTCATCACAGAATGTATCACCTGTTGTAGTGTTTCTTACACCGATAACAGCAGCGATATCACCTGCATAGCAAACATCAATATCTTTTCTGTCATTTGCATGCATTTGAAGGATACGTCCGAATCTTTCGTTCTTATCCTTGTTTGAGTTGTAAACCTGTGTACCAGCTTGTACTGAGCCTGAGTAAACTCTAAAGAAGCAGAGCTTACCAACAAATGGGTCAGTCATTATCTTGAATGCAAGTGCACTGAATGGCTCCTCATCACTTGCGTGACGAACGTCCTCTTCGCCAGAATCAGGATGGATACCCTTAATAGCAGGGATGTCAACTGGTGATGGCATATATTCAATAACTGCGTCAAGTAGCTTTTGTACACCCTTGTTCTTATATGATGTTCCGCATACAACAGGAACAATTTGGTTGTTGATAACAGCCTTACGAAGTGCTGCCTTGAGTTGCTCATTTGTTGGCTCCTCGCCCTCAAGATACATCATCATAAGATCGTCATCTGTTTCGCAGATGGATTCTACAAGATTTGCTCTGTATTCCTCTGCCTTTGCAACTAGGTCGGCTGGGATGTCTTCAACTCTCATATCCTTACCTAGATCGTCATAGTAAACGTCAGCCTTCATTTCAAAAAGGTCAACGATTCCTTTAAATGTGTCTTCAGCGCCAATTGGGAGCTGAATTGGTACTGCGTTGGCGTGGAGTCTTTCCTTCATCATGCCTACAACTCTATAAAAGTCTGCACCCATGATGTCCATCTTGTTAACGTAAGCCATACGTGGTACACCGTATTCATCAGCCTGTCTCCATACAGTTTCAGACTGTGGTTCTACGCCGCCCTTTGCACAGAAAACGGTAACAGATCCGTCAAGTACTCTTAGTGAACGCTGTACTTCTACGGTGAAGTCAACGTGGCCTGGGGTATCAATGATGTTGATACGTGTACCAGGGAATTGGTTCGCTGAGCCTGACCAGAAGCATGTTGTAGCAGCGGAGGTAATTGTAATACCTCTTTCTTGCTCCTGCTCCATCCAGTCCATTGTAGCAGAACCCTCGTGAGTTTCACCTATTTTATGTGTTCTACCTGTGTAGAACAAGATACGCTCAGTAGTAGTGGTCTTACCAGCATCGATGTGAGCCATAATACCAATATTACGAGTGTTTTGAAGTGAATATTCTCTTGGCATCTGTGTTTTTTCCTTTCGTAAAATAAGGGACGACTATTAATATCTGTAATGCGCGAAAGCCTTATTAGCTTCAGCCATTCTGTGTGTTTCTTCTTTCTTCTTGTAAGCTCCGCCCATGCTATTCTTAGCATCTAGGATTTCGCCTGCAAGTCTTTCCGCCATTGTCTTTTCGCTACGATTTCTTGAATAGTTTGTAATCCAGCGAAGACCAAGTGTTTGACGTCTTTCTGCTCTTACTTCCATTGGTACTTGGTAGTTAGAACCGCCAACACGGCGTGCTTTAACCTCCAATACAGGCATTACATTCTCAAGAGCCTGTTCGAAAGCTTCAAGTCCATTTTGACCAGTCTTTTCCTCTACAATCTTAAACGCATCGTAAACAATCTTTTGAGCTACGCCCTTCTTACCATCAAGCATGATGTTGTTGATGAGCTTTGTTACTAGCTTTGTGCCATATAGTGGATCTGGTAATACATCTCTTTTGGAAATTTGACCTCTTCTTGGCACTTTACTTCCCTCCTTCATTAATAATATGATATCATTGGTACTCGAAAGAAAATTCTCCCGTCGTGTCCTTAAAAACGTCACTGACATAAACATTTATTTCAGCTACTGTTAGGAACTACGATTAAATTATCTTGTTACCCTTGGCAAAGATTATTTCTTCTTTGCACGCTTTGCACCGTATTTAGAACGGCTCTGGTTACGATTTGCAACGCCTTGTGCATCAAGTGTACCACGGATAATGTGGTAACGGCAACCTGGCAAGTCACGTACTCTTCCACCACGGATAAGTACAACTGAGTGCTCCTGAAGATTGTGTCCAATTCCTGGGATGTATGAAGTTACCTCCATACCGTTTGTAAGCTTAACTCTTGCAATCTTACGTAGAGCTGAGTTTGGCTTCTTTGGTGTGGTTGTTGTAACCTTTGTACATACGCCTCTCTTTTGAGGTGCACTTTGGTCAATCGCTTTGTTTTTCAAGGTGTTGAAGCCTGTTTGAAGTACAGGTGTCTTTGACTTGTAGGTCTTTTCGCTTCTTCCTTGTCTTACGAGCTGATTAAAGGTTGGCATCTTGTTCCTCCTTCTTCAAAAATAAATGCTTATACGTCAGTGCGCAAAGGCACGATGTATATCTTATATAATGTATCATTATGGCATAAATATAGCTTATTATCCATTCAGACACAGTTGTATTATATCATTTGATATTATTAAAGTCAACAACAAGTATTTTTTAGAGAAAAATTCTACGTTTTGCACAATTTTTTTTGTTTTTGTGAGATTTTTTTGAGCATTTTTTGGTAATATGGCACAAAATTTATGCTTTTTGGGACTTTTTTTAAGCTCTAATTTTTAGTATTTATCAAAAATCGCTATTATATTTATAATGAAGAAAACAGGCACACAGAGCAAACACTGTGTGCCTATCATTTTAGTATTTTGTTCCGAAATCGTCCTTCACGGCTTTGTCTCTGTTTTTGTTAATTATATCAATTATATCAGAGCAATCATCCTCTGCGGTGATTTGTGGTCCTGTTTTTAAAGTTTCAGGAGTGATTGCCTCAGGGTCAAGTGTAACATTTGCATTCGGTAGTCTGTCAAAGCCTGTTGCAATAATTGTAACCTTGACGGTATCTTCAAGATTTTCGTCAAAGCTTGCACCCCAAATAATATTTGCATCAAAAGCAGCCTCGTCAGCTATCATTGATGAAGCCTCGTCAACCTCATCAAGCTCAACTCCTGGTGAAACTGTAATATTTACAAGTATTCCGTGTGCTCCCTTTATGCTTGTTTCGAGAAGTGGGCTTGCAATTGCCATTTTTGCAGCCTCAACTGCCTTGTTTTCTCCTGTTGCCTCGCCTACACCCATATGTGCAAGTCCTGCATCTCTCATTACAGCAGAAACGTCTGCAAAGTCAAGGTTTACAAAGCCTGCATTATTGATAAGGTCGGAAATACTCTTTACTCCGTGTCTTAAAACCTCGTCTGCGGTTGCAAAGGCATTCATTAGCGTTATTTTTTGCTTTGAGATTTCCTTTAAGCGCTCGTTAGGAATTACAACTAATGAATCCACGTACTTGGACAGCTCCCTTATTCCACTGTCAGCCTGTGACATTCTTCTTGCCCCCTCAAACTTAAAGGGCTTTGTAACAATGCCAACGGTTAACACGCCAAGCTCCTTAGCAATTCTTGCAACAACTGGAGCTGCACCTGTTCCTGTGCCTCCACCCATTCCTGTGGCAATGAAAACCATATCTGCTCCTTCTATGGCAGATTTAATTGCTTGCTCACTTTCAAGGGCAGCCTGCTCACCTACGGAAGGATTAGCACCTGCTCCCTTTCCGCCAGTTGTATTTTCGCCAATACAAATAGTATTCGATGCTCCTGATTTTGCAAGAGCTTGTCTATCTGTATTTATTGCAATAAACTGAACTCCCTTTATATTTGAATTTATCATACGATTGACAGCATTGTTACCTCCGCCACCAACGCCAATTACTCTTATATCCACGCCTGATTCAAAGTCATTATCTAGCTCAAATGGTGCCATTTTTTCGTCCTCCATACAAAATTATAAGGTTATACATAATAATATTACACTATTTATTTAATATTTTCAAGGGTATTTTTAAACTTTTATTAAATTTTCCCCTTACACGTGTATGTTTTTCTTGACTTTTATTGCTCTCTTTTGTATAATGTTTATAGCAAATTTACATTTTGAAGGAGAAGCTTTATGAAAAAATCAAGGCTTAATTATTATTCTAAAATGTTGCTTGTTATTTTGTGCTTTGTGGTTGATTACGCTATTTCGGCTGTAATTTCTACACTTATTTTGACAAATTCATTAACAGCATTTTCTAATATTGCCTTAATTCCTGTTTTGGTTAGCTCTGTTTTAATTATTCTTCTTTGTTGTCTTACTAACCTACATATTAGCACTTATAGGCATGCAAGTGTTTCTGAAATTTTAAAGGTTGGCATAATTACACTTATTACATTTTGTGTAAATGTAATTTTGAGTGTTG
This sequence comes from Eubacteriales bacterium, assembly GCA_045540515.1. Taxonomy (GTDB): domain Bacteria; phylum Bacillota; class Clostridia; order Oscillospirales; family CAG-272; genus RGIG2000. The sequence continues at coordinate 4,641 of JAZQHJ010000129.1, forward strand.
TACTTGAAAACGTTCAATTTTCCTGGTGCTTGGTAACCACCCTGTTCTTCTTTGTTCTTTCATCATTTATGACATATTCTTATAGAATTGTTGCGTTTTTAAAGAGCAAATCGCAAAGAAAGGCACATTACGAAAAAAGAGTTATTATTATCGGCGCTGGACAAGCGGGTGTTGCTATTTTAAGAGAAATTCAAGGCTCGGACAAAATCTGCTATCATGTTGTTGGCTTCGTTGATGATGACCCTAAAAAGATTGGTACTGTTATTTCTGGAATCAAGGTTCTTGGTCCTGTTGCGAACATAAAGGAGTATGCAGTTGACAAAAGAGCTGACCTTCTTATTATTGCAATTCCTTCTGCTTCTGCACAAACAATTAAAAGCATATCTAAGCACTGTATTGAAACAAAATGCGAAATTAAAATTTCACCCGGTCTTTATCAATTGATTGATGGTGAGCTTTCGGTTTCAAGACTACGTGATGTTGATGTTCAAGACCTTCTTGGCAGAGAGCCTGTGCTCTTTAACCTAGATGAGGTAATGGATTATATTCAGGACCAGGTTGTGCTTGTAACTGGTGGTGGTGGCTCAATTGGAAGTGAGCTTTGCAGACAAATCGCTTCTCACAATCCTAAACAGCTTATCATCCTTGACATTTATGAAAACAATGCTTACGAGATCGAGCAAGAGCTCAAGCGTAAATATTACAACTTAAATCTTGTTACTCTTATTGCCTCTATTCGTGATAGTGTAAAAATGGATGATGTATTTAAAACCTATCGTCCAGACATTGTTTTCCATGCTGCGGCTCACAAGCACGTTCCACTTATGGAGACAAGCCCAAATGAGGCTGTAAAAAATAATGTTCTTGGTACCTTAAAGGTGGTAAGGGCTGCTGATAAGTACGGAGTTAAGAGATTTATTCAAATTTCTACCGACAAGGCTGTAAATCCTACAAATATTATGGGAGCTACAAAGCGTGTTTGCGAAATGATTATTCAAGCTTATTCAAGAAGAAGCAAAACACAGTTTGCTGCGGTTAGATTCGGTAATGTATTGGGCTCTAACGGCTCGGTTATTCCTCTGTTCAAAAAGCAGATTGCCGAGGGTG
>JAZQHJ010000130.1:0-15002 GCA_045540515.1 Eubacteriales bacterium
TCATCATTTGGATGGACTCCGTCCTCTGAATAAGGTCCTCTCCATTCAGCAAGATGATATGGCATTGAACCAGCACCAAATAAATCAAGCACTGGCACGGAATACCTTTGGCATACCTCCTTTATTGCCCTTACGTAATCACAAAGAGGATGCTGCTCCACTCCATCTGGCTTCCATGTGCCAAGACCACCATTTTCATTCCATCTGTGAAGTGGTGTTATGAATACAATGGATGATGTTGGATATTTTTTGATAAGATTTTCGCAAAGAACACGCACTGCGCCATAAAAGGTAAAAACGTGTCCGTCTTCAATCGTGCCAAGTGGCGCTTGACCATTTCCGTAATCGTTGGTGCCTCCAAAAACGATAATTATATCTGCATCGTCGTCCATTGTCTCTGCACGCATTATAAAGTCCTTATCACGAGGCTCGTTAGGGTCCTTGATTTCGCTTTGTCTAGCGATACGTGTTCCACCCTTGCCGTAGTTCCTTGCCTGTACAAGTCCATAATCTCTTTTTAAAATTTCAATGAAGGTATGCTCATATGAGCTTGTTCCACATCCCTCTGTTATGCTATCTCCGAGAAAATTTATTTTCTTTCCTTTTAGCTCCATGACTTATAGGTTCTCCAAGAATTTTTGTAGCTTGTTTGCAATTAGCTCGTGACCTGCATCGTTTGGATGAAGTCCGTCGGGCATATATCTTTCGCACCATGCCCAAACATTTCCTGGCATTCCGCCCTCCTTATAAAGGTCAAGCACAGGAATTGAGTAATACTCGCATACCTCTCTTTGTGCCTTTACAAAGTCGTGAAGTGAGCATGATATGTCGTTATCAAATTTTGCTTCCTGTAATCTATGTAATGGAGTCATAAATACAATTGGCTTATCGGTGTAGTTTTTGATAAGATACAAGCAAAGCGTGTGCATACCACCATAGAAGGTATGAACGTCTCTATCCTCAATGGTGCCAAGTGGAATTGTTGCGTGGCCATAGTCGTTTGTGCCACCAAAAACAACTACTGCATCTGCATCCTTATCCATTTTTTCTACTCTTAAATTAAAATCTTGGTCAAATGGGTTATCTGTAATTACAGGGAGTCTTGCAATTTTTGTTCCACCCTTACCATAGTTTCTTGCCTCTGCAAGTCCTACGCTTGCCTTTAATAGCTGATGATATGGCTTTGTTTGCCAGTCACTTGTGCCGTGTCCCTCTGTAATGCTGTCACCAAGAAAGTTGATTTTTTTGCCTTTTAGCTCCATTTTTACGTCCTCTTTTAAAATTTATTTTGGTAGTTAAATTATATCATTATGATATAAAAATTGCAAGTAGCTTTAAAAAAGAATTGGGAATGTAAATAGCAATTCTCTTAATCTTAGATATATTGAATTTGCCTGTCTTATATCAAGTGGATTTTCACCCCTTCCACACTCTATTGTGTATGAGGGCTTATCAAATTCCTTTATGTACCAGTCAGTAAGTCCACCATATGAGGCTGAGCTTTTTGCCTCGCTTAGTGTATAGCCTGTCATTTTTGCAATATGCCTTGCCTTTGTTTCACTTCCCTTAGGACAGTAGCCGTTTGATTTATAATATATTTCCTCACCCTGTGAGTGTAGGGATAACACCCCTTGTAGCTCATTATCGTAAAATCTTAAAAAGCTAACTAACGCCTGTGTTTCTGGCTCACTTTCTGCATATTCTCCACTGAACTTGGTTGGCCCTGCATTTATTTGATTTTCCTTTTCGTATTCCTTATACTCATCAAATCGTGCATTATAATTATGGTTTAGGTCAACACCTCTTGCATTTGCGTTCCATTTTGAAAAGTCGCACGAGCCCCCATTGTAGCCTATTACTCTTTGCTTAATTGGGTTGCTATCCTCTATTCCGTTCAAGCGGTACTCAACTCCGTCGGGATTAAGCATTGGAACAATATAGATTTTTCGCATTTTAAACAGGTATCTTAGGTTGATTTGACAAATCTGTCTTATGCTTTTATATGCCTCTAAATACTCCTCAATGAATGATAGGAGAACCGAGGTACAAATATTCTCGCTTGAATGGTGAGTTGCAACATATAGCACACTTTTTTTAGCATTTGGGTCTCCTAGTGTGATGATTGGAATTTTTCGTGACATTATGCTTTGTCCTATGTAATAATAGCTTAAAATCTCATTTTGGCTCGCTAAAAGCTCAAGCCTTTCAATTAAATCGTTGTGTGTTAGCTCCTTGGTTTGCTTCATTTTTGCTCCTTTTGTGAATATTTAGTGAAAATTTATAAACTTTGAAATAAACACTTTATTTTTTTAATAAAATATGTTAGAATATATTCAATTTGTGTAAGGCGGTATATTTATGGAAACTAAAAAGTTTTATAGGTGGGCGTTAATTTTTAATATTTTGACCTCACTTCTTTCTGTTTTATTCTCGTTTGTTGCCTTTAAGGTAAGCTCATCGACCTCGACTGAGGGACTAATTACATTTGTTTATTACGTTAAGAGGTTCTTTGACCTTCTTGCTGTATTTACAGGCTATGGTACTATTATGTACGCATTTTCAAGATACGGCTTTGACTGTGGAGTTAAATCAACTGGAATTTTTGCAATTTCCGTTGTTATTTCCTTTATTTGGCAAATAATTGGCTCATTCATTGGCTTTGCATCCGACTTTATTAGCTTAACCGAGGATGCTGCAAGCTCTGAGTTCATCCTTTTAACAATATTTTATGCCTGTGGCTATTGCTTTATTACTCAATTTCTACCCGCATTGTTTGTTGCTATATGCACACACTACATTACAAAGCATAGCACGGATAAAAAAACACTGTTCAGGCTAAGAGTTATTACTACTATTGTTATTTTAGCTGCAAACGTTATTATGCTTGTTTTATTTAATGTTTTACCATTCCTTGCTGACAACGGATTTATGGTAACTAAGGGAGATTATTTAAATATCATACTTGAATTTGTTGAGGCTGTTGTTATTTATGGTCCTATTCAATTTGGTATGTATTATCTAACCCATTATTTATACGAAAAATATACCGACAAAACACAAGAGATAACCACAAGCTCACAAAGAAAAAAGAAAGAGATTTAAAAAATGAACGAAAAATTAAGAAAAGAGAAAGCAACTAAAAAGCCTCTTTCCAAAAAGGCGAAAAGAATAATTCTTATAACCATTTCTCTGCTTTTACTAGTTGCTATTATTATTCCTATCACAATTTGCTCAAAATCCTGCATAAGAAGTGATATTCCTTACGATTATGATATGAACAAGTATATTACCCTTGCCGACGGATATAAGGGCTTTCCTATAAATGTTGAGCTTGCAAGCGTTCAAGCGGCGATTGATAACAAGTACATTATGGCATCCTCAAAGGAATACACCGTTAAAGAGGGTGATAATGTTTTTGTAGATATCAATGTTTATGAGGTTGCATACAAAACAGCCGATGATGGTAGCATTGTTGCTGATACTAAGGGTGATGAAATTTTAGAGCTCCGAAAGGAAAACTATCTGCTTGAAAATGTTGGTGCAGGTAACTACGCACAAAACGTTGAGGCATCCTTCATTGGTAAGGTTGTAAAGCTACCTGGTGGCACAGAGACAATTCACAATAGTGCACAGCTTAAGGTTACACTACCAAACACCTTCTATGCCGAGGCTTGGCGTGGAAAAACTGTTTTTGTTGATATGACCTTTGTTTCCAAAGCTGCAAGGCTTGGCGATGTTGTTGTGGTTGACTATGTTGGCTATTTCCTTGACCAAGAAACACAGGAAAGAGTTGTTGACACTGAAAAAAGCACTGCTGACAAGGTTGTTTATAAAACCTTTGATACAGGAACAGATGTTAAATTCTATTTAGGCTCACGTCTTTCGATTGACGGCTTTGAGGACAATATTGTTGGAATGAAAATCGGCGATAAAAGGTCGTTCAAGATTACCTTCCCTGATGATTATTCTAATGAGGCTGTTAAGGGTCAGCTTGTAGAGTTCGACCTTACTCTTGATAAGATTTTTGTTCCACCTGTTTATGATGATGACTTTGTTAAGGATAATTTAGGCTTTGATACTAAAAAGGATTTTGAGGAGGCTCTAATTAAGGATTATATCTTCTCTACCATTTATGAGCATCTTGTTGCAAATTCTACAATAATCAAATATCCAAAGGCTGAATACAATAACGAAAACAGATACCTTGAAACTATTGAGGAGCAAATCAAGGACGAAACCGGTGTTACTCTTGACGAATATATCTTAACCACGATGAATATGACTCGTGATGAGTATATTAAGAGCAAAATGAAGTCTGCAATGATTTATTACGCTATTGCAAGAGCAAACGAAATTGCTCCTACTGATAGTCAGCTTGTTGCTGAAAGAGCCGAGCTTATTGAATACTATAAGAGCTATTATATGTCAGAGGACGGATATGATGCTGTTACTGCTGAGTCCACTGCTATTGATTTTGTTGATTCACTTGGAGACACCTATATTTACGAAAACGTGCTATTTGGACTTGTTGAGGAATGGCTAATCAACAATGCGGTGGTAACTCGTGTTCCTATTCCAGAGGGAGAGGAATCCATTACTATTAAAATTGCAAAGGACAATGCTCCTGTAATTAAATAAAATTTAAGGACACGCTAGTCGTGTCCTTTTTGTTATTTTTATTTGAATACAAATCAAAAGCAGATAACTCATTTAGGTAGGTTATTAAAACAAAAAAGGAACAGAAATTCTGTTCCTTTTATTTTTGTTATTGAGCTAAGCCGTTTAGAACCTTGTTAAGGTATGCCCTGTCTTCCTTTGAATAAACACTGATTTTTAGTCCCTTTACAACGTCAAGAATTGTAATTTGCTCACTATCCTTATAGGTTGCAGTTGTGTAAATATATCTTTGCTCCTTTGTTTCAGTGTCTGTTATTCTTAGGTATGCCTTAAATTCAAATTTTGCAAAAACACTTACATCCTCTATCTTTATAAATAGCTTATTCTTTTCGTTTAGTGAAATAGTTGTTGTATCTCCAAAGAAGATTTCCTCAGTATAATACTCACCGTTTTTGTAAACTATTATACCAGCATCAACCACTGTTCCCTTTTGAGTAGCCTTTATACGTGATGCCATAAGAGATAGACGATTTTTGTCAACTGTGAATACTGGAGCAATTCCAGATGGCTTTCCAGTGTAGTTTATGGCAACACCCTCATAGGTAAATATGTCTTGAACCTCTGTTGCATCAGACTTTACCACCTCGGCAACATTACATACTGAGCATATGCGATATTTGTATGCTGTTTTTGTGTAGGTTGCCTTTGCAGATATTACGGTGTATTCTGAAAACTTATGAGCTGAGCACGCACTTGATGCAAGAGCTGAAATTTTTCCACTTACAGCAGTAAATTCACTTTGTCCGTCTATACCAGTTATAAGGCTTGACTTGTCGCTTACCACCTTAATTTCATAGGTTCTTCCAAATTTGGCATCATCAGGAAGCTTAAATGTAAGGTTAACAAGTGTGCCACGAGTCTTGTCTATATTTTCTCCGTTGCCAAATCCAACGTATGTATATTCACCATTTACTGCATTTACACTTTGAGCATATATATCGGACTCTGCCATATTTGGGAAAAATGCTCCATTTTCAACATATAAAAGCTCAAGCGATGTATCATATTCAATTTTTAGTGTTGCAGCAGAAAGCTCCTTTGCGTTATCTATTGATATTGCAACAGTAACTGCCTGTGAAGCGAAGCCTGTTTTGTTTTTGACCTCAATTTCGGTTTTTTCTGCTTCTGGCACATCCTCATTAGCCACCTCATCAGCTGAGAAAACAGAAAATGAGCCAAACAAGCTTGTAAGCATTATTACCATAAGAAGCATTGATAATATTCTTTTCATTTTGCTCTCCTAAATGAACTACAAATTTACATAATATATTTTAACATAATAAATCATTTATGTCAACAGAAATAAATATTAAAGAAGCTTATTTTAAAATTACTGTTGAAGAATAATATTTTTTGTGGTAAAATGGTTATATATGTAAAAAATAGGAGCTTGTTTATGCAAAATTTAATCAACGACTACGAAAAAAGAATTAAAAGGGTTATCATAACAAAGGAAGAAATTGATGAGGCTATCAAAAAGGCTGGCAAGGAGATTGACAAGCTTTATGACGGCCGTCCTATTTTACTTGTTAGTATTTTAAAGGGCTCTTTTGTTTTCCTTGCTGACCTTTGTCGTGCTATCTCGGTTCCTTGCGAAATTGGATTTATGTGTGCAAAGAGCTATTACAGTGGCACTGTTTCAACAGGTGTTGTAAAAATCACAATGGACCTTGACCAAGACATTAGTGGCTATCATGTTGTTATTGTTGAGGACATTATTGATACTGGTAGAACCTTAAAGGATGTTGTTCATATGCTAAAGCAAAGAAATCCTCTTTCCTTGATGGTTGTTGCCTTACTTGACAAGCCAGAAAGACGCTTAGTTGAATTCAAAGCTGATATGGCATTATTTACAATTCCAGACTTTTTCGTTATTGGATATGGCCTTGACTGTGGCGAGATTTACAGGAATCTTCCTTATATTGCAGAGTATGCCGTACAGGAATGACACGAACCAGTTTTGGAACGGTCAAAAAACCTGTCTTCTACGTTAAAATTTTTTGAAATATTTTTATATACCGACAAAATTTTGCCTTGAATACAAGTCCTTTGCCTCGTTCTAAAATGCTACGCACCTAAAACCCAACCAAAAGTGCTTTTAATAGCAGGATTTAGGCTAGCTCGTATCGCTCCTGTACGGCATGCCGTACAGGAATGACACGAACCAGTTTTGGAACGGTCAAAAAACCTGTCTTCTACGTTAAAATTTTTTGAAATATTTTTTCAATAAAATCAAAACCGATGAGATAAACTCTCATCGGTTTTTTATTACATTTTTGGTAGCATCGAAAGTCCTTTTTCAATTTCCTCGTCGGTTGGAATATAATCACTCATTTTTCCATCGTGGAAGCGTTCATATGCAAACATATCGAAGTAGCCTGTGCCTGTAAGTCCAAAAACAATTGTTTTTTCCTCTCCTGTTTCCTTACATTTCATAGCCTCGTCGATTGCAACCTTTATTGCGTGAGCACTTTCTGGTGCTGGGAGTATTCCCTCCACTCTTGCAAATTCCTCGGCTGCTGCAAATACCTCGGTTTGCTTTACAGACACAGCCTCCATCAAGCCATCATCGTAAAGCTGTGAAAGAATTGGATTCATACCATGGTAGCGAAGTCCACCTGCGTGGCTTGCTGCTGGAATAAAGTTACTTCCTAGTGTGTACATTTTTGAAAGCGGACACACCATTCCTGTATCACAGTAGTCATATACATATTTACCTCTTGTAAGAGTTGGACAGGATGCTGGCTCTACGGCGATTATACGATAATCTCTTTCACCCTTAATCTTTTCCTTCATAAACGGAGCAATAAGTCCACCAAGGTTGGAGCCTCCACCAGCACAGCCTATAATTATATCTGCCTTTTCTCCGTACTTGTCAAGTGCAGTTTTTGTTTCAAGTCCGATTACGGTTTGGTGTAGCAATACTTGATTTAGCACGCTTCCTAAAACGTAGCGATAGCCCTCTGTGTTGCTTGCCTTTTCAACAGCCTCAGAGATTGCACAGCCAAGGCTTCCGTTTGTTCCTGGGTGCATTTGTAGAATCTTTCTTCCTACCTCTGTTTCCATTGATGGTGATGGGGTTACGGATGCACCATATGTACGCATCACCTCACGTCTGAATGGCTTTTGCTCATAGGAGCACTTAACCATATACACCTTACAATCAAGTCCAAAATATGAGCACGCCATTGAAAGCGCTGTTCCCCATTGACCTGCTCCTGTTTCGGTGGTAACGCCCTTCAAGCCCTGCTTTTTTGCATAATAGGCTTGTGCAATTGCAGAATTTAGCTTGTGGCTTCCACTGGTGTTGTTTCCCTCAAATTTGTAGTAAATCTTTGCAGGTGTTTGAAGCTTTTCTTCTAGGCAATATGCTCTTATAAGTGGTGCTGGACGGAACATTTTATAAAAATCTAAAATTTCCTGTGGTATTTCAAAATATGGAGTTGTGTCATCAAGCTCTTGCTTTATTAGCTCGTCGCAGAATACCCCACTTAAATCCTTGGCAGTCATTGGCTCGTGCGTTACTGGGTCAAGAAGAGGTGAGGGCTTATTTATCATATCGGCACGAAGATTGTACCATGCTCTTGGTAGCTCATCCTCGCTTAAATAAATTTTGTAAGGAATTTTCTTTTCCATAGCTGTTTCTCCTTTGCTATTTATAAAATTGTATTAACAAAAATATCCTATCCCTTTGCTTGGGATAGGATATAATTTTCCTATTATGCCACCCTGTGCAATTACGTACCTACTATACGCTGACCTTGTTTACGAAGTGTCCCCTCCGTCTTACCTACTATTATTTCAGCTCGCCCTCAAAAGCCCATTCACATATTGTCAGCATAGCACAATCACACCGTCTGCGCCTCTCTTGGATGCATCGTAATAAGCTACTATTCTTTCTCATCGGTTTATGTTAGTATGTTAGCACAGTGAAGTGCTTTTGTCAATAGATTTTTGATTATTTTTTGTTATTTTCACTTTCTATGTAATATGTAGCCTCCATATCAGCAGTAGAAAGTGCAAAAGCAAGTGGGAACATTTCAAATGCCTTACTTACATTGTTTGTTTCTTGTGGAGAATTTGCACCGCTAAATCCCATATGGTAACGGATTGCAAATGCCTCCTCCCTTGTTAGCTTCATAAATGGAGTTATCATATAAACACTCTTTTCGCCATGTCCGTATGGTAGCTTGTCGTCGAACTCAAAGGTTGGAACCTGCTCCCATTTTCCTTGCTCATTTTTAACATTTCTGAAGCCTGGCTTATAAACGTTCATTTTGCAAAGGTCGTGCAAAAGCGAAACGATTGCAATTGTTTCATCAGTGTAATTTAGCTTATACTTTGTTTTAGCTACGTCACGGTCTAAATATGCCACAAGGCAATCATAAACATTTAGTGAATGCTCACAAAGTCCACCCTCGTATGCACTATGATATCTTGCACTTGCAGGTGCTGTGAAAAAGTCCGATGATGGGGAGCAAATAAATTCAAGTAGCTTATCAGCGCCCTCTCTTTTTACCTTTGATTTAAAGATTTCAATAAATCTATCTCTTGCATTCATTTTTATTCCTCCATTAAGCTTTCTATCATATCACAAATTCTATTGCATTGATGCTTTGCTCTTGCCTTTACCTCATCCCTTGCATTGGACACAGCAAAGCCATTAAATTCCTCTATCATTGGAATATCATTGACATTGTCGCCAACTGCGTAAATTTCTGGGTTATCAAATAGGCTTGCATATGCATAAACGCCTGTTACCTTTGAAATTCCAGCAGGGGGCATATCTACGTGCCATCCGTTTTGGTAGGCACTTATTTTATCACTATAATTATCGTTGACAAATTTTGCAAATATTGTTGCATTTTCCTCACGGGAAAAGCCTACATTTGAGTGGGTAAATTCCTTTATTGCATCAAGCTGAAGCGGTATTTGACCACTTACATCAACATAGCATTTTAAAAGGGTGTCTCCTATTGCAAAAAAGTTTGAGCCAAGCTCTATTGCCTTTTCTATAAGCTCATTAAAGAATGGTCCCACCTTACCCTTTTTTGAGTAAATAATTTTGCCATCTCCGTCCTTAATTACTCCACCAGTACAGCAAATAACAAAATCAAATTCAAAGCCGTTTTCCTGCTTTATCCATTGAGCCAGGTCAACGTCTCTACCTGTTACAATGCCGAATTTATTTCCAGCCCCTCTAAATTTTCTTATTGCTTCCTTATCCTCATCACTGATTTTGCCGTTATAGTTAACTGTTCCGTCAAAATCACTTGCGATTATTTTCATATTTTATCTATCTCCGTTTCGTCAAAAACCAAAATGCCATTTTTTATAAGTAGGTCAGCAAGAATACCATTTTTTCTTACTAGTGTTCTTGTAAAGGTGCCATCATATACACCATTTTTGCCACAGGATGGGCTTTTTGACTTTAAAATTGCAATTTTGCAGTTGCTTTTTCTTGCAATTTCAAGCACTTCTTTTGCTCCTTTATGATACTCGCCTGTTACATCAACGCCGTCAGCACGTAGAACTCTATCTCCTACAATTTCTGCACCGATTCTTGGGGTTGAAAGTCCACCTAATACCTCTGCGCACACGGGGATTAGCTCGTACCTTTCTTTTAGGTTGATTACGCTACTTACTGGCTTTGATTTGCCGTCGTAACGACATGGAATACCAAGCAGACAAGCACTTACAAGTATTTTTTCCATAACGCACCTCTTAATGTAATAATTTTATCATACATATGGTTATTTTTCAAGTATAGATATGAAAAAACAGAGCTAATTGCTCTGTTCCTCGCTATTATTAAGTGTTATATTTTCAAGGCTCTCACAAGATGAAAATGCCGATTCTCCAATCAAAGTGAGCTTTTTTCCTAAATGAACTGATTTAAGCTTTTTGCTATTTTTGTCCGTTCACGATTGCTTCGGTAAGCCTTTCGCCATCGTAGGTTAGCTTTAAGGAAAAGAAATTTTTGTCCTCTTTAAGTAGGTCAAGGAATACATAATCTCCCTCCCACATTGGTAGGGTGTTTAGGTCGCTTTTGCTTACCCAAACAAGGTCTCCCTCATCACATTTCCCAACCTGTCCTGTAAATTGTGTACAGGTAAAAAGATGCATTTGCTCACACTCGTATTTATCCGAGCAAAAGGTTACGATTCCACGATATTTTGGGGATATAAGGTGTAAGCCTGTTTCCTCCCTTGCCTCTCGAATAACACAATCATAGGGGCTTTCATTTTCTTCAAAATGACCACCTACACCCATATATTTGTGGTAGCTTCCATCGTTCTTTTTCTTGGTTCGACGAATTAAGAGATATTTTTCGTCCTTTTCAATATAACAAAGTGTTGTGTTTTTCATTCAAAATATATTTCCTTTATTTCTATTGCTCCCTCTCCTTCATATTCAAGGAATAATGGAGCTGTTCCATCAATATGCACTGCTACCTCCGCCCTTGTCCAGTCAGTGACGCTTGGTGTGCTTATTTCGTATTTATAAGTGTATTTTTCGCCAAAACGCACAAGTATTTTGCCGTTTGGCACCTTGTAGCCACTACGATAAATTATTCCTATTTTTGCTGTTTCATCAAACTCAAAATATTTATAGCCGATTAGTGTGCCGTTTTCAATTTCTGCTATATATCTTTCGTCGCCATTATTTGTAATATGAGGGTAAATATCATAACATTCATCATGTGGCATATTCCCATTTGTCAAATTACAGCATATTACGGCAGGATATACTCCTTGTGCCATTAGTGGTCCATTATTTAAGCCACTTGTAGTAATTTCAACCTGTTTAAATGAACCGTCCTTTTCCATTTTTATTCTTTCAGCACAGGCTTGACGTGAAAAATCATTCTTGTGGGTTTGGCGATGATAAAATATATAATATTCTCCATTTATATATTCAAGGCTTCCGTGATTATTTCCTGTTCGTGCAACCCTGTCCCTTGGCAACCTGCCATTTAACTCAATGTCTCCATTTGATACAAGCACTCCCCCAAAGGTAAAGCCCTTGTCTATTTCTTTGCTTACTGCATAGCAAATTTCGTGATTACATTCTCTTGGAGAATATATAAAATAATATGTATCACCAAACTTACGCATTGAGCTTGCCTCAAAGAAGGTATGTCCCTCGAAGCTTGTTCCCTTTGTTTCGTGGGGTAAGAGCTGTTTTGGCTTATGCTTTACCGTAAGCATATCGTCTTCCAGCTCTACATAGGCTGAACGATATGGATTTTTAAGAATTTCCTCCATTGTTTTATCGTGAAACGGTCCTTGCTCATCAAGAGGTAATTCGTTTCCAAAGCTATTAAAGCCATAAAACATAAATATTCTACCATTATCGTTAATAACGCCAGGATCGAACATTAAGAAGTCCTTGACTATTGTGCCGTCCTTGTATTGCACGTTGCCTAAAAACTCAAATTTACCATTTGGTGTATCGCAAACAGCAACACTCATTATCCAGCTTGCCCAGCTCTTTGTTTTTGTTCCACCTGCAAGTGAATAATATAGATAGTATCTTCCGTCATTACCCTGTACAACATCAGGGGCATACATATATGGGTGATTTTCATAATTTGGGTCTTGGCTCGCCTTATAGATTACTCCCTCGCATCTCCAATTTGTTAAATCGTCAACTGGTGCCGAGTATGCCACGTAATCAAGCATACAAAATGCCTCTCCACCCTCCTTATCGTGTGAACCGTAAATATATACTCTGTTTCCAAAAACATGTGGCTCTGCGTCTGGAATATGCTCATACAGCGGTAGATATGGATTATATATTTGCTTCATACTATTTCTCCATTGCTAGTACTAAAATCTAATTTTATTTTAGCATATTGTTATTTACTTTTCAATAAAGTAGTGGTAAAATGATTATAATGCTTTATATTGTGAGGTTATTATGCTTGAATTTATAAAAGGCGTTAAAAATGAGGCGCCGTTTTACTATTTTGAACAAATTTCAAAAATCCCACGTGCTTCAGGTAATGAGAGTGCTGTGGCTAAATATATTTATGATTTTGCTTTAAGCCTTGGGCTTGATGCTACGATTGATGAAAGCTTTAATGTTTTTGTTACCAAAAAAGCAACCTCTGGTCGTGAAAACGAAGCTCCTATCATGCTTCAAGCTCACACTGATATGGTGGCTGAAAAGAATGTTACTACCGTACACGATTTTGCAACCGACCCTATTGAGCTTATTCAGGAGGGAAATATTTTAAGAGCAAATGGCACGACCCTTGGTGCTGACGACGGCTTTGGCGTTGCCATTATGATGGCTGTGCTTTCTGATTCCTCCATTTCTCATCCCATGCTTGAATGCCTATTTACTTCAAGTGAGGAAATTGGGCTTGTTGGAGCATCAAAATTTAATTATAAAAATGTTAAATCTCGCAGAATGATAAATCTCGACTCTGCCGAGGAGGATACTGTAATTATCGGTTGCTGTGGTGGCATCAGAACCGAGCTTACTCTTCCTGTCACAAAAGAAAAATGCAATTCTGACGGTATAAAAATTACCATTGGTGGTCTTTGTGGCGGGCACTCTGGTGAGGATATTAACAAGGGTAGATTAAACTCAAATGTTTTAATGGGTAAAGCAATTTTAGAGATAATGAATGCTCACCCTGTTACAATCTCCTGTATTTCTGGTGGAGACAAGGACAATGCAATTCCGAGAGAATGTGAGGCAATTATTGTTCCTTGTGATGATAAAAACTTTGATGATTGCTTTGCTATTGCTTCTAGCTTAGAAAACAGCTTCAAGAATGCTGGAATTATTAAAGCCGTTGAGGATAGTGGCTTATTTATAAGGGCTGAACGTGTTGCTCCATTTTATACATTGTCAAATGATGATACAAATGCTATTTTGAAGGTTCTATCTGTTAATAATGCAGTTTTAAAATATCGCACAGAGCCACCTATTTTGCCTGAAAGCTCACGTAATCTTGCAAGAGTTCGTACCGATGATGATACAGTTAGCATTGGCTTTTCATCACGCTCTTATCTTGAAAAGGGGCTTGATGATTCGGTTGATGAGCTTGATAAGCTGTCGTTTTGTATTGGTGCATCGTGCTATCACCACGAAAAATATCCAGGCTGGATGAGTGATACCAACTCTGCTCTTGTTCTCGATTGGCAAAATGCATTTGAAAGAGCTTCTGGCAAAAGGCCTGAAGCTACTCTTATCCATGCAGGTCTTGAATGTGGTCTTATTTCTGCCGCGCTTAAAGGTCTTGTTGCAATTTCAGTGGGCTGTAACGTTCACGATTTACACACCCCACAGGAAACTATGGAGCTAGACTCTCTTGACAGAATTTACGAGGCTGTTATTGAGGTGTTAAAATAGAAAAAAGCCGAGCTTTGCTCGGCTTTTGTTTATTTAAGAAATACCTCAATTACTGGTACTATTACATTTGGCTTTGGAGTTGGAAGGCTGAATGCAACAAGATCCTCTGCCTCTGTTCTTCCCTCGCTAAAATGGTTTATTCTTCCCTCTGTATAAAGAATTTCACTTCCGTCGTGTAGGAATTGTGCGTAATCAATTTTTCCACCTAAGCCTCTAAATTCAAGGAATGCGTATGGGTATTCAATTAAATGAATATATAGACGCTTTCCGTCCTCGCTTTGAGTTAGTCTTGTGCCACGTGGTGCAGTAAATTCTGGCTCTGCCATTGTGCAATTATAAATCGAACGACTATTGTATTTCATCCAGTCTGCATAAACCTTCAATGCGTTTTCTGCTCTATAATCTAGGCATCCACGTGCAGTTGGTCCTACATTCATAAGAAGATTTCCACCGATGCACACTGTGTTTATAAGCATTTCAATAAGCATTTGTGGTGATTTCCAGGACGCCTCATCTCTGTGGTAGCCCCATGAGCCTGAGAAGGTTTGGCAAGCCTCCCATGTAAGAAGCTCTCCTGTTTCCTTATGTCTTTCCCAGGTAAGAGGTTGATACTGCTCGGGAGTCCAAATATCCTGCTCAATTTCTGTTCTGTTGTCAATTATGATGCCTGGCTGAAGCTTTCTTGCTAGTGCGATAAGCTCTTCAGCTTCCCAGTCATCCTTGCCCTTACCCTTCATCCACTCTGGGAATCCAGGGTCAGGTGTTGAATATGAAAAGTCGAACCACAGAATGTCTATTTTGCCATAATTTGTAAGTAGCTCTGTTACCTGGTCACGCATATACTTTGCGTATTTTTTCATATCTCTGCCTTGATTTTGCTCATATGCATCCTTATCAAAGCGTCTTGGATGCTTTGTATCGATTGTAAAATCTGGGTGATGCCAGTCGATAAGTGA
>JAZQHJ010000131.1:0-1704 GCA_045540515.1 Eubacteriales bacterium
ATATGCATATATATTTAATGAGGACGGCGACAAAGTAGCAGCGTGGCCGGGTGAGGAGATGAGCTATGATAGCTCACTCGGACTTTATGTATACGATATTCCTCAGGGCTACGAGACATGTGGGGTAGTATTTAGCGATGGTGATTCAAACCAGACACCATCATCAGGCTCACAGTATGATTTCAACGCATACACATCAATATACAAAGATGGCTCTTTCTATGGATATAATACGGGTACAAGTGATAAGCTGTATTTTACACCATCAGAGAAATGGTTGTCAGATTCTGCACGTTTTGCGGCATATATCTGGAACGGCAACGATAATGCATGGGTGGATTTTAAAGACTCAGACGCAGATGGCATATATGAGGCAGACCTGCCAAAAGGTACTTGGACACAGTGTATCTTCCTTAGAATGAATCCGTCAAAAACCGAGAACAACTGGGACAACGAATGGAATCGTACAGGAGATATGGGTATCTCCAACGGCTACAACCACTTCAAAATTGCAGAGGGTTGGGATACATCAGAGGGTAGCTGGTCAATAATTGACAAGTCAGTTGTGGGCACAATCACAGACGCAGCCCTTGTCGGTACATTCAACTCTTGGGATAAGACCGCAAACGAATTTGTATACACAGACTATAACAAGGCACAGACAAAGGTGTCTTTGTCGCCCGGCACATATACATTCAAGCTGCTAAAAAATGACGCTTGGTTTGGTAATCCGGGCACTATAGCAGATGTTACATCGGGCAGTGGCTGGAGAATGTGCAGAAACGACAGCGAAAACTGTACACTCACAGCATCGGGCGGTATATACACCTTCACACTCAACACAGAGACTCTAAGGGTCACCGTTGACTTTGAGGCTGACGAAAACGCTACTACCGCACCCACAACACAGGTGGTAACAGAAGAGCCTACAGAAGCTTTTACTGAGACTCCAACAGAAGCTGAAACCCAGGCACCTACCGAAGCACCTATACTTGCTGAGGGTTACTACCTCGTAGGTGACTTGAACGGTGTTGACTGCTGGACGCTTACAGCAGACGATGCCGACAGAAAACTGTCAGAAAATCCTAAAAACGCAGGAGAATATATGCTTGACTATACCTTCTATAAAGGTGACGAGGTCAAGGTCGTGCGTTTTGATGGATATAAAATCACCAAGTGGTACGGCTCAGGCGAAAACTACTCTATCGGCTCATCAAAGGCAGGAGAAGGCACTATATATTTCAGACCTGAGGGCAACAGTAGCTGGTCTTACAATTACTTTACAATTATTAAGAAAGAGGTAGTTACCGAGGCACCTACCGAGGCACCTACCGAAGCACCGACAGAGGCACCAACTGAGGCGCCTACTCAGCTTAATCTGAAAGCAGGCTACTATCTTGTTGGTACATTGAATAATGTCAATTGTTGGACACTCACAGATGAGTCAAGCGACAGAATGCTCACAGAAAACCCGAAAAACGCCGGTGAGTATATGCTGGACTACACCTTTACTGAAGGTGATGAGATCAAGGTGGTTCACTTTGATGGAGAGAAAGTAACAAAATGGTACAACAGCTCAGGCAAAAACTACTCTATCGGCTCATCAAAGGCAGGAGAAGGCACTATATACTTCAGACCTGAGGGCAACGATAGCTGGTCATATTACTACTTTACAGTTATTAAGAAGGCTCAGGTAGAAACCGA
>JAZQHJ010000132.1:0-25059 GCA_045540515.1 Eubacteriales bacterium
CGTAAGGCGACGACGACAAACCCAAAAGCGCTTTAAATAGTAGGATTTAGGCTGGTTCGTGTCATTCCCGTAAGGCTAAATAATTGCAAGGAGAAAAATATGATTACAGTAAAGCCTTTTAAGGCATTAAGACCAAATAATGAAATGGTGGAAAAATGCGCAGCACTACCATATGACGTAATGTCAAGCACCGAGGCAAGAGAAATGGTAAAGGACAATCCTTATTCATTTTTACGTGTTGACAGGGCGGAAATCAACCTTGAAAAGGGTATTGATATTTATAGCGATATCGTTTATCAAACGGCAAAAAATACTCTTTGCGACCTTGAAGCAAGGGGAGTATATATAAACGATAGCGAAAGAAAATACTATTTTTATAGGCAGATAATGAACGGACATTCTCAAACAGGAATTGTAGGATGCGCCTCTGTTGATGATTACATAGAAAATCGCATAAAGAAGCACGAATTTACAAGGGCGGACAAGGAGCTTGATAGAATAAGACACGTTGACACAGTCAGTGCCCACACAGGGCCTATTTTCCTAACCTATAAGGACAGTGCTTCACTTGATGAAATTATTGAAAAAGAGACACAGGGTGAGCCACTTTATGATTTTGTAGCTGAGGATGGGGTTCGTCATACTGTTTGGTGCGCAGGTGTTGGAATAAACGAAAAAATAGAAAGCGAGTTTAAGGCTCTTGATGCTCTTTATATTGCCGACGGGCATCATCGCTGTGCCTCTGCCGTTAAGGTTGGTTTAAAGCGTAGGGAGGAAAACAAGGAGCATACAGGAAATGAGGAATACAACTTCTTTTTATCCGTAATATTCCCTTCAAAGAGTCTAAAAATTCTTGATTATAACCGTTTGCTCAGGGATTTAAATGGCTATACACCCACAGAGCTACTTGATATAGTAGAGAAAAAAATCGGTAAGGTTGAAAAATACGAGGGAAAAGAGCCATACAAGCCAGAGAAAAAGCATACAATAGGCATTTATCTTGAAAATAACTGGTACAAGGTGAGCTTTTACAGTGAGCTTTGCAAAGAGCCAAGAGCAGTTGACCGTCTTGATTGCGCTATTTTACAAAAGCATTTTTTGAGTGCAATTTTAGGAATTGACGATCCAAGAACGGACAAAAGAATTGACTTTGCAGGTGGAATAAGGGGGCTAAAATATCTTGAAGAAAGATGTAATAAGGATATGAAAATGGCAATCTCTATGTATCCAACTGAAATGAATGACCTTATGGCAGTTGCCGACAATGGTGACGTTATGCCACCAAAATCAACTTGGTTTGAGCCAAAGCTAAGAAGTGGAATTTTAATTCACAAAATTTAAAAACAGACACGTGGTGCAAAAAAGCGCCACGTTTTCTTTTTTGTGCTAAGATAATAGCAAAAAAATTCCAAATTTATATACTAAATGTTAAATAAAACAACAAAAATTCGACATTACTTGACAAAATATTTGCATAGTGCTATAATGCACATATAAATATAAATTGTTTGTAAATAAAAATGAATTTTTGTTAACAAAAGAAAGGATTTCAATATGCTACTACTAGCAGAGGCAAGGCTTTTTGACCTTGGGCATAGCCTGTATATGGGAATATCGATAGTAATCAGCGCCTTGATTTTAATTCTTTCCTATATTCTTGTAAAAAAGCAAAGCCACAAGGAAGGACTTTTAAAATTCTGGGCTATTATCACGGTTGTAATTCATTATAGCATTATGTGGGTTCAATATTTAAAGAATGAAACAGTTGAGGTCGGTGGCAATATGCTATTCCCCGTATATGCGTGCAATGCCTGTATGTGGATGCTTGTTGCCGTTGCCTTTATCAAAAACAAGGAGGGCATGGCATTTAGGATACTTGCCGAGTTTGTTTTTTGGGGCGGAATAGTTTGTGGTGTTGTCGGCATTTTGTTAAACGAAAACTATGACGGAAGTGTAGGGCTTACCTCATATGCAATCCTTAAGGGACTTTTGAGCCACTCAACAATGCTAATCGGTGCCATTTATTTGCTTGTTGGCAAATTTATAAAAATCCGAGTGTTCAACGTAATAAGTGTTGCGTGTGGACTTACAATCTTTTTAATAGACGGCTTAATAATAAATGCAATTTATTCAGCCTTTGGACTTGGCGA
Source organism: Eubacteriales bacterium (assembly GCA_045540515.1). Classification (GTDB taxonomy): domain Bacteria; phylum Bacillota; class Clostridia; order Oscillospirales; family CAG-272; genus RGIG2000. The sequence continues at coordinate 2,151 of JAZQHJ010000132.1, forward strand.
GCCAAACTCAATGTATCTCCAAGCGCCACCCTTTGAAAATATGCCGTGGCTAAATACAGCCTTTATCGGCGTTGTTGCCGTATTGGTTTGCTTTATAATAACGGCAATATATGAGCAAGCTGCTCTTGACAAGCAAGACCGTTGGTATAGCAAAATTAAGTGCTATATTGATAATAAAAATCAAAACAAAAAGGAGAAGCAACAATGAGAGAATTATTTTTTAAGCTTTTTGAGCAATCGCATTTTAATACAAATATTCAAATTGAGCCCTTCAACCTTTCGCATATCGTTTATCTTTTAATTATCTTTGGCTCAATCATCGGTGGTTACTTTGCTTTGAGAAAAGCAACAAAGGAGGAACAGGATAAGGCACTAAGAATACTTGCATATATGTTTGTAATTTCCTACATAAGCGATTTCTTTGTGCACGATTTTGTATATGGCACAATTGATGCCCCTGGTGGACTAAATCTTGACAAGCTCCCATTCCATATCTGCACAGTGCTTTGCCCACTTGCTTGCTTTGCACAGTTCAGAAAAAACAGCAAAATCAAGGAGCCCGTTGTAATTCTTGCATCACTTGCCCCACTTATGTATCTTTGCTACCCTGCAAGCGTTGGTGACGGTGAGCCATGGTGCTATCAATCCGTGCAAACAATGTTCTTCCACGGTGTTTTACTTGCATGGGGCGTTTTAAATCTTGCATTCGGTATTGTAAAGCCACATATCAAAACCTGCTACAAAACAGCAATTATGCTAGTGTGCATCACTCTTTGGGCAAAGCTTGGAAACATAATTTTAGACCACAACTGGTTCTTCCTAAACGAGGATGCCTTCTATATCGGACTTGTAGAAAATGGCGTAATTCCAAAATGGTCGCTTATGATAATCAACCCTGTGGTATTCTTTATAGCTGCCCTTGCAGTTTATGGAATTTCACATCTAATAAACAAAAATAGAGGCTTTGATATAGACAAAAATCAGCCAGAGCAAGCTCCAAAGAGCTATTCCTATCATGCATAAATGTAAAATTTGAGACATAGTCAGTGCTATGTCTCTTTTTTTGTTGAAAAACAAGAGAAATTATGCTAATATAGTTATATAAATTATGCAAAGGGAAAAGAAAATGGAAGAAAAAAATCAAGAAATAAACGAGTCCAACGCATCAAAAAGACTAAGACTTCTTGGTGAAAATATGGACGAAAAAATACATTCCGAGCAGGACGAAATAAAAAAGGGTAATTTTTGGCAAAACCTCTGGTACAGGCATAAATGGGCAATCATAATTTCGCTATTCCTTGTAATTACAATCGTAATTTTAGTTGCATTTTTAATTCCTAAAAAGGATGAGCCAGATATTCTTATTTACTACGTTGGACCTGTGCAGGTAAATGATAGCGTAAACCAAAATGCAATAACAGAGGCACTTGAAATTGTTGTAAGGGACTATAATGAGGACGATAAGGCATCAGTACAGCTAGTCACAGGTGTTTTATATGCAAAAAATCAGCTCTTTGATGAAAAGGGCAACCCATTTACAACCACCGAGGTTGGCAGAAACGCCGAGAACATAAACACCTTTAAAAATCAGCTTATGAGTGGCGAATTCTCGGTGCTTTTGATTGATAAGGCACTGTATGAGCAGGAATTTATGAGTACAAACGGCTTTAAAAAATTAAGCGACGTTGGAATTGAGGCAAATAGCGACGTTATGTTTGATGATTGCTCAATTTACTTAAAGAAAACAGAGCTAGGCAAGGCACAGGGTTTTGAGGCTCTACCCGATAGCACTCTTATTGTGGTAAACTACAAAACCATTCTTGCAGACGAGGACGAGTACGCAAATCATATCGACTATCTAAAACAGCTCCTTGCCTACACAAAATAAACAAAAGCCAAGTAAACACTTGGCTTTTTCTATTTAAAAACAAAACAAAAAAGAGTACAAAAAGTACTCTTTTTCGTTTGGCAGGGGCGCAAGGACTCGAACCCTGGACACCCAGTTTTGGAGACTGGTGTTCTACCAACTGAACTACACCCCTTTATTTTGCCTAGTTAGTATATCACAAGTTTTTTAAAATTGCAATACCTTTTTTAATTTATTTTATAAAATGCTTTTTGCATATCTCAAAGGGCAGAGCTCTTGACATAATTTAACTTTATGTGATATTATAAATTATGGAAATTTTAACAAGGAGATAATGTAAAATGAATAAAAAATATTATGTTACCGAAGCAGAGCTTGATGAAAACAAAAGGCTTGTAATTCTAGACGAGCCAGGAGTTGCAACAAGAGAGGAGCTTGAGCTAGAAGCAGAGTATTTAAGTGGCAAGCTACTTAAAATTGAGGGCACTGTTAAAAGAACCTACGATAACAGCGATGATGATAGAGTTGAGGATTCAAGCCACAGCTACGACATTGTAAGATACGGTGAGATTGACGTTTTTGAGGACTCACAGTTTTTGCTGCGCATAGACGGAGAAATCAAGGGAGTGGTATTCGTTGTTGAGGACGGAGGCTACAACGACTATTACGCATTTAGCTATGACGGAAAAATCCATCAAACAATGATGCTTGGTTATAGTGCATCACACAGCTCGGAATACACCTACATTGAAAAGGTTACCCTCGTGCGCAAGGGAGAGAAAGGTGCGCCACAGGAGGCAAGACGAGTAAGATTTAAGCAAAACCCTAAATTCCCATCATTTTAATTTAAAATAAAGAGCCGAGCTATAAAGTTTGGCTCTTTTTAGTATCACTGGTTGTTTGATAATGAAAACTTTTTTACATAGAAAAATTTTAAAATTATGAACATCAAAATAAAGATAAATTTAAAAATAATTTTTTGACATTTGTTGAGCAAAATCGACTAATCTCGATGTAGATCCTTGAAATTAATTATAAAATATATTATAATTTATAAAAAAAAGAAACAAGAAGATCAAAAGGAGAATATTATGATTGATAATGAGTTCAAAAAGGAATGTCATATTTTCTTATGTTATCGCTCGGCAGGAGCTGAAATTGCTAAAAATTTCAAGAAAGCTCTATCAAATATTAGCGATCGATATTTTGGATATGTTTGGTATTCAGATCAAGAAAATATGGGTAATTATGTTCAAGACATAAAGCTCCTTTTATCATCAGCGAAATATGCTGTTTTGTTTTTGGAAAAAGGATTTACTAATGGTTTTTTAGTAGATGGAAAAAATAATTATGGAGATGAAAAAAACGGAAAAAACAATTGCGTTACAGTGAGAGAGATTGTTGAAATAGAGCGTCGCAGACAAACAGGTGAACTTACTGTTATTGGTGTAAACATAAACGATTATACATTTCAACCAAATGATGTAGAGGTTTTAAAGCGAGTGTTTGAAAACGAAGGAATACTTACTCCGTCTTCGCTTAGTGCATATACTAATTTGAACAAAAATCAATACTATCCAAGAACAACGGATGTGGACGCTTTTACTGCTTTGGTATCTCGAGGTATGGAGAAACAAAAAATCATAACCGCAGACAATGCTCCTAAAGTGTACATTGACAATCTTATTCCTCCGATGGGATATTATTATTATGGAAGAGAATCTGTGTTTAATCATATGAATGCAATAAGAAAAACAAGATCTTGCGTTAATATCATAGCACCTGCAGGAAGTGGAAAAAGCGCTTTTGTGTTTCATTGGCTTTCTCGAATTGCACCATATAATTACAATGATGCAGAATATGTGCTTTATTGGTCATTTGAACAAGGAAACCAAAATTATGCTTTTTCATCAAATTTGAGCGATTTCTTTGAATATGCAATCTCGTTTTTCAACATTGATAATGCTATAGAGTTGTCAAATGAGTTAGAAAAGGCTACAGCTATAGCAACATTTATGCAAGAGCATTCGGTACTCTTAATATTTGATGGAATGGATGTTTTTCAAAGCAGAAAGCAAGGTCAGGAGGGAATGTTACAAAATCAAGCCGTTAAAAAAATAGTTACATCCGTTGCACGGTCTTCTAATAAAAATAGTCTTTTGCTTTTGCTTTCCAGTACTCCAGTTGCAGATCTTCAATATTATGTCGATCGAGCTGAAATTTTTCCTCTTCCAAGGCTAACACCAAAAGAGGGTGTAAAAATTTTGAGAGATATTGGCGTAAACGGAAGCGAACAAGAGCTTACCTTGGCAGTGAATGAGCTATGCTGTGATCCTATGTCAATAACACTTCTTGGAAAACTATTAGTCGGTCACTATAATGGAAACATTAGAGAGCGCTATCGTGTAAGTTACAGTTCTAGACACGTTGAACATGTAGATCAAATACTTTCCTTTTATGAAGGAATTTGGACGCTTGATACTCAAGAAGGAATCATCCTTTCACTTTGTTGTTTATTCAATCGTGATATAAATTATGAAAGCTTGTTATATCTAATTGATAAAATTAAGCAAGAGTTCAGTGTTATGCCTGTTCGTGAAAACGATTTGCGAGGAATAATTAACAATTTCAAAAATGTTGGCTTGATGTATGGTGAGTATGACATTAAGCTTCTTCCAATAGTTAAAGAGCGTTGTCGTTGTAGATTTAAAGAAGCAATGCCAGAGATATTTAGTCGATGTAACCTTGCTTTGGGGAAATACTATTCCTCTTTGTGCGTTGATGAAAATGTTAAAACAATTGCAGAAATGCTTCCTCTTTATGATGCGATTTTTTATTACAATCAAGCAGATGATCCTCAAAGCGCTCTTTTGATTCTATGGGAGAGAGTTTTTAGAAAAAGACAATTTTTTAGTCAAAAGCAGTTGGGGGCTACCACTAATGACCTTTTTGCCATTTCGCTGTTTTTCAATGTATCAAATGATTGGAAACCAAACCCTAAACTTTCGAACATAGATGCAGCATGGCTCTGCTCAGTTGCAGCTTATTTACAGAACAACATTGGTAATTTAAGAGAATCCGAACTTCTCCGAAGAAGAGAACTTGAGATATACAAGTCTTTAAATCATCATATGTTTTTGGCATCAGACGGACAGAACCTTGCACGAAATTTAATGCTTCAAGGAAAGTTAGCTGAAAGCGAACAAGAATTCAAACGAGCACTTTTGGCTTTAGAAAAGGCACAGGAACAGAATTCTGAAGCAAATCCTTATGCTAAGGATATGGATAAAGATCAGTTGAAAACTAATATTCTTACGCGTTATGCCTATCTCTTGTATCTCCTTGGCGAAAATCGTTGGCCACAGGCGAATGAGGTTTTAAATTCATTAAGAGAAGACAGATTGCGTTCTACTGGAATGTTTAATTATTGCTATATTCGCTTACATATAGTGAACAAAAAGGAAAAAATAAAGATATGTGATATTATTGAAAGAAAATACATACCGCTGTTTGATAGAAGTAAGAAACACGAAAGAACATATGCTAGCTTTCTTATGACACAGATTTCCTTGATACGTGCCAAAGGACTTAATAGGAGCAAAGCAATTAAAGAATGTTTAAATTATGGAAATTCTGCCATAGAGGATGCAAAAAGTGTAGGACGCATGGATCAACTCCCACTTATTTTAAACGAGATGTTAGCCTTATACTTGAGTTTATATGAGAATGAAAAAACTCAAAGAGGAAAGAAAAGATTTCTTGCAATGGCCGAAGGATTAATGAGTGATCTGGACGAAACTTTTTCAATTTATGATCTTCCAATATACAGAATAGAATATCTATTTTTGAAGGCACAATATTATTTTTATTCTGGAAACTTGTCAGAAGCACAACAACTTTATCAAGCCCTTTGTCAGTCTCCGATTTGCAGACGCTATTTTATGAAAAAAATTCAAATCATTGAAAAATTATTAAAGGAGTAAAAATGGAACGAAGAACAAATATGGATAACAACACCGGAAAATACATGGTCGTTTTATACACAAAGCCCTGTGATTGTGGAGGCAATTGTCTTTATTGTATAAAGGAAAGCAAAGTAACAAGAAGTACTGTGCCAAATCAAGACACTTTGCTTGCTGTGAATCATAATTGGTCATCATCAAAACAGCTCATTTCTCGTTGTCAAAATGAAAACGTAGTGCTTAATACTGGAAATAAGTTTGAACTAAGAATAAAAGGAAACTCTTTTACAAACTACGATCCTAAATATTTAGAAAGCTACATAAAAGAGGTTTACGACCTATTAAATGGATTTGAAAGCGAAACCTTTGAAAAAGCTTTCAAGGCACAGGAGACCGCAAAGGATAAATGTGTGCAGGTGGTTATTGAAACTCGACCTGACCAGATAACGGACGAATGGTGCAGACTTATGAGGAAGTGGGGCGTTACTAGCGTTGAAATAGGGGTTCAATCTCTTTCTGATAAGGTGTTACAACAAAACAATCGAGGACACCTTACAAATGAGGTCCGTCGAGCGACGAAATTGATACGCTCGTATGGCTTTGAGTTAGGATTTCAGGTCATGTTGGGACTTTATGGTTCAGATGAGCAGACCGATGCTGATATGCTAACAACAGGCCTTTGGCAAGATGAATATTATCCCGACTCTTTAAAGGTTTATCCTTGCTTACTTTTGCTTAACGAGGAAGCGCAACAACCACTTTATAATTTGTTCAATCAAGGTTTGTGGAAGCCGATAGGCGATGATGAATATGACCTCTTTCTTCGCCGAGTATTACCGCATATTCCACCTGATGCACACGTTAACCGCCTTCAAAGAATTTTTCGCGAGGATGAAGTGGCATATGGTCCTTTTAAAATTATTGATCGTTCAAAATATCGTAATATTACTAGATGTATGTGGCAAAGGTCTTTTCAAAATAACAAGATTAATTATAGCGACATTAAGAATTGGCATTATGAAACCTATTCTCATGGAGACCACGCTTGTGTGCAATGTGTAACAAATGATGATGTGATTCTAGGCTTTATTCGATTTTCTATTCTTAACAACAGACTTGTGATAAGAGATATTAGAACACTTGGAAGGCCGCTGAAGGTTGGAGAAGGTGCGAACATTCAATCAGCTTTACAGCATCGAGGTATTGGTAAGGAAATGCTTAAAATAGCAGAACTTTATGCAAAAGAAAAGGGCGTAAGTCAAGCAGTGATTTATTCATCGGCAGGCTGCGTTGGCTATTTTAAAAAGTGTGGATACGTTGCTGAAAATATGAATACACTAGTAAAATTTATATAGATTATTGTAAAAGAGGATTTTATGATTACTACGATTTTTTTTGATTTGGATGGAACTTTAATTGATCAAAAGACGGCGCAAAACTGCGCTTGTCGCACATTATACAAAAAATATGGATTTGATGCTGTCGTGTCCGAGGTTGAATTTTTGAAAAAATGGGATTCATTAACAGAGTTACACTACGAATCATATTTAAAACGCGAATGTACTTATATGGAGCAAAGAGAACGCCGAGTTGCAGATCTTTTTGAAGCTTATGGAATAGATATGGGAACAAGGACGCTTCTTGAAATCTATGATGAATACTTGTATTATTTTGAGATTAACTGGAAGGCATTTCCAGAAATCAAAGGAAGTCTTGAGGCTTTAAAGGAATACAGTCTTGGGATTCTTACAAATGGAGACTCGGCCCAGCAAAAGCAAAAGCTTGAAACAACCGGAATAGCTCAATACTTTCAATATATCGTTTGTGCAGGTGATTATCCCTATGCAAAGCCAGACATTCGCATTTTTAAGGAAGTTTGTAAAATTGCAAAGGTTGCTCCTTCGGAAATTTTATACGTAGGAGACAGTATGCAGTCAGATATAAACCCATGCCTTTCTTTGGGAATAAACTGTGTTTATCTCAATCGTACGGGCGATGATATGCCTAAAGATGTTTGCTCTATACGAGCATGCGATGAATTATATGATATAGTTTCTCGTCATAACAAAAGCTTTGAAATGAGTATAAAAAGAAACGAATGATGCAAGAGTCATTGTCTTAAAACTATTTTAAATATTTAATTTATGAAATTTGAAAAGATAGAATTAAAAGGATAAAAATGAAATATTGCGATTTACACACACATTCAATTTATTCAGACGGCTCGTACACACCGAGTGAAATTGTTTCACTTGCAAAAAGCAAGGGGCTTTGCGCCATTGCTCTTACCGACCATAATACAATAGACGGACTTGCAGAATTTGAAAGGGAAGCCAAGGCACAAGGAATTGAATATATCCTTGGCAGTGAGCTAACCTGTGAATATAGTGGCAAGGAAGTTCATATGCATTGTATGTTTATTGACCTAAACAATACACAGGGCATTGATGACTTTACAAAAACGGTAAGAAAAAATAAAAAAGAACGCAACATAGAGCTAGCAAAGAGGTTACGTGCAGACGGGTACGAGATTGACTTTTTTGAGCTTGAACAAAAGCACGGCAAAAATGTAAACAGGTCTCATTTTGCAAATAGGCTTGTAGAAAAGGGGTACGTAAAGAGTATTGAGGAAGCATTTGACACCCTTTTAAAGGAGGGTGGAAAATACTATGACGGAAGCGTTCGCCCAGATGCAATTGATACAGTACGTCAAATTGTAAGCTGGGGCTGTGTTCCGGTTTTAGCACATCCAGCACTGTCCCTTGACTATAATGAGATAAGAGAATTTGTGGAGCAAGCAAGTAAGGTAGGACTTGTTGGAATTGAGGTTGATCATCCGAGTCATATAAAGTATGATTTTCCAATCCTTGAAGGCTTGATTGAAAAATATAAGCTTGTAAGAAGTGGAGGAAGTGATTTTCACGGAGATTTTAAAAGCACAAGAGAGCTAGGAGCTCCCCGTGTGTCATATCTTTGCTATGAGCAATTAAAGGAAGCTCACAATAAGCTATAAGCATCAAAAAACGCATCACAGAGGTGATGCGTTTTCTTATTGAAAATATTTTTTGTCCAGTGTACGAAGCTGAATTGCCTCGGCAATATGCATAGGTAGAATTTTTTCAGAGTCGGCAAGGTCGGCAATCGTTCTTGCAAGACGTAAAATTCTGTCGTGACCTCTTGCACTAAGGCCAAGGGTGTTAAACGCATTTTCCATAAGCCTTGTGCAAGCCTCATCAAGCTTGCAAAACTCTCTTATATGGGATGCCTCCATTTGCGCATTACAGGTAATAGCCGAGCCATTTTCACGCACTAAACCACTAAATCGCTTTTGCATAATTGCACGAGCCCTATTAACACGTTCTCTTATTTGAGCAGAGCCCTCTGCCTTTTTTGAGGTGGAAAGCTCACTATATTCAAGCGAGGAGACCTCAATTTGAATGTCTATTCGATCAAGCAACGGACCGCTAATTCTAGATACGTATCGCTTGATATCACTCTTTTTACAGGTACATTCGTGCGTTGGATGACCATAGTATCCACACTTACAGGGATTCATTGCGCAAACAAGCATAAATGATGACGGATAGGTAACTCTGCCAAGAGCTCTTGTTATTGTGATTTTACCATCCTCAAGGGGCTGACGAAGTGATTCAGTAACAAGCCTGTTAAACTCGGGAAGCTCATCAAGGAACAAAACGCCATTGTGTGCCAAGGAAACCTCACCAGGGGCAGGATTTCTGCCACCACCAGCAAGAGCAACTGCGGACATTGTATGGTGTGGTGCTCTGAAGGGGCGTTGCTTAACTAGGGATGCTTCCCTTGGCAAAATTCCCGAAACAGAGTGAATTTTAGTTGTTTCAATTGACTCCTCAAAGGTCATTTTTGGCAAAATTGAGGGAATGCGCTTAGCAATCATTGATTTGCCAGTGCCAGGAGGACCGATAAGCAAAATATTATGCCCACCTGCTGCCGCAATCTCAACGGCACGACGTGCCATTTTTTGACCAAGCACGTCGCAAAAGTCAAGTGCGTCATTTTCCTCGTCAAATTCCTCACGGGAATACTCAAATTTGTCAAGATTACCGCCAAAGCCATTGAAATAGTCAACAATTTGGTTAATAGTCTTGACACCATAAACAGTAATTCCACCAATAACGCTTGCCTCCTTGGCATTTTCGTAGGGAACAAAAATAGTAGTCTTGCCAGCCTTTTTTGCTGCCGATGCCATACAGAGCACGCCCTTAACACCTCTTAACTGTCCAGAAAGTGAAAGCTCACCGATGAAGCAACAGTCATCAAGCCTTGCATCCTCGTTGATTGCCCCACTGCATTTTAAAATGGCTACCAAAATCGCAACATCAAAGGACGAGCCTTCCTTTTTTGTGTCGGCAGGGGCAAGGTTTACAACGATTTCCTTATCTGGGAAGCGAAGATTTGAGTTAATAGCGGCAGCCCTAACCCTTTCCTTTGCTTCCTTTATGGCATTGTCGGGAAGCCCAACAATTTCAAAGCAGGGAAGCCTTTTTGATGAGGAATGGCACTCAACTGTAACCAAATAGCCGTCAACACCTAAAAGCCCTGCACTGTAAGCATGATTTATCATAATTTTACCTCTTAAAAGCTTTATATTGAAATTTTATCATATTTTGTCAAAAAACGCAACACAAGATATAAAAAATATGTTAAAATAAAAAAAGGAATGGCAAAAATTCAAGGGGAATTTACAGGAGAATTTAATATGAAGAAAAGCAAGCTTTTAAAAATAAGACTAAACGAGGAAATGGCAAAAAAACTCGCATACGTGTCTAAAAAAGAGGGGGTTAGCATGCAAAATCAGCTGCTAGGAATGATACGTCAAAAAATATCATACTTTGAAAGAGTTAAGGGGAGCATACCTAAAAATGCTTTAAATGAAATCAGCCTTGATGAATTTGAGGATGAGGTAGAATAATTCTCCACAGCTCTTTTAGCAAAATAGCCGTACAAAAATTTTAAAAAACGCAAAAAAAATTATTGCATATTTTATTTTTTAATTGTAAATTAAATTTGTGCAAATTCACAAATTATTATAAATAAGATGGAAAAATCAATATTGTACTTGAAATTTTAACACGAAGGTGTTATTATATAATGTGGAAAAAATAAAAATATGGAGGTTTTTTGTAAAATGATTACAAGAAAGAAACAGTCAATGGACGGTAATACCGCCGCCGCTACTGTCAGCTATGCGTTTACAGAGGTTGCAGCGATTTATCCTATTACACCATCAAGTGTAATGGCAGAGCTTACTGATGCTTGGTCAGCTACTGGTCTTAAAAACATTTTCGGTGAAGAGGTAAAGGTTACAGAAATGCAATCTGAGGCTGGTGCAGCTGGTACAGTTCACGGCTCACTTGCTGCTGGTGCTCTAACAACAACCTACACAGCTTCACAGGGACTTCTTTTGATGATCCCAAATATGTACAAAATCGCAGGTGAGCTACTTCCAAACGTAATTCACGTATCTGCACGTTGTGTTGCATCACACGCACTCAACATCTTCGGTGACCACTCCGACGTTTATGCTTGCCGTCAAACAGGTTATGCTATGATGGCTTGTACAAACCCACAGGAGGTTATGGACCTTGGTGCAGTTGCTCACCTTTCAACAATAAAGGGCAGAGTTCCTGTTCTTAACTTCTTCGACGGCTTCCGTACATCACACGAAATCCAAAAGATTGAGGTTTGGGACTACAAGGACCTTGAAGAAATGGTTGACAAGGATGCAATCCAAGCATTCCGTAGCCGTTCAATCAACCCAATGCACCCAGCACTCCGTGGCTCAGCAGAAAATGGTGACATCTTCTTCCAACACAGAGAGGCATGTAATACATACTACGACAACTTCCCAACAATCGTTGAGGAGTACATGGGCAAGGTTAATGAAAAGCTTGGCACAGACTACAAGCTATTTAACTACTATGGTGCTCCAGATGCTGAAAGAGTTATCGTTGCAATGGGCTCAGTTTGTGACGTTTGTGAGGAGGTAATTGACTACCTCATGGCTAAGGGCGAAAAGGTTGGTCTTGTTAAGGTAAGACTATACCGTCCATTCGTTGCAGACAAGCTTTACGAGGCAATCCCACAAACAGCTAAGAAGATTGCAGTTCTTGACAGAACTAAGGAGCCTGGCTCACTTGGTGAACCACTTTACCTCGACGTTATTTCTGCTCTTGCAATTAAGGGCTCAAGCGCTAAGGTTGTTGGTGGTAGATATGGTCTTGGCTCAAAGGATACAACACCTGCATCAATCTTTGCAGTATATGAAAACCTTTCAGCTGAGCAACCAAAGAGCAACTTTACAATCGGTATTGTTGATGACGTAACAGGTCTTTCACTTCCAGAAAAGGTAGCACCAGACACAAGTGCACAGGGAACAATCTCTTGCAAGTTCTGGGGTCTTGGTGGAGACGGTACAGTTGGTGCTAACAAGAACTCAATTAAGATTATCGGTGACTATACAGATAAATACATTCAAGCATACTTCCAGTATGACTCAAAGAAGACAGGTGGTATTACAATTTCACACCTTCGCTTCGGTGATAAGGCTATTAAGAGCCCATACTACATCACAAAGGCAGACTTCGTTGCTTGCCATAACCCATCATACATTTTGAAGGGCTACAAGATTGTAAACGACGTTAAGCCAGGCGGTACATTCCTACTTAACTGCCAATGGACAGTTGAGGAGCTTGAAGAAAAGCTTCCAAACGAGGTTAAAAAGTACATTGCTGAAAACGACGTTAAGTTCTACATCGTAAACGCAATTGACAAGGCTGTTGAAATCGGAATGGGCAAGAGAACAAATACAATTCTCCAAAGCGCATTCTTCACACTTGCAAACATTATGCCAATTGACGAGGCCATCGAAAAGATGAAGTACATGGCTAAGAAGTCATACCTCAAGAAGGGTGAGGCAGTTGTTGAAATGAACTACAAGGCAATTGATGCTGGTAAGGACGCACTTGTAAAGGTTGACGTTCCTGCATCATGGAAGAGCCTTGATGTTGCTGACGTTAAGGAAACAGTTAAGGGCAACCGTCCAGAGCTTGTTAAGTATGTTGAAAACGTACTTCTCCCTGTATCAAAGATGGAGGGTGATAAGCTCCCAGTTTCTGCATTCGTTGACTACGCAGACGGTACATTCCCACAGGGCGCTGCTGCTTATGAAAAGCGTGGTGTTGCAGTAATGGTTCCAGAGTGGATTCCAGAAAACTGCTCACAATGTAATATGTGCTCATATGTATGTCCACACGCAACAATCCGTCCATTCGTTCTTTCAGCTGATGAGGCTGCAAATGCTCCTGCATCAACAAAGCTAACAGCTGTTAAGGCAATGAAGGGCTTTGAGGACTACAAGTTCACAATTTCAATCAGCCCACTTGACTGTATGGGATGCGGACTTTGTGTAAATCAATGTCCAGTTGTTAAGACAAAGCCAGAAAATGCACCTATCAGAATGGTTCCACAGGATACACAGCTTGACCAACAGGCAGCATTTGACTACACAGTTGCAAGCGTATCAAAGAAGGCTCTACCTGTAAATGAGGTATCAGTTAAGGGTAGCCAGTTCAACCAGCCACTACTTGAGTTCTCAGGCTCATGCGCAGGCTGTGCTGAAACATCATATGCACGTCTTATCACTCAGCTATTTGGCGAAAGAATGTACATTTCTAACGCAACAGGCTGTTCATCAATTTGGGGTGGCTCAGCTCCTTCAACACCATACACAGTAAACAAGGATAGCGGACGTGGACCAGCTTGGGCTAACTCACTATTTGAGGATAACGCAGAGCACGGTCTTGGTATGTACCTTGGTCAAAAGACAATCCGTAACAAGCTTATCTCTAAGGTTGAGGCTATGGCAGAAAGCGAAAAGGCTTCTGATGAGTTAAAGGCTGTTATAGCTACTTACCTTGCAACAAAGGATGACGGAAAGGCAAACGAGGGCGCTACAAAGGCACTTATTGCTGAGCTTGAAAAGGCAGCAGAGGCAGGATGCCCAGTTGCTAAGGAAATCCTTGCTGAAAAGGACTACCTCTCAAAGAAGTCCGTATGGATCTTCGGTGGAGACGGATGGGCTTACGGTATCGGCTTTGGCGGTCTTGACCACGTTCTTGCATCAGGTGAAGACGTAAACGTAATGGTATTTGATACAGAGGTTTACTCAAATACAGGTGGACAAGCATCAAAGGCTTCAAACGTAGGTCAGGTTGCTCAGTTCGCAGCTGCTGGTAAGGCAGTAGGCAAGAAGAACCTTGCTGAAATCGCTATGTCATACGGTTACGTATATGTAGCACAAATCGCTATGGGTGCTAACCCAGCACAAACAATCAAGGCAATTGCAGAGGCAGAGGCTTATCCAGGACCATCACTCATCATCGGCTATGCACCATGTGAAATGCACGGCTTAAAGGGTGGTATGACTAACTGTCAAAACGAAATGAAGAAGGCAGTTGACGCAGGCTACTGGAACCTATTTAGATTCAACCCAGCACTCAAAGCTGAGGGCAAGAATCCATTCGCACTTGACTCCAAGGAGCCAACAGGCGACTACCAAGCATTCCTTGCTAGCGAAACACGTTATGCACGTCTAAATCAACAATTCCCACAAAGAGCAGCTGACCTCTTTGCTAAGAGTGAGGCACAAGCAAAGGCTAAGTATGAAAGACTTACAAGATTTGTTAAGCTCTATGAGAATGAGGACAAATAATAAATAAAAAACGGCTCTCCTTGTGAGAGCCGTTTTATTTTAAATATTGCAAAAGGGTGCTTGGTGTGATAAAATAAAGTTAGCATAGGGCACTGCTTAGAGTTTTAATTTTGGGAGAAGTAATATGAACAAAGAATTTCCAAGAGTGAAGCACAAGGTAATAGATTCACACCTGCATTTTTATGATTGGACTGACGAAAACGGCAATGAGTTTTTCCATTGCTTTGAGGAATATAGAAACGAAATGGGACTTGCAGGGTTGAACCTTTGCGCCCTTCCGTCGGGATTCGGTAGCGACGTAACAAGCAACTTAATGTGTGCAATATATAAGCTAATAAATAAGGAAACCTTTGCACACGCAGGGCTTCTTTATGATAAATATCCAATGGGTAACACGATGCCACAGGAAATGGATTTTGCAACTCAGCTTGATGAGCTTGAAGAAATCGGCTTTGACGGAATTAAAATGCTGGAAGGCAAGCCAACGCTACATAGGACAATAGGCAAAAATCTTTTGAACAGTGAGCATGACAAATTCTTTGCAAGGGCAGAGGAAAAGGGAACGCATATCATTTTCCATGCGTGCGACCCAAAGGAGTTTTGGACTGAAAAGGGACTTGACTACTATGGAGATGACACCTTTGCTACAAGTGAGGAAATTTATAGACAGATATATGCAATACTTGAAAAGCATCCAATGCTAAAAGTAACGTTTGCACACTTTTTCTTTAAATCGCAAAGCCCAAGCGAGCTTATAGATTTGTTTGAAAAATATCCAAACGTGTGCGTAGATTTAACTCCCGGCTGGGAAATGTATCTTTCCTTTTATGAAAACAAGGACTATTTTAGAGACTTTTTTACAAAATACTCAAAAAGAATTGTTTTAGGCACTGATGCATACTTCCCACGTCCAAGTGAGTGTAGCATGTGGCTTGTTGACAGAGTTTACAGATTTCTTGCAAGTGCGGACGCAATAAAGGCAGTTGCAGACCGATATGAGTCGGGACTTTGTATTCCTGATAGTGCAATTGAGGATATTACCTACAAAAACTTTGAAGCAAGGGTTAGCAAATCACCAAAGGAAATAAATAAGGATGCCTTAAAGGCGTATTACGAAAAATATAAGCACCTTATGAATAAAAAGGATATAGCCTTTGTAGATAGCGTATTTGAAAAATTTCTATAAAACGAAAAGAGGACAAGTAGCTTGTCCTCTTTTTTATCAATTTTAAAAATTCAAAGCATAACACGGAAGGCTTCGTATCAAGGCAATGCACAAAAAATGCACCAGCCCAAGCCGTGTTATTATATTATCCAAGCTTAGCCTTTTACGCAAGACAGCTCAAAGGTGCTTTAAACAGTAGGATTTAGGCTGGTTCGTGTCATTCCCGTAAGGCTAAGGCGACGATTTAAGAAATCAAGGAGCTTTTCAAGGCTTCCGTCAAAGATGTAGCCGTCAATTCCAACAGATTTTCCTGCCTCAATATTTATGGCCCTGTCGTCAATAAACAGACACTGGGTGGGGTCTAAATCATATTCTTTAAGCAAATGCTCATATATTTCCTTGCTGGGCTTTACAATTCCAATGCTTGATGAAAAAATATAGCCGTCAAGCAAGGAAAGAATCGGCACGTCCTTTTTATGAGATGCAAAATATTTTGAAATATTTGAAAGCAAGTAGGTCTTAACTCCGTACTTTTCCTTTATATATGTAATAAGCTCACGCATGCCCTCAATCTCGGGAATGTTGTAAATCCAACCATAATAAATTTCGCTAGCAAGCTCATGGAGCCTTTTTGGAAGTCTTTTTTTCATTAAGGAAACGGCTTTTTTGTCGCTAATTGTACCCATATCAAGCTCATCCCAGTAAAGACGGTCAAAAACCACCTCAGTAAGCAGAGAAACATCTGCCTCATTGCTGACATATTGCCTTACCATATATTCAGGCTCAAAGTGAACAAGCACCTGTCCACAGTCAAAAATTACATTTTTAATCATAATATCACCTCAATAAAATTATAGCACACCTTGACTGAATTTTCAATTAAAATCAGCCTTGAATTATGCAAAATGATAAAATTGCAAAAAATCAAAAAAAATTCAAAAAAGCACTTGACAAAATATGGTCAAAGGGCTATAATATCTTTGGTTAGCAGTTGCTAACTTATCACCTAGAAGGGTATTTAAGGAGCAGATTATGACACTTCGTGATGCGGAAATTGGAAAGGAATATATCATCAAAAAAATAAATACAGACGATGAGGAATTAGTTGCTTTCTTGTTTTCTCTTGGCTGTTACAGTGGTGAACCAATTACTGTAATTGCAAGACGCAGAGGTGGTCTTACAATTTCAATAAAGGATGGAAGATACAGTATAGATATGAACCTTGCATCCGCTATCGAAATTTAAAATAATCGTGCCCGATTATTTTTTTGGATTTGAGTTAGCCAAGGCTAACTTAGTCAATTTAAAACAGTTGATAATATTTTAGGAGAAAAAATATATGAAAATTGCTCTTGCGGGTAATCCAAACAGCGGTAAAACCACAATGTATAATGCCCTAACGGGCTCATCCGAAAAGGTGGGCAACTGGGCAGGCGTTACCGTTGAAAAAAAGGAGCACCCAATTAAGAAAAGTCTTTGCGGTAAATGTAAGGACGTTATAGCAGTTGACCTTCCCGGTGCTTACTCAATGTCGCCGTTTACGTCTGAGGAGGGTGTTACAAGCGCATACATAAAAAATGAAAATCCGGACGTAATTATTAACATTGTTGACGGAACTAATCTTAGCCGTAGTCTATTTTTCACAACACAGCTATTAGAGCTTGGTATTCCTGTGGTAATAGCACTTAATAAAACCGATTTAAACGAAAAGAAGGAAACGGTAATTGATTCTTCACTTCTTTCAAGCTTGCTTGGCTGTCCCGTAATTGAAACCGTATCAACAAGCAACAGGGGACTGAGTCAGGTTGTAAAAATCGCAGTTGATAGCATAGGAAGGGAGCAAAAAGCTCCGTACGTACAGGGCGATATTGACCTTCGCGACAAGAATGCAGTTTTAGAGGCGGACAAACGTCGCTTTGCCTTTGTAAACGACGTGGTTTCCAAGGTTGAAACAAGAAAAATTCATACAAATAAGGCAAATAAGCAGGACAAGGCTGATGAGATTCTTACAAACAAGTGGCTTGGTATTCCAATCTTTGCACTTGTAATTTTTGCAGTGTTCTGGATTTCACAGGCAGGACCTGGTGTATGGATTGCAGAGGGCTATACCCTTAAAAACGGCTTCCATATTTGGGGACTTGTAAATGTAATTGAGTGGTTTGGCGAGATTGTTTCTGGTTGGATGGCAAATGCAAGTCCAATTCTTACATCAATCATCGTTGACGGTATTATAGGTGGCGTTGGCGCTGTTATCGGCTTTTTACCACTTGTTATGGTAATGTATTTCTTAATTGCACTGCTTGAAGATTGTGGCTATATGGCAAGAGCAACAGTAGTGCTTGACCCAATCTTTAAAAAGGTTGGACTTAGCGGAAAATCCGTAATACCATTCATAATCGGAACAGGCTGTGCAATTCCAGGCGTTATGGCTTGTCGTACAATTAGAAACGAAAGAGAGCGTAGAGCAACAGCAATGCTTGCTCCATTTATGCCATGTGGCGCAAAGCTACCAGTTATTGCACTATTTGCAGGTGCATTCTTTGATAATGCTTGGTGGGTTGCTCCTCTTATGTACTTTATGGGTATTGCAATCATTCTTCTTTGCGCACTACTTGTAAACCTTCTTACAGGACATAAGAACAGAAAATCATTCTTTATTATGGAGCTACCAGAATACAAGGCTCCAAGTGTGCTAGGAGCTTGTAAGTCAATGCTACAACGTGGTTGGGCTTACATTGTTAAGGCAGGTACAATCATTCTTGTTTGTAACTTTGTAGTACAGCTAATGCAGAGCTTTACATGGTCATTTGCACCAGCAGAGAATGCAAGTGATTCAATTCTTGCTACAATCTCACTTCCATTTGCATACATATTTGCTCCAATTGTAGGCGTAGTTGCATGGCAGCTTGCGGCAGCAGCAATTACAGGCTTTATTGCAAAGGAAAATGTAGTTGGAACTCTTGCAGTATGCTTTGTAGGACTTGAAAACCTAATTGACACAGAGGAGCTTGCAATGTTAGAGGGAGCAGGTGCTGAGGTTGCCGGAATTATGGCAATTTCAAAGGCTGCGGCAATTGCATACCTAATGTTTAACCTATTTACACCACCATGCTTTGCAGCAATTGGCGCTATGAATGCTGAAATAAAGAGCAGAAAATGGTTCTGGGGTGGCATAGGACTTCAACTTGGCGTTGGCTACACAATAGGCTTTATCGTAAACTTCTTTGGAACAATATTTAACAAAAGCGTATCGTTTGCATCGGCTTGGATGCCAATTGTTGGTTGGGCATTTGTTGCAGTATTTGCGGGAATTTTAACCTTCCTTATCATCAAAAGGCAAAAAAGCTTAAAGCAAGAGCAAGCGGAAAATAAGGTCAAAGGGAAGGGCAAGGTAAGCGTATGATTGAAAGCATAATTGCAGGAATTGTAATATTTGCAATAGTCGGCTCAGCACTTGCATACATAATAATTGCCAAGAAAAAGGGCAAAAAATGTATCGGCTGTCCAGACAGTGGAGCATGCTCGGCAAAAAAGAACGGAACATGCTGTTGCTGTGACACCTCATCAAATGATGAAATATAAAATCAAAAGCACCCATTTGGGTGCTTTTTTGTTGACAGGGCTATATAAAAGTATTATAATGAAAATAATGTTAAAATGCACTTGGAGAAAGCGTAAATATACTTTTAAAAGTAAAAATTAAAGACGGAAATATCTATGAGGGTGAACAAAAAATGATGATAAAAGCACCACTTGATAGATTGCTTTATTTTGAAAGGGTAAAATAATATGCAAAGAGTAGATTTTAAAAGCGTTGAAATTACAGGTGGCTTTTGGAAGCAAAAGCAAGAGCTTATAAGGAATACAACGGTATATGCCGTTTATGAAAGATTTAAGGAAACCGGTCGCTTTGATGCGCTAAAATGCGACAAGAATGCTGAAAAAAAGGCGCATATCTTTTGGGATAGTGACGTTGCAAAGTGGATTGAGGGAGTAGCTTATTTACTTTGCAAGGAAAGAAATCCTGAGCTTGAAGCACTTGTTGACCAAATGGTAAGCGACATTGAGGCAAGTAGGGACGAGTGTGGCTATTTTAATAGCTACTACCTTGTAAACGAAAATGAGGAGCACTTTACAGTAAGGGACAACCACGAGCTATACTGCCTAGGACATTTAATTGAGGCAGGAATTGCCTATTATGAGGCAACGGGCAAGGAGGCATTGCTTGATATTTGCCGTAAATATGTTGATTATGTAATTGACCGCTTTGTAACTAAAAGGGATACGGGCTTTGAAACCCCAGGGCATGAGGAGATTGAGCTTGCACTTGTTCGACTTTATGACCTTACTAAGGACAAAAAATATCTTGACCTTGCTTTTCATTTTGTCGAAAAAAGAGGGGAGCAAGAGGCACTGCTTGATTGGACAAAAAAGGCATACAATCAATCCCACGAATCACCAAGGGAGCAAAAAACGGCACAGGGACATAGTGTAAGAGCAACCTATCTTTACTGTGCAATGGCTGATTTAGCCCTAAAAAATGGCGACACGGGTCTAAAAAACGCCTGTGAAGCAATTTTTGATGACATAATAAATCACAAAATGTATATAACTGGCGGAATCGGTTCAAGCAGTGCAGGTGAGGCATTTACTGTGCCATACGACTTACCAAATATGCTTGCCTACACCGAAAGCTGTGCATCAATCGGACTTATACTCTTTGCACACAGAATGCTACTTTTGACAAATGATTCAAAATACTCAAACGTAATTGAAAGAGTGCTATATAACGGCTTTTTGTCCTCAATTTCATTAAATGGTAGAGCATTTTTCTACTCGAACCCATTAAAAATTGTGCCATATATGAAGAATAGAGATGTTAGCGTAAGCTTTAATTCCTTACAGCTACCAAGTGCTGAAAGACACGAGGTCTTTGAATGCTCCTGTTGTCCACCAAATATAGTAAGATTTATCCCCTCACTTGGCAATTTGCTCTATACAGTGGATGAAAATGCTATATATTTACATCAATTTATGCAAAGCACAGCAAGGATTAAAAGGGGCGATACCGAGCTAGAAATAGAGCAAAAAACCTCATATCCAGACAACGGAAGAGTTGAAATTACAGTGCGTGGTGGAAATACAAGACTGTATGTTAGAATCCCAGAGTTCGTTTTGGAATATAAGGGTAGGGTTGAAAATGGCTATGCAGTTTTTGATGCAAGAGAGAAAGAAAGCATTGTGCTTGATTTTGATATAGCTCCAAGATTTATTATGGCAAATTCTAAGGTGCTTGCAAATTCTGGCAGATGCGCAATCACTAGTGGACCTATTGTTTACTTTATGGAGGGGTGGGACAACGAGACTGAAATTGACACCCTCGTGCTTGACACAAGCAGTAAAATCATAAGGGGAACACAAAAGGATTTAGGTGTGCCAAGCCTTACTCTTGATGCCTATTATCCAAAGCCGATAGACTCACTTTATGCTCCACTTTCACACAAAATGATTAAGACAAGGGCAACCCTTATTCCATACTATGCCTTTGCAAACAGAGGCGAGTGTGCAATGCAGGTTTGGAGCTTATACAAATAAAGGAGCTTATCATTTTAAGAGACACTAAAAGAATTATTACAAACAAAAAAGGGCGACACGTGTCGCCTTTTCTCATTTTTGCTCGTTTGCAAGGTCATATCTTCTGTTTCTGTAATACAGGCAAAGGTCGGTTGATACCATAAGCAAATTGACAATGTATAAAACAAATTTCAAAATGTTTAGCCAGCCGTCAAATTCGCCAAGCACAATCTTTCCTATTATGATTGCAACATAGCCTGTAATGATTGCCATAGTGAAATATGGGCTCTTGCCCTTAGCACTTTTTGATTTAATGCTCTTGTAAATCGCAAGAGGCCATGAAACACCAAAACAAATTACCATAATGGTTTCGCAAATTGTAGCAATTAAAGTCGCTTCCATTTTTTGCTCCTTGATTTTTCAGTCTTCTTTAAAAGTGCGCTTTGCTTTTTGATAAGGAATGAAATGCATTTTTCAAACATTGTTCCATAGGAATGCTCATTTGCATATGGAATTGTTGTACGAATGCATTCAACAGTAAAGTCAACAGCAAGTGAAAGAGAGTATTCAATATTTAGTCCACTTGTAATTCCGCCTGCAAGCACGCTTGCAAAGGTGTCACCCGTGCCGTGAAAATCCCTTGGCATTTGATCATTATAGTGTGCAAAGTAGCAGTTTGCTGTGCTGTCATACATATAAGCACCCTGTCTTGCACTATTTAGCCTGATTCCTGTAAGCACCGCCTTTTTTGCTCCAAGGGCACAAAGCTTTTTAAGTAGGTCGGTTACATATTTTTCGTCGTAGCTTTCCTTATATTCTGTGCCAGTCATAAGACAAGCCTCTGTAATATTTGGAACTACAATATCAGCAAGAGCACAAAGACGTGCCATATGGCTTGGAAATTCATCATCAAAGCCAGCATAAAGCTTGCCCTTGTCTGCCATTGCAGGGTCAACTATTACAGTTGTGTCCTCGCTTCTGAATTTAGAAATAAAATCAATAACATAATCAATTTGCTTAGTTGAGCCAAGATAGCCAGTATAAATAGTATCAAAATGCAAATTGCAAGCTTGCCAATGACTTGAAATCTTAGGAATTTCCTCTGTCAAATCATTAAAGGTAAAGCCACTAAATCCACCTGTATGGGTAGAAAGCACTGCTGTTGGAATAATAGCGCACTCAACTCCCATTGAGGAAATTATAGGCAAGGCAACGGTTTGAGAGCATTTGCCAAAGCAGGAAATGTCTTGTATACTAACAACTCTTTTCATATTTTCTCCTTTTATGCTAAGCATTATGATGTAATATGCTTAGACTTTCGTTTTATGCTATAAATTATAATTCTATGATAAAAAAATGTCAATAGACCTTGCGAAAATTTTACAAAAAACTTGACAGACAAATGATATGGTGCTACAATATATTAAAATATTTTAGTTAAGTAAAATATTATAAGTAAAATACATTTTAAAAAAGGCAGGACAAAAAAATGAAAAAAACACTTTTTGAGGGCGTAGCAACTGCGCTTGTAACTCCTATGAATAGCGACGGTAGTATAGATTATAAATCACTTGATAAGCTTGTTGACT
>JAZQHJ010000133.1:0-13137 GCA_045540515.1 Eubacteriales bacterium
GTCATAATTTTTGTTGTGCTCGCCATACTCATTTTGGTATTTTCATTTTTACCAAAATATACCTCTCCACTGCTTGCTTCAATTGCACATGCGCCCTTTGCTGATACATTTATTGCAGATGCAGAAAGAGAAAAAAGCATAAGCAGAGCACAGAATACAAGGAAAGATGTAAAAAATTTGTGCATAATATCCTCCAAAAAGAGCTTTTTAAATAGTATGCACAATAATATTTTTTAAATAAATAGATTATTCTTCAATATTTTCATCTTTTTTGAAGAAAATCCTTTTAAATCTTTCAATGAGCTCAGGAGTTCCCTCAATAAAATCAAAAATATTAGTAATTAAATCCTTTGGCTCGGCATTGATATTGAGCAATTCAACCTTACCGTTCTTGTCAATAACTAAAAAGCCAACAGGAGAAACAGTGATGCCAGTTCCTCCACCACCTCCGAAATTTTTCTTGTCAGAAAGCCCTTTTTTGTCAAGAAAATCAACTCCACCAGTGGCAAGACCGACAAAAACCTTAGAAACAGGAATAATTATTGTGCCTGCCTCGGTATGAATAGGAGTACCTGTTACAGTATTTGCATCAATAAGTCCTCTTGCACCCTCAAGGGCAGTTTTGATTAAATCGCTTTGCTTTGATGATTCCATAATTATCTCCTTTAACCTTCGTTATAGTTTAAATCAAGTAAAATATATCGCCAAAATACATATCTAAAGAATCCAACATTTATAGTAACATCAGCCTCAAACGTGGATTCATTATTTAAATAATCAGCCTTTACAATAAAATCAGAATTTTCTGGTATGTCAACCCTTGCAACATTATCAAGATATTCAAGAATGTACGAAACAGCTTGAGTTGCACCACCATACATAAGTGCAGTTTCTGTTGCGTTTTTACCACTAAGAATAAGATTCAGCTTGTTTATTTCAAATCTGACGTGCTTAAAAAACCATAAAGAGGTTTTTCTAAGAGCATCTCTTAGCTCATAAATTTCAAGAAGTAGATTTGAAAAAGTAGAGAGAGTCTCCTTTGGCTTAAAGGAAGAAAGAAGCTTTCCCTTTTTTGCGTGCTTGTGCTTACGCTTTTTTAGTGAAATCTGAGTTTTTATGCCACAAATTTTAGCGTAATAAGAAATTTTGCCGTCTTTGTATTGTAAAAAAAGCTTAGCTCTTGCAAAGAAGAAAAGTGCTATGAAAAATAAATTTATAATGACAAAAGCAAGTCCAATATAATACCAAATAGACATAGCATCACTCTCCTTTCAGTAGGATTCTTACCAAAAATAACCTAAATTAAACAGGGAACAACTAATCCTCGTCATCCTCTTCTTCATCAGGATCGATTAAATCGTCCTCTTCTTCATCAGGGTCAATTAAATCATCCTCTTCCTCATCAGGATCGATTAAATCGTCCTCTTCCTCGTCAGGGTCAATTAAATCATTTTCCTCTTCAGTAGCAGCTGCAACATCAGAAGCAGCTTGCTCCTTTTGTGAATTATCCTCGGCATTGTCCTCGGTTTCCTCACCAGGAATCTCAATAGGAATGATTTCACCCTCATTTTTACCTCTTGGTAGGTCAACATATGGTAATTGCTCCAAGGACTCAATACCAAAGCAACGTAAAAATGTTTCGGTTGTTCTGTAAATATGAGGTCTTCCGGGCTCATCAAGTCGTCCACAAGCCTCAATTAGTCCCTTTTCACAAAGGGAATTTACTACATATGCGCTGTCAACCTTTCTTACCTTGTCAACAAAGGCTCTGGTTGTTGGCTCATTATATGCAATAATTGCCAAAACCTCAAGTGATGAGGCGGATAGATTTCCACCCTTTCTTATTCCTAGTGCATCTTTAATAAGAGGCAAGTATTTTTCCTTTGTACAAAGCTGACAGCTTGTCTCAAAGGTAAGTAGCATAATGCCCTTAGACTTGTCCGCATTATATTTTTCTGCAAATTTTTTAACTCTTTTTTTGATAGCACCCTCGCCCATTGCAAGAACCTCTCCTAGCTTTGTATAGCTAACAGGGTAGCCTGCTGCAAAGAGAATAGCCTCTATGGCATTTTCTATTTCCTTACTATCAATTCTGCTTTCGTTATTATCCATTGTTTTCCTCTGCTTGATTTCTTATTTTTCCAGTGAATAAGGTTATATAAACGCCCTTTTCAAGCACAATAACCCCGTCAATTTCGCTAGCCTCAGTATTTTCCTCAAGTGTGATACGACCGGCTCTTAAAAGCTCTAATAAAGCCATAAATGTAGCAACAGCCTCGTGCTTTGTGCTAACGTCATCAAAGCATCTTAAAATATTGATTTTAGTACCCTCAGTTAAGAAAATACGTAAAATTGCATAAACTCTTTCACCAACCGAAATAGTTCTTGTGCTAATAAGAGGCTTAATCCTTTCAGAGGCCTCCTCGTCAGTAATTTCAATAGTGCTCATAACTCTTAAAAGAGCCTGTTGAAGAAGATTGACATCGTGCTCGGCGACATATGTACGGTCTGGCGGAATTTCATCAGTGTCCTTTTGCATTCTGCCATTATATACAGAGAACAAATCTCCTAGCTTTTGCGAAGCCTCCTTTGCATGCTTATATTCAAGAAGCATACGAGCAAGCTCCTCAGCTGGGTCCTCCTCGTCCTCATCAGCTCTTGGAAGGAGAATACGACTTTTAATTAGCATAAGCTGTGACGCCATAACAAGAAAGTCCGCCGAGAGGTCAATATTCATTTTTTCAGCACTTGCAAGATATTCCATATATTGATCACAAATAATTGAAATCTGAATATCCTCAATTTTCATTTTGTTTTTAGCAATAAGACTAAGGAGCAGGTCAAGAGGACCCTCAAAAAGCTCCAGCTTATAGGTAATTTGATCGTCCATTTATTCCTCACAAAATTAGTTAATGATTAAAAAGAATAAGCTTGTAAAGCCGTTAAATATTCCATTTACAACCCAATTAAGAGCATAGCTGATAGGACCATTATATCTAGAATCTAAAAGATAAATTGCAAAGAAAGCAATACCAATATATCTTTCATATGAAAGAAGCCTTAAATAAGCCCTGTCTGGCAAAAATGCACCTAAAATTCTCGAGCCGTCAAAAGGCGGAGCAGGAATTAAATTGAAAATTGCAAGAAAAATATTTAAGTATCCAAAATTAAAAATAAAGGTAAACCAAATGTAAGCAATCCAGTATGAAACACCTTCTAGCGAATATAAAGGTATAAATCTAATGGAAATTGCATACAAAATGCACCCCAAAAAGCCCAAAATAATATTAGTTAAAGGTCCTGCAAATGCAGAAATTGCCATACCTACCTTTGGCTTTTTAAAATTCATCATATTTATAGGCACAGCCTTTGCCCAACCAAAGCCACAAAGAAGCATGCACAAAGCACCAATTAGGTCAAAATGCCTCATTGGATTAAGCGTCATTCTACCCATATACTTTGCAGTAGGGTCACCTAGCTTGTATGCAACAAATGCATGTGCACATTCATGAAATGAAAGAGCAATGAGCACAGTAGGTGCAATCAACAAAAGCTCTAACAAATAATAAAGTAAATCTTCCATAAAACCTCCATAATTAAACAGAGATGTCAAGTCAAAATTAGTTTTCTGCGTAATCTAAAATAGCATCCCAAACATCATTTTTGCCCTCTTTTGTTTGTGAAGAGAACATAATAATTTGAGTACCAGGACGTAAAATAGGATTTGTAACCAAGGAGGTTACCGATTTTTCACGTTCTGTTTTATTTAGCTTATCAGTTTTTGTTGCAACAACGACATATGGAATATCAGCCTCATTCATAAAGCTAATCATATCCATATCATCATTAGTAAGTCCAATTCTTGAATCCACAAGCTGTAAAACAAGCTTTAATAAATCAATGTTTGGATTTTTTGTAAAATATCCGTCAACAAGGCTTGACCATTTAATTTGGTCCTCCCTTGTTCTTTTTGCATAGCCATAGCCAGGCAAGTCAACAAGAAAAAGCTTTGAATCAACGTCATAAAAGTTGACGGTTATAGTCTTTCCAGGCGCAGAGCTCACTCTTGCCATGCTTTTTCTATTTAGAAGAGTGTTTATAAGAGAGCTTTTTCCAACATTTGATCTTCCAGAAAACGCAATTTGTGGAATTACATTTTTGGGAAATTGCCTTGGCTCTCCCGCACTCATTCTAAGGGTTACATTATTAACATTTACTTTCATTTTTTACTTTACCTGTACAGCCACTGAATACGGCAATGATTTCGTCGTGATCAAGTGCTAAATCAAGCACCTCAAAAATATTTTCGCAAGGGAAGAATTTAACATTTTCACGCACTATCCCTTCAATGTCTGCAAGGTCCTTTTCGTTCTTTTTAGGGATTATAATTGATTTTACCCCTGCACTATATGCAGCAAGTGTCTTTTCTTTAAGTCCACCAATTGGTAAAACCTTGCCTCTTAGAGTGATTTCACCCGTCATTGCAATATCACGCTTAACGGCACGACCAGTTAAAATGCTAACAAGAGCAGTAGTGATAGTTATACCGGCACTTGGTCCGTCCTTTGGTACAGCACCCTCAGGTACGTGAATATGAATGTCATTATTTGCATAAAAATCAGGGTCGATTCCCAGCCTTTCTGCATTTTCACGAATAACACTAACGGCAATTTCACAGGATTCTCTCATAACCTCTCCAAGCTTACCAGTTAGCTGAAGCTTGCCATTACCCTTCATAACACTAGCTTCAATTTTTAACAAGTCACCACCGATTGAGGTATATGCAAGACCATTTACAACTCCAACCTGATTTTCTTCATCAATCTTTTCAGGCTCGTATTTTAGTGTACCCAAAAATTCGGATATATTTGAAGCAGTAATTTTAACAGTCTTAACACCCTTTTCTAGAATGTGCTTTGTAGCCTTTCTGCAAAGAGAAGCAAGCTCTCTTTCAAGATTACGAACACCTGCCTCAGCAGTATATGAGTCAATTATGGCAAAAATAGCATCATCCTCAATTTTAAGCATACGCTTATTTAAGCCATGAAGCTTTAATTGCTTAGGAATTAAATGATTTTTTGCAATATGTAGCTTTTCAATTCTTGTATATGAGGAAAGCTCAATAATCTCCATTCTGTCAATAAGTGGAGCTGGGATTGAGTCAAGAGTGTTTGCAGTTGCAATAAACATGCAATGAGACAAATCCACATCAAGCTCAATAAAATGGTCTCTGAATGCCTTATTTTGCTCGGAATCAAGCACCTCCAACATAGCAGAAGCAGGGTCTCCACGTGAATCCGAGGTCATTTTATCAATTTCGTCAAGAACCATAACAGGATTTCCAACCTTACAATCGCAAAGAGCCTTTATAATTCTGCCTGGCATTGCTCCTATGTAGGTTTTTCTGTGTCCTCTTATATCAGCCTCATCACGCACACCACCAAGTGAAACACGCACATACCTTCTCTTTAATGCCTGTGCAATAGAGGCACAAAGAGATGTTTTACCAACACCTGGAGGTCCAACAAGACAAATAATTTGATTTTTGATATCAGGATTCATTTCCTTAACTGCAATAAATTCAAGGATTCTTTCCTTAACCCTTTCAAGGCCATAATGGTCTCTTTCAAGTATTCTTCTAGCATTTTTAATACTGATTTCGTCCTTGGAATATTTATTGAATGGAACCTCAAGACAGGTTTCAATATAAGTGCGAATAACAGCAGCCTCTGGCGAGCCAAAGGGAGCCTTGTTGAACTTGTTAAGCTCCTTTAAAAGCTTTTCTTCAACAATTTTAGGTAGCTTAGCCTCAATAATTTGGTCATAAAGCTCCTCGCTGTCGCTTTGAGAATCAATTCCAAGCTCATTTTGAATCACCTTCATTTGCTCACGAAGATAATATTCCTTTTGGTGCTCCTCGATGCTTTGAGATGTTTTCTTCTTTAAATTTCTCTCATATTTTACAATCTGAATTTCCTTTTCGAGAAGATGTAAAAGAAGCTCCGCACGCTTTAATTCATCAAACTCACAAAGTAGAGCATATCTATGCTCTGGGATTGAAATAACAGTGGCACCAACAAAATCGACTAAATGTCCAATTTCATCGATTTCACCAATAGCTCTAAGTAGATGCTTTGATGGAGATGAGAAAAGAGAAATAGAAGCCTTGGTCTTTTCCTTAATAACATTAAGGTAGGCGCGTTCCTCAGCCTCAGAGATATCATTTTCGAGAATTATTGTTTTAACATCGGCCATATAAAATCCACTAACGGGGAAAGCATTAATTGTTTTAGCTCTGCATATGCCCTCAACTGTAACAGTAATATCTCCATTTTTTCTTGTTATTTGCTTAATTTTTACAACAACACCTACATGAGCAACATTTTTAAGTGAAAATGAATCTGCATAAGGGTCCTTTTGCGTTACAGCAAATAAAGGGGTGTTGATTTTTTCTGAATGCTCAATTGCGTTTATAGTAGTTGCGTCAGAAATATTAATAGTAGTTGTAACCTTTGGAAAAGCAAACACAACACCCGTAAGAGGTAGTAGAGGTAAGGTTAAGTGTTCGCTATATTCATTATAATTTGCCATTTGTAATCCTTTCAAGCAATCCTTGTGTGTATATTGGCTAACCATAGATAGCTTACAATACAGTATAGCACAAAATACTATTTTTTTCTATATATAATATAAAAAAAGTTATAAAATATTTGACTTATTAAAATAAATGGTGTAAAATATATAGCGTAATAGCCATTTTTGCAAATGAAAGGAGAGAACAACATGGCATTTGACGCAGTTATGCTACGCTTAATCGCAAATGAAATAAGCTCATATGGTGAGCTTAAAATAGAGAAAATATATCAGCCATCCAATGATGAAATTGTGCTAATGCTACATTCGCAAATAAAAAACGTAAGACTCCTTATCAATGCAGGCTCAAATTGCCCAAGAATCAATTTAACAGCATCACAATCTGAAAATCCACAAAAGGCACCGATGCTATGTATGCTTTTAAGAAAGCACCTTTCAGGAGGAAAAATTACAAGTGTTGCTTGTCCAACCCTTGAAAGAGTATGCCAAATCGAAATAGAAGCATATGATGAAATGGGATTCAAGGTAAAAAAATATCTCATTTGTGAAATTATGGGAAAATTTAGTAATCTCATTTTAACAGATGCTGATAAGAAAATTTTAGCTCTTTTAAAAACGGTTGATTTTTCAACTAGTGAAAAAAGACAGCTAATTGTCGGAATGAGATATGAAATGCCACCAAGACAAGATAAGCTTAATACACTATGCTTGACCAAGGAGCAAATTGAAAATGCAATCGACAATGCGCCAAAGGAAGCAAAATGCGATAAATTTATTTTGTCAACCTTTTCTGGTATAGCCTCATCGACGGCAAGACAAATTGCTTTTAATTCTTCAAAAAGCACGGATGTAGCTCTTTTGAATGTCGAAAAACAGACACTGGTCGATGAAATTTTTAATTTTTCTGAAAAAATTCGTTCAAATGACTTTAAGCCAGTTTTAGTTCTAGACAAAGAAAAAAACATATTTGAGTTTACTTACATTCCTCTTGAGTATTTGGGTACAAGCTATGAAAATAAAGAGTGCGAAAGCTTTTCTGAGCTTATAGATTTGTACTTTACCAAAAAATCACAGGGCGAAAGGATGAGACAAAAGTCTCAGGATATATTTAGACTGCTTACAAATGCAGAGGCGAGAATAAACAAAAAAATTGCTTTGCAGACAGAGGAGCTTGCTCAGTGCGAGGAGTCGGAGAAATATAGAATTATGGCAGACCTGATTATTGCCAACCTTCATATGATAAAAAAGGGTGAAAGGGTGGCAAGAGTGGTCAACTATTATGATGAATCCTGTCCAACAATTGAAATTCCGCTTGATGAAAAGCTATCACCCAGTCAAAATGCTCAAAGGTATTACAAAAAATACAACAAGCTCAAAAAAGCAAAAATCGAGCTTACAAAGCAAATTGAGCTTGCAAGGGCGGAGCTCGCTTACATTCATACTGTACTTGATGCACTTGCTAAGGCGGAGAAGGAAAGTGACCTAAATCAGATACGTGACGAGCTTTATCATAGTGGATATGCTTCAAAAATGAAAAATTATAATGCGTCAAAGCAGGGTCCACCACAGCCACTAAAATTTAAAACAACGGGTGGATACACTGTTCTTTGTGGCAAAAATAATGTACAAAATGATTATATAACTACAAAGCTAGCTGAAAAGAGTGATTGGTGGTTCCATGTAAAAAATATGCCAGGATCGCACGTGCTAATGCAATGTCATGGGGAGGAGCCTAGCGAGCTTGATTTTACAGAGGCAGCCGAAATTGCCGCATTTTATTCAAGAGCAGAGGGGAATAATATCGCAGTTGATTACACCTATGCTAAAAATGTAAAGAAGCCTGCTGGTTCAAAGCCTGGCTTCGTCATTTATCATGTAAACTGGACTGCGTATGTTACTCCAAACGAAAAGAAAATTGAATCATTAAAAATTAAATAAGCTCGACCCAGTGTATAAATTTAGGCAGATGCATCAAGCATCTGCCTCTTTTGTTATTTAATTTTTAAGCTTACCTCTATATTCAAGCAATGACATTAGTATTTGTGCCGTTTGCTCCTTTGTCAGCGGACTATTAGGGTTGATTTTACCATTTTCAGTATGTAAAATTCCTAACGTACAAAGTATGCCTAAGTCCTCACTTGCCCAAGAGGGGATTTCATTAGCATCCTTAAATGTTGGAAGATATCCCTTTGCTTTAGCACCAAGAATGTTGTTTATCATAACCGATGCCTCAGAAATAGTAATTTCTCTCTTTGGATAAATATGTAGTCCGTCGCTTTCAACAGTACCCTTTATGATTCCAAGAGAGTACGCAGCTTCTACATATCCCTTGTACTCTGAGCCAATCTCCAAATCATCTGCAAACCTCGTTTTTTGGACACTGGGTACGTTTTTTGCTCCCATTATCTCCATTAGAGCCTTTAAGAAGCTTTCTCTTGTGATTGTTTCCTTTGGATTAAATATAAGCTCGCCATCCTTATCATTTTCACTTGCTAATATATCATATTTCGACATCACTAAAATTGCATTTTGATACTTGCTGTCGCTAATGTCGTTATAAACAAGACTTGTGCGAAGCTTTTCAATTTTTATATTTACTCTGCATTCCTCTGAAATGTTACCATGTGAGTCTATAACTCGATAAGTAAATGCATCACTACCCCTTGCTTTTTTAAATGGGGTATATACATAGTCACCATTTATATTATCGGTTAAGGAAACAAGTCCCTTTTCTGGATATTTCACAATTTCAAATTTTAATCCGTCACCCTCTGGGTCATATCCCTGTAAGGTGCCATAACAAGAAATATCCCTTTGAGTCCAAGCGGAAACAACCTCGCCATTTGATGCCACTGGAGAAAAATTTACGCTTTTTAGCGATTTTATCATACATTCTATTTGGTAGCCATATCCGTTTGGCTCAAACGAAAAGCAACACGTGTCAATTTCCTTACCCGAGGAAACAAATCTTAGCATAGAAAAATCCTCACGCTTTATAACCTGATTTTCTACCACATAAAGATTATCAAGCATAAGCCTACCATAATCTGCATCTGGAAGAGAACAGATTTTTATTTGATATACCGTTGTGTTCAAATGAGAATCGAACTCTGACGTGTCAAACAAAAGCTCTCCGTCCTGCATAACACTTGCCTTCACAATGCTATTTTCGTTTGCAATAACATCAATAGCAGGCGAAAGCTTTGAAGCAGAAGCAGAAATACAAAGCAAAAGCATTAAAAAGCATGAGAAAATTAAAATTTTTTTCATAAATACTCCTAAATTTTGAAAAATATAGTTTTTAACCAAAAATTGTTTCTTGCACAAAAAGAATACAAAACATATAATGTTAAGTAAGAGGTGAATTCTATGGAAATTTTGCGAATAGGCAAATATGCAATAAAAATTTCGTTATCAGGGAAGGAAGCAAGAGAATACAAAATAATCGACTCTGAAAAATACGACGATATCGAGATAAAGGAGGCATTTGCAAGGCTTTTAAGCACTGCAAAAGAGATTAGCGATTTTACATATATAGGAAGAAAAATATTTACAGAAATATATCCGTGCAAGGATGGAGGGTGCGAGGTGTTTATCAGCACGACAAATTATGATTCAAAGCAAGGAAAAGAACAAGGAAAAAGAGCATCGGCCCATACATCAATTTATGAGTTTGACAGCTTCAAAAGCCTTTTAAAGGTATGCTTCAGACTAAACGAAATTGAGTTTAAGGAAAAAAGCTCCATATATTATGATTTTGACAAGGAGCACTATTATCTAATACTTGAAAACATTTTTTCAAAGGAGCTAAAATTTGCATTTTTATCTGAATATGCAAAAGCAATTAAAGCGGGAGCCTTATTTTATATAATTGAGCATTTTAAATGCATCATAAAAGCTAATGCAGTAAAACAGCTTGGATTACTATCTAATTAGCTCTGTAATTCCTATACATAGCTCCTTACTAAGAGATAGCGCTTCGCTGTAAGTGTTTGAAAAAGCACCAATATCAATTTTTAAAAAGCTTGGGCAAAGCTGATATGAATAAGAGAAGTTAGACAAAATTACCTCGTAAACCAGCTCGGGATTCTTACTACCTAGCATTGTAGCAAGGCTTAAATTTTTCTTCCAAAGGTCGGAATCCTCAGAGGAGCCTACCAAGATTTTTGCCTGTGCCATTTTGTTTTCATTTATATTGCAAATCGGCTTTACCATGCTTAGGTCATCATTTATGAGAATATCTCTTGAAATGTCTAGCACATATTCAATACTAGGATATTCCTTCAAGGCATTCGTTAATGCATTTTCGTACTCCTCCTTTGAAGAGTATAAGGTGCCATTTTTAAAAATGCTATCAATATGTATGGTGTTTATTCCAAGCCCCGTAAGCTCATTTGCGATAAATCTTCCAATTTCCTTAACATTTTCGTTGCTGGAATAAAAATCATCACTAGTAGAATAATACTCTCCGTTAGAATAGCATTCCTTACAAGCCGAGTGAATTATTAAGACAACAGGAGCCTCGTTACCATATTTTGCATATATTTCTTGCGCTTTTTTAGGACTATATTCAATAGCTCCAATTTCATATGAGGTTTGATTATTAATTTCAGAAAAGGAAAACGTTTTCTCTAAGATTTTATAGCTACCACTAGGCGCTATATCGGATAAACTAGAATTAGTTGAAGGGGTATCGTTAGGTATGCTTGAATTTGTGCTTGATTCCGTGCTTGTATCGCTATTTGTGTCTGATGTATGATTGCTTTCATCATTTACGCCATTTAAAGACCGTATGAATGAAAGCAAGGTGTTAAAATTTAAGCAAACAGCAACAGCTATTGAAAGAATTATCAAAGCAAATAAAAGCTTTCCAAACCTCTTTCTTGGCTTTTTATATAAAATCAATGCAGAATCATTTTCGACCTTAATAATTTCATTATTTTTCATTTTTTCACCAGCCTTTTTTGCATATATATGAAAAAACTTTATTATCTATGCCAAAATTTTATCTTGAATACTTTAAAATTTTATGATATGATATCGTTACATCGACAAAAAACGAGGAGAAATAAAATGCAATTACCAATGGTTGATAAAAATGAAATAAAAATTTTTATCCTTTACCTTATGGACAGAATCGGCTATCCGCTAACATGCGGAGATGTATGCTCAATAATGCACCAAGAAAACGTTGTAAGCTATTTTGATTGTGCAGATTGCTTTACTGAGCTAATGGATTGTCATCACGTAATTCCTGTTGAAAAAAACGAATCTGGTGAGACGCTTTTTATTGTTTCTGATACAGGAAAGCAAATCGCTAAGGAGCTAAGCGACACACTATCATCAGGCATTAAAGAGATTAGCTATCGTAGTGCTATAAGACATTTATCCTTTAAAAAGAGAAAGGCAACAATTGATTGTAGCTTTACAGAAAGAGAAAATGGCAAATATTTTGTGCACTGTGAAATAAGAGAATTTGGAAGAATTGTTCTAGACGTCAGTGTTGAGGTTGATTCCAAAATTGAGGCAGAGAATATGATGCTTAATTTTAGAAGAAAGCCTGAAATCGTATTT
The DNA here is from genome assembly GCA_045540515.1 of Eubacteriales bacterium. Taxonomy (GTDB): domain Bacteria; phylum Bacillota; class Clostridia; order Oscillospirales; family CAG-272; genus RGIG2000. Next base: position 12,169 of record JAZQHJ010000133.1, read on the forward strand.
AGAGGAACACTTGCAATTATCTCGGGAGAAAAGAATTACATATTCGAATAAATTAGCAATCTTAATGAGTTTTGTCAGATTGCACAAAAAAATTTAACCTAAAATGAATTATTTGAACAAGATAACAAAAAACTCTTGACATCATTATTTTTTTTTGTTATAATAATTTTATCGTATAAGTTTATAATAGCTTTGTATACGATCAATCGAACAGAGGTGCTATGGATACACTTATTGAACTTTTATTACGTGTAAGAAATGGTGACAATGTTGCTTTTGAAATTCTTTGTGACCAATATAAGCCCTTATTGACTAGCATGGCAAGCAAGTATTCACAAATGTGTGAGGAAGACAACACGGATGACTTCCTTCAAGAAGCAAAAATGGCATTTTACAATGCTATTCTAACCTTTGATATAAAACAAACAAAGGTTACCTTTGGATACTATGTTAAAAGATGCATAAGGAATAGGCTTATTTCTTGCGTTCGCAAGGCACATTCAAAGAAACGCCGTCAACAGGCAGAGGCTTCACAAGCAAATGCTTCTCCAACACCGCAGGATTCGATTCTTCAATACGAATTAACAAAAGAATTTTTATCACTCGCCAAGGAAATATTATCCGATTATGAAATGCAAATCCTCATGATGTACATTTCTGGGCTTAGGGCTAAGGAAATATCTGCTAAATTGGGAAAAAGTGAAAAGTCTGTAAACAATGCGATATACAGAATTAGGTCCAAGCTTAAAAAAAGAATTAATGGTGGTACTTAGCTTTTAGCTTTAGTATAAATCAAACCAAGAGGAGAGAAAACATGTACGAGGACAAGACTTTAGTATGCAAGGAATGCGGAAATGAGTTCGTATTCACAGCTGGTGAGCAAGAGTTCTATGCAGAAAAGGGCTTACAAAATGAGCCAAAGTCGGAGGCCAAGCGGTCTTAGGAAGACAACATGTTTCCCCAACTCCT
>JAZQHJ010000134.1:0-19540 GCA_045540515.1 Eubacteriales bacterium
TCTTTCAAGTCTAGTAATAATTGACATATAGTAAGGACTGTGAGATGCATCGCACTTGCCGTCAGCCAAACGGCTGAAATGGTTGGAGATGTAATCCTTTTTAAGCTTGTCGGTTTCAGCCTCAATTGTAGAAAGCTCAGCAAGCTTAGCGCTTACCTCACAAGCCTCTGGCTTTGTTGAGGACTCAAATACCTCAATTGCAAGCTCAAACATTCTCTCAACCTTGGATGCCATATAAGCAACCTCGTCCTTTGCATCCTGTGAAAGAGTAAGCTCCTTTTCAATAAGCTCCATACTAATTTCAAGGAAATTCTTTGCGTGGTCACCAATTCTTTCAAGGTCGTTAATAACATGGAAGCAAGCACCAATATGCTTTTCATCCTCCTGTGTTGCCTCACTGGTTAGCTTGATTAAGAAATCAGTAAGGGCCTTGTTTGTAAAGTTAATTGTATGCTCACGTTCAAAAATAATCTTAGGCATATCCTTTGTAGGGTTGTTTATCTCTGAAAGAGAATCAACAACATTGTCCTTTGCAAGAGTAGCCATATATCCAATTTCCTTTTTAACCTGCTCGTAAGCAATTGCAGGGGTAATAAGTAGTCTTTCGTCAACAAATTTGAGCTTTTGCTCATTTTCCTTTGTCTTTTTGTCCTTGATAGCGAGCTCTGCAAGCTTAACAATATGCTTGATAAATGGAGCAAGAAGGAGTGCGTTAATCACGTTAAAGATTACGTGGAATAGAGCAATTTGGAATTGTATATTTCCTTGGGTTGCATTTTCCAAGGCAGTAACAATGTTGTCCTTGAAAATCCAAATAAACGGAGAGAAAATAACAACGCCGAAAATTTTATTAAAGAAGTGAATAAAGGTTGTGCGCTTTGCATTTGTGCCCGTACCGATACAAGCAAGAAGTGCAGTTACGCAGGTACCAATATTTGAGCCAAGAACTAGGAATAGTGCTTGATGAACCTCAATACCACCAGAGCCTGCTAGCATAATAACAATACCAGTTGCCGCAGAGGAGGATTGAATAATTGCTGTAAATAATGCACCAAATAGAATTAGTAAAAGAGGGAAGTCGATGGCTGTAAAAAGCTCAGAGAAGGCACCTGTTATTTGTGCGTTGCCCTTCAAGGCATCACTCATCATATCAAGGCCAACAAATATTACACCAAGACCACAAAGAATAGTACCAGCAAGCTTTACCTTCTCACGCTTTTTCATAAACATCATCATAACACCAACAAATGCAAGTAAAATTGCAATATCAGAGAATGAGATAGAAGGCTTTTCGGATACATTAGCCCCTTGTCCTATTGATTGAAGTGCAACGATAAGACCAGTTACGGTTGTACCAATGTTCGCACCAAGAATAATTGATGCTGCTTGGAAAAGAGTCATAACACCGGCATTAACAAAGCCGATTACCATAACAGAGGTCGCACTTGATGATTGAATAATTGCTGTTGCACCAGCACCGATACCAATACCCGCAAAGCGGTTTCCGCTTATCTTGGCAAAAAGCCTTTTAAGTCCGTTTCCAGCACCCTTTTCAAGACCATCACCCATCATATTCATACCAACAATGAATATACCTACGCCGGCAAGAAGTAAAAATATCGCTTTAAGTGCGTTGATTGTTTCAGCGTTCATTAAAATCTCCTTATAGTTATAATATAAAATATTACGCTTTTATATTACCATAAAACTCATAATATGTCAAGATTTTACACCATCATAAAATATCCAAATTTTTAATCTTGCATTATAGATGATAGTGTGATATAATTAAGAAAACTTAAGTAATTTGTAGAGGATATAATGAAATATGAAAGAATTCCACTAGTGGTGGATGTGATTTTTATGCAGGACGGTACAATGAAGCCACGAAAGCTTATGTACAATGAGCAGGTTTTTGATATAAAAAGGGTTATAAGAGTAAAAAGACATGCTCCAAGCGTTGTTCCTTGTATTGCACCGATTGAATATACTGTGCTAATTGATAATATAGAAAAGAAAATCTACTTTGAAAAGGAAACCTTTATGTGGTTTTCAGTTAAACAAATAAACGAGGAAAACGAATAAAATCATACACTCCCTTGACCTTTTACAGGGAGAAAACGGAGAAAAATGAAGGAAAGAGCAATATTACACAGCGATGCCAACTGCTTTTATGCATCGGTTGAAATGGTGCTTAATCCAGAGCTACGTGGCAAGGCAGTTGCCGTCTGTGGTAGCGAGGAGGAACGGCACGGAATTGTTCTTGCAAAGAGTGAAAGGGCAAAACGAGCAGGAATAACAACGGGAATGCCAAACTGGAAGGCAAGAGAGCTTTGCAAGGACCTTATAATTGTAACACCGCATTTTGAATACTATTCAAAATTTTCAAGGCTTTTGCATGAGATTTATTATCGCTACACTGATTTTGTTGAGCCCTTTGGACTTGATGAGTGTTGGCTTGATGTAACAAATTGCATAAAATCCCCTATGGAAATTGCAGAGGAAATAAGATGTGCAGTGAAGGATGAGCTAGGACTCACCGTGAGCATAGGAGTGTCCTTTAATAAGGTTCTTGCCAAGCTAGGAAGCGACCTTAAAAAGCCTGATGCTATTACTGAAATATCAAAAGAAAATTTTAGAGAGCGTGTCTGGAATTTGCCCTGTGGCGACCTTTTGTACTGTGGTAGAAGCACAGCCGAGGCACTTGCCTCAATAGGTGTTAAAACAATAGGTGAGCTTGCAGAGCTTAAACAGGAATATATGATTGCTAAATTTGGCAAAAACGGGCTTGAGCTTTGGAATTATGCAAACGGGATAGATAATAGCCCAGTTGCGCACAAGGATGAAATCGTTCCACCAAAATCCATAGGCCACGGAATAACCTGTGTTGAAAACATAAAAACCACCGATGAGGCAAAGGCAGTAATTTATACGCTTTGTCAGGATATAGGACATAGGTTAAGGGCGGAGGGAGTCAGAGCAAGGGGCGTTTCTCTTGGCATAAAGGACAAGGATTTATCCTACGCCTCATATCGCAAAAAACTCGAATTTGCGACACAGGATGAGGCAAATATAGCAAAGGTCGCCTGTGAAATCCTTGTTCAGCACCACGACCCAAGAAGAGAAATTCGAGCTCTAACTGTAACGGCAATCAATCTTGAAGGACAAGACGAAATTGAGCAAATTGATATGTTTTTTGACTATGGTGCCGTTGAACGCAAAAAGCGACTAAACAAGGCGCTTGACAGTATAAAAAACGAATACGGAAGAGGAGCAATTGTTCCAGCTGTAATTTTAAACGAGGACAAAATCCCAAAAAAGAAGCAGGGAAAGGTTCTACCTGGAAAAATGAAAAAATAAGCCTTGATTTGCAAATGCATATCAGGGCTTAAATTTTGTTAAAGAATGAAAAAATTGTTTTTTACTAAAGCTTGCTTTCTATTGAAAAGAATTAAATTGTGTGCTATAATTAAAATGTATAGCTATGTGCTAACATAATATTGCACAAAAGAAACGGAGATTAAAAAATGGCAAAGGTTAGTATTGTTGTTCCAATTTACAATGTTGAAAAGTATTTAAGACAGTGTCTTGACAGCATTGCAAATCAAACGCTTACAGACATTGAGGTAATTTGTGTAAACGACGGCTCAAAGGACTCGTCCCCTCAAATAATTGATGAGTATGTTGCTAGGGACCCAAGATTCAAGGCAATCCACAAGGAAAATAGTGGCTATGGGGCATCTATGAACAGGGGCTTTGACCTTGCAAGCGGAGAATATATCGGAATTGTTGAGTCCGACGACTATGCAGAGCTTGATATGTTTGAAAAGCTATATAACTGTGCAAAGGAAAACGAGCTTGATGCTTGTAAATCTGGCTTTTTCTACTACTATTCCGTGCCACAGGAGAAGAATATTCCAAGCCCAATTGCCTCCGAGGTTATGTGCCAAAGAGTATTCTGCCCAACAACCGATTTTCAATCACTAAGAGAGCAAATAGAATTTTTTAACATAAAGCCAACAATTTGGTCGGCAATTTATCGCAAGGATTTCATAAGAGAAAACAACATTCGCTTTAATGAAACTCCTGGCGCATCCTTTCAGGACACAAGCTTTAACTTCAAGGTTTGGGCTCTTGCAAAAAGAGTAAAGCTTATGCAGGAGTGCTTCCTACATTACAGACAGGATAACGAGAGCTCCTCAATCAATTCAAGCGCAAAGGTATTTTGCGTTTGCGATGAGTACAGAGAAATAACAGCCTTTTTAGATGCTCACCCAGAGCAAAAGGCAAGGCTTGACATAGTTAAAAATCGCTTGAAGTATGATACCTATATGTGGAACTACGATAGATTGAGTGCAGAAAAGGCACTTGAATTTATTCTTGTAGCCTCCGAGGAATTTAAGGAGGATATGCTCCTTGGCATTTGCTTACAGGAGGCATTCCCTTGGTACAAGTGGAACACCCTTAATTTTATAATTGAGGACCCCGAGGAATTTCACAGAATGCGCCTAGCACAAAAGGCGGGCAAGCCATATACCCCAAAATGGGAAGAGGAAAGACAGGGAAGCAGATTTAAAAGAGGAATGCGTTGCTTAAAGGAAAATGGCTTTAAGTACACTGTTAAAAAACTATTTTCAAAGATTAAAAGGAGATTACACAAATGATTAACAATCCAGCAAAAATATCAGTAATCATTCCTGTTTACAATGTAGAAAAATACCTTCCATTTGCTATGCAAAGCTGTATAGACCAAACGCTTTACGACGTTGAATTTATTTGCATAAACGACGGAAGCACGGACGGCTCACTTGCAATTCTTAATGAATATGCAAAAAAGGATAGCAGAATTATAGTAATTGATATGCCAAATGGTGGCGTTTCCAAGGCAAGAAACGAGGGACTAAAAAGAGCAAAGGGCAAGTACATTATGTTCCTTGACCCAGATGACCACCTTGACAAAAGGGCGTGCGAGCGTGCTTGGATAGAAACCGAGGAGGGCAGAACCGATATAGTTATCTTCGGTTCTGAAATAATTCCAAAGCAACCACGTCCACAGCCATGGCACTACTATGCCCTTGAGGTGCCAACAAGAAGATATTATGAGTTCACCCCACACGTTTTGTTTGGTGAGCCAAGCGCAAAGCCATTTATTTGGCATCAGGCATATTCAAGGGAATTGCTTGAAAAATCAGGAGTGCGCTTTTGCGAGGAGCTAAAGCTTGGTGAGGATATGGTATTCCTAATGTCACTATACCCACACGCAAGTAATTTTGCATTTATTCAGGACAAGCTTTACTATTACAGACACACAAGAAAAAATTCAGCAATGCAAAGCTTTGCCAAGGACCGCTTAAAGAAAATGAAGCAGCATCTTTTAGTTGTTGAAAAAATTCTTGAGCACTGGGATGCAAATAGCTTTATCGAGCTTTGTGGAGCACAATTCCTTGATTGGGCACTTGATTTTATTCTTCACGAGCTTACGCAGGTTGAATATACAAGCGATGAAAAGAAGGCACTGGCAGAGAAGCTAAATGGCACACTTGAAAAATATCAGCTCTTTAAATTCCAAAACAGCCTACCACAAAGAGGAAGGGCATACATAAAGGAATTAAAGGCTTTGTTGAAAGGTTAATTTGAATGAGTAAAAATATACTAGACGTAAGCAAGGACCTATGCACAGGCTGTGGTGCTTGCCAAAATAAATGCCCCTTTGATGCAATAAAGCTAGTAGAGGATAAGGACGGCTTCCTATATCCAACAATAGAAAACGATAAATGCATTGATTGCGGTGCATGCTATAAGATATGTCCAGTTATATCACCAGTAAAACAGCACGAAAAGCCAGAAAGCTATGCTGTATGGGCAGATGATGAAACAAGAATGAAAAGCTCCTCGGGTGGAATGTTCACTCTTTTAGCAAGGGAGATATTTAATCTAGGTGGCGTTGTTTGTGGTGCAAGATATAGCGAGGACTATATGAGTGTGTATCACACATGGGCTTCAAATATGGAGGAGCTTGCTCCACTACGTGGCTCAAAATACGTTCAAAGTGACGTTGGCTATGCCTATAAGGAGGCAAGGGAATATCTAGAAAATGGCAGAGTGGTGCTATTTACTGGCTGTCCTTGTCAAATTGCAGGACTTTATAATTATCTTGGTAAGGAATACGAAAATCTTTACACAGCCGACCTTGTGTGCCACGGCGCACCATCTAAATCAGTTTATTCAAAATATATAAGGGAAAAATCAGGTAATGAGCCTGTTGCTAAAATGGATTTTAGAGAGAAGGCAACCTGGGGCTGGGGAACAGCAATTTCCTTATATATGAAAAATGGAAACGAATACAAAAGCGATTGCTATAATGACCCATACTTAAAGGCATTTTCAAGCGGACTTATTGTAAGAGACAGCTGTTCAAGCTGTGCATATACACAAACAAGCAGAGTTGGCGATTTCACAATCGGAGACTTTTGGGGAGTTAAGCAAATTGACGAGCAGTATAGTGACGGTAAGGGAACCTCACTTGTTTTTGTAAACAGCAAAAAGGCACAGAACTTATTTAAGTTGATACAAAAAAATGCAACACTTGTAAAAAGGGTTAGCCTTGAAAGAGTGGTGGAGATTTCATCATCAAATAATGGTCAAATCCTACGCCCAGTTAAGAAAAATCCAGCAAAGCAAAAATTCTTTAACGAATACGCAAGGGATGACGTAAGCTTTGATGTTGCATACGCAAGAGCTCCAAAATACGACATTGGCTATGTCGGTTGGTGGGATAGTAAAAACTATGGTAGTGCCCTAACTAGCTTTGCAATGAACAGAACCCTTAAAAAAATGGGCAAAAGAGTTCTTATGCTTGAGCATGGAGGAATCAGACCTGGTACAAATTCATACGGACTTGAATTTGCAAGAAGATTCTACGAATGTAGCAAGATTACAAGTGAAAAGGATTTTGCAAGATTTAATAAGGTGTGTGAGACCTTCCTGGTTGGCTCTGACCAGCTTTGGAACTGGTGGAACATAAGGCATAATCATATGGGCTTTTTCTTCCTTGACTTCGTTGAGCCAGGACATAAAAGAATTGCCTATGCAACCTCATTTGGCAAGGATGACACTGATTTTCCAGACGACAAGAGAATAAGAGTTGGCTACAACCTTAGCAGATTTGATGCAATCTCTGTAAGAGAAAAGAGTGGTGTTGATGTTTGCAGAAACGAATTTGGTGTTGAAGCAACTCACGTGCTTGACCCTGTATTCCTTTGCGATATGGATTCTTATAATGAGGTAATGAGCCTTTCAACCCATAACGAAAAGGAAAAATATCTATTCTCATACATTCTTGACCCAACCGAGGACAAAATCAAAATGGTAAAAGATGCCTCTGAAAGGCTTGGCTTACCATACCGAATTGCAATAGATGCCCTAAGAGACAACGACGAGCATTCTAAAAAAATAACTGAACAGCTCCTTGTCTCCGACCCGAATATTCTTACAAATTTAAGGATTGAGGATTGGCTTACTTACATTGCAAGGGCAGAATTTGTGGCAACCGACTCATTTCACGGCTTCTGCTTCTCAATAATCTTCAACAAGCCTGTAATTGCCTATATCAATCCAAGAAGAGGAAGGGCGAGATTTGAAAGCATTGCCCAAACAACAAATCTTCAACATAGACTTATTACATCAAGTGAGCAAGCAATAGAAAGAAAGCTTGTTGAAACACCAATTGACTACAACGAGGTAAACAAGCTACTTGCAAGGGAGACTGAAAGAAGCAGAAAATGGCTTACAGATGCGCTCGAAAGACCTATGCGCAAAACAAGCGTTTATGAGCTTTTGCTTTGGAAGTGCATTGAGCACGATAAGAAAATTTACGAGGCAAGCATCACTGAAATGCGAAACGAAATCGAGCTTTTAAAGAGCAGACTTGACGCATTAGAGAACAAATAGCTTACAAAAAGACGAAATGTTAAATTTCGTCTTTTTATTTTCTAGCAAGCCTTATATTTTTTTGTTATTTAATTGCTTTTAATATAAAACTATGTTATAATATATAAGATAATGTATTTTTGAGGTTTAAAAATGATTACAGTTAATAATTTATCCTTTAACTTTGGCGGACAGCTACTTTTTAAGGATGTAAATTTAAAATTCACACCTGGCAACTGCTATGGAATTATCGGTGCAAACGGTGCAGGAAAGAGTACCTTTTTAAGAATACTTTGTGGTGAGCTTGAGCCAACAAAGGGTGAGGTTATTATTCCACCCGACGTTAGAATGTCGGTTTTAAAGCAAAACCACTTTGCATACGATGCTTACACAGTGCTTGACACCGTAATTATGGGTAACGAAAGGCTTTACTCAATAATGAAGGAAAAGGATGCCCTTTATATGAAGGAGGACTTTACCGAGCAGGACGGAATAAGAGCAGGTGAGCTAGAGGGCGAGTTTGCAGAAATGAACGGCTATGAGGCTGAAAGCGATGCATCAAGGCTAATTCAAGGTCTTGGACTTAGCGAGGACCTACTCTATATGCAAATGGCAGATATTGCCGAAAAGGACAAGGTAAAAATCCTTTTGGCACAGGCGCTATTTGGCAATCCAGACATTATTTTACTTGACGAGCCAACAAACGGTCTTGACATTGATGCAGTAATGTGGCTTGAGGACTTTTTAAGCGACTACTTTGGTACAGTTTTAGTCGTTTCACACGACAGACACTTCTTAAACGACGTTTGTACTAATATAGTTGATATTGACTATGGTGGAATTAAAATGTATGTAGGTAACTACGAGTTTTGGTACGAGTCAAGTCAGCTTATGCAACGTCTTGTAAAGCAACAAAACAAAAAGAACGAGGAGAAAATCAAGGAGCTACAAGGCTTTATCTCTCGTTTTAGTGCAAATAAATCAAAATCACGACAGGCAACATCAAGAAGAAAGCTTCTTGATAAGCTCACCGTTGAGGAGCTACCCGCATCAAGCCGTAGATATCCATTTATCGGCTTTGATATGGACAGAGAGCCAGGCAAGGACATTCTAACGGTTACCGACCTTTGCAAGAGCCAAAACGGAGTAAGCCTATTTAAAAACGTGTCATTTACAGTTGCAAGAGGGGATAAAATCGCACTGCTCGGAAATGAGCTTGCAATAACTAACCTCTTTAAAATCCTTATGGAGGAAATCGAGCCAGACAGTGGAAGCTTTAAGTGGGGAATAAGCATAACAAAATCCTATTTTCCAAAGGACAACACCCCATACTTTGAAAACTGCCACGACTCAATCCTTGACTGGATGAGACGTTATTCAAAGGACCAAACAGAAACCTACCTACGTGGCTTCCTTGGTAGAATGCTGTTTTCTGGCGATGCCGTTTACAAGGATGTAAGCGTGCTTTCAGGTGGAGAAAAGGCAAGATGTATGTTTTCAAGAATGATGCTTTTTGGCTCAAACTTCCTTTTGCTTGACCAACCAACAAATCACCTGGACCTTGAATCAATCACAGCCGTAAATAATGGACTTCGTGACTTTAAGGGCAACGTGCTTTTCTATTCACACGACTATGAAACAATAAATACAGTTGCAAACCGAATCATAGAGCTAAAGGATGAGGGAACAATTGATTTTAGCGGTACCTATGAGGAATATCTTGCCTACAAAAAAGAAAAGGGACTTTAATAAGAAAAGGTGCTTTAATGGAGTATAAGCAAAGAAGAGTTGGCGTAATCGGTGCAGGACCTGCTGGAATGATGGCAGGAATATACTCTGCCTTAAATGGAGCAAGCGTAACCGTATTTGAAAAAAATGACAGAGTCGGCAAAAAGCTTTCGATAACAGGCAAGGGACGCTGTAATGTAACAAACGATTGCGACAATCAGGAGTTTTTAAAGAATGTAATTTCAAACCCAAAGTTCCTATATGCCTCAATTAGCAATCTTTCAACTGCTGATGTAAAGGCGTTTTTTGAGGGGCTTGGTGTTGAGCTGAAAACAGAAAGAGGAAGACGTGTTTTTCCTGTGTCCGACAAGGCACAGGACATTGTCCATACACTTAAAAGGGCAATGCTTGACTATGGCTGTGAGCTTGTAAATGAAAGGGTTATAGGCATAGACGTGTCTGAAAATGCTATAAGAGGCATCAAAACCACAAGGGGCTATTACCCATTTGATGCAGTAATTTTAGCAACGGGTGGCGTGTCCTACCCTCAAACAGGCTCGGACGGAGACGGCTTTAAATTCGCAAGGGAGCTAGGAATAGGAGTAACCCCTCTTATCCCCTCACTCGTGCCTCTTGAAACTGTTAAGGACCTACATGAAATAATGGGAGTGTCCTTAAAAAATGTAACTCTTAAAATACGAAACAACGAAAATGGTAAAATTGTCTTTGAGGAGCTAGGCGAGATGCTCTTTACCCACTTTGGAATAAGTGGTCCGCTTGTGCTTTCTGCATCCTGTCATATGCAAAATATGAGAGTGGGCAAATACACAGCGCAAATAGACTTCAAGCCCGCACTTGATGAGCAAATGCTTGACAAGCGAATACTTAGCGACTTTTCAAAATCGCAAAACAGGGACTTTTCAAACGCACTTGGCGCATTACTCCCCTCAAAAATAATACCATTTATGATAAGGGAAAGTGGTATAGAGCCAACTCAAAAGGTAAATACCATAACCAAGGAGCAAAGAGCCGAGCTTGTAAGAATACTGAAGGGGCTTTCTCTTGACATTAAGGGATTTAGACCGATAAGAGAGGCAATTATAACCTCTGGCGGAATTGATGTAAGGGAAATAAACCCCTCAACAATGATGTCAAAGAAAATATCGGGGCTATACTTTGCTGGCGAGATAATTGATGTAGATGCCTACACGGGTGGCTACAATTTGCAAATCGCATTTTCAACAGGCGCTCTTGCAGGCACACATTCAGCCTGGGGAGATTAAATAATAAAAATTAAGACCAAAGGTCTTAAAAAAGGAGAAAATATGAAAATAGCACTAGACGGACCAAGTGGAGCTGGAAAAAGCACAGTCGCAAAGGCACTTGCAAAAAGGCTTGGAATAATCTATGTTGACACAGGAGCACTCTATCGTACAATTGGACTTTATGTAAGAAACAAGGGTATTGACAAGGGCAATACAAGTGCTGTAATTGCTTGTCTTGATGAAATTCAGCTTGATATGCAATTTATAAACGGTGAGCAAATTATAACTCTTAATGGTGAAAAAATCGGTCAGGAGATAAGAACTGGCGAAATCGCAATGTATGCCTCAGCCGTATCGGCAATTCCAGAGGTTCGTACCTTCCTTCTTGAAACACAAAGAAAGATTGCAAGAGAAAACGACGTAGTAATGGACGGCAGAGATATAGGCACAGTTATTTTACCAGATGCCGAGGTTAAAATATTTATGGTTGCATCCCCAGAGGCAAGGGCAAGACGTAGATATCTTGAACTGACCGAAAAGGGTGAGGACTGCACCTACGAAAGCGTGCTTGCTGATATTATTGAAAGAGATACAAACGACTCAACAAGAAAGGTTGCTCCTGCAATTCCAGCACAGGATGCAGTTCACCTTGATAACTCCGACCTTACAATTGAGCAAACTGTTGATAGGGTTATTGAGATAATTGAGGAAAAAACTCAAAAAAAAAAGACAAAACGCAAGGTAAATAGACTATATCGCTTTATAAAGGGTGGCTTTTCTTGGCTTTTCTATATCCTTTATGGACTAAGAATAAGGGGCAGAGAAAATGAGCCAAGGGACAAAAACTTTGTAATTTGCGCAAACCACACCTCACTTATGGACGTTGTTCCACTTGTAATAGCACTTAAAACACAAATTCGCTTTATGGGCAAAAAGGAAATCTTTAAGGTTCCAATTTTAAGAGGCTTTGCCAAGGGAATGGGAGGCTATCCCGTTGACAGAAAGGGCGGGGACGTGTCTGCAATTAAGAAAACAATTGAGATTTTAAAAACAGAGCACGGCTGTGTTGGAATATTCCCACAGGGCACACGTCAGCCATATAAGGACCCAAGCCAAACTCCAATAAAGGACGGTGCAGGAATGGTTGCAATTAAGGCTGGGGTTGGAATTTTGCCAATTGCAATAAAAACTAAAAGGGGTAAGCTAAGCATATTCAGAAAAGCAGAAATTGTAATAGGTGAGTATATTGACCCAACTACCCTAGATTTACAGGGAACACCAAAGGAGCAATATACAGCCCTTACACATTATGCCTTTGATAAGGTATGCCAAATGCTTAAGGAGCCTAAAAAAGAGGAAAAGAATGATTGAGGTTGCAAAAAGTGCGGGCTTTTGCTTTGGAGTAAGAAGGGCAACGGACAAGGTCGAGTCCCTTATTAAGCAAGGCAAGGGAAATAAAATTTATATTCTTGGAAAGCTTATTCACAACGAGCAGTATAATAGCTTTTTGAGCCAAAATGGAGTAAAAAGCATAAACGAAAGCGACCTTGACGGCCTCTATGCACGTGCCAAGGACGGCGAGGAAATCTTTGTTGTGATAAGAACCCACGGCATAGCAAGGGAAACGCAAAAAATCCTTGATGCCTATAATGATAGCCTAAGCGTAATTGACCTTAGCTGTCCGTATGTTAAAAAAATTCACACAATAGTGAGTGAAAACACAACACAGGGAGAAATTACGATAGTAATAGGTAAGGCGGAGCATCCTGAGGTAATTGCAATAGTTAGCTATGCAGGGGCAGATGCACTTGTTTTTGAAAACAAGGATGCACTTGAAAATTATCTAAAACAGATTACAAAAAACGAAAAAACGACAGATTTACCCATAATAATGGTCGCACAAACGACTCAAAAGCTCACAGAATGGGAAAAATGTCAAAAAATTATAAAAAAATACTGTACAAATGTAAAAATTTTTGATACAATATGTAGTGTTACCGAAAAAAGACAAACAGAAGCAAGGGAGCTTAGTGCAAGGTGTGATGCTATGATTGTTGTAGGGGGCAGGGAAAGCTCAAATACAGCAAAGCTAACACAGGTTTGCAAGGCTTGTTGTGAAAAAACTTATCAAATTGAAACAGCAAATGAGCTTGAGTTTGTAAATATAGGTCACGAAAATAATATTGGTATTACAGCTGGTGCTTCCACACCCGACTGTATAATTCAGGAGGTAAAGAAAAAAATGAGTGAAATCATGGAAAACGAAAATTTCGCACAAATGCTTGACGAGGAAATGGCGAAAAAGCAAAAAATATATGTAGGAGCAACAGTTAAGGGTATTGTAATGTCAATCGACAAGAACGAAATAAGACTTGACCTTGGTGATAAGCTAACAGGCGTTATCACAAGAGACCAAATCACTGATTCAAACGATGTTGACTTAAATGACCTCTTCAAAATCGGCGACGAGGTTGAGGCAACAGTTATGAGCAAGAGTGACATTGACGGTACAGCAATCCTTTCAAAGAAGAAGGTTGACACAGTTAAGAACTGGGCAAAGATTGTTGAGCTTGCAAGCAGTGGCGAAACAGTAACTGTAAAAATCACCGAGGTTACTAAGGGCGGTGTTGTTGCCGATGTTTATGGTGTAAGAGTATTTATTCCTGCATCAATGACAGGTGTTGCTAAGGGTGAAAGCCTTGATGCATTAAAGGGCACAGAGCAGGAAATTAAGATAGTTGAAATCAAGGAAGACAAGAAGAGAGCAATCGGCTCAATCAAGGCTGTTATTCGTGAAAAGAAGAAGGCAGAGGTTGAGGCATTCTGGGATAGCCTTGCTGTTGGTATGGAGTTCGAGGGTCCAGTTAAGAGCATTGTATCCTATGGTGTATTTGTTGACCTTGGTGTGGTTGACGGTCTTGTACATATCACTGAGCTTTCTTGGAAGAGAATTAAGAATCCAAGCGAGGTTGTATCAGTTGGTCAAATTATAAAGGTATTTGTTAAGTCCTTTGATAAGGATAACAAGAGAATTTCTCTTGGCTATAAGACAGATGACCAAAATCCTTGGAACATCTTCAAGTCACAATACAGCGTTGGTAGCGTTGCAAGCGTAAAGATTGTTGGAATTACAAGCTTTGGCGCATTTGCTGAAATCGTTGCAGGCGTTGACGGTCTTATCCACATCAGCCAAATTGCTGACAGAAAGATTGACTCCGTTGCAAACGTATTAAAGGTTGGCGACGTTGTTGATGCTCAAATCCTTGAAATTGATGATGAAAAGCAAAAGGTTTCACTTTCAATCAGAGCTCTTCTTCCAAAGGAAGAGGAAGCAACCGAGGAGACAGTAGAGGAAGCAGTTGAAGAGACAGCTGAGGAAGTAGTTGAAGAGACGGTTGAAGAAGCAACTGAGGAAGCAGCTGAGGAAGTAGCAGAATAATTAAATAACAAAAAATCCCACAGGGCATCCTGTGGGAATTTTTGAATAAGCTATGCTAAGTATAAGGTGTCAGTGATTAGTGACAGCAACAGCAAAGAATTATTGCAGCAATTACAACAACCCAAACAAGCTCATTGTCAAAAAGACTACATAAACAGTTATTCATAGTATTACCATTCATAATATATTATGAAATTTCCTTTTTAGAATTGAGAGCATTTGTTACCCTCTGTTATAATACTATGTCGAAATTTGTAAGCTTGCTACAATTATTTTCTTTTACGTCTTGGCTTTTTTAGTGTAAGCTCACTTGCATTTAAGAAATCCTCGGCAGCAATAGTGCTATCAATCGGAACATCGGCAGTATAGCCACATTTTGTGCACTTGATAACAACACCGCTGTCAGTAAGCTCACAGCCATACTCACCGTCATCATTCTTACACCCACAGTGAATAACGCCCTCTGCCTTCATATCCTCAATCACAAAGGAAACAATATCCAAAATCGCAGGATTTGAAAGCTTGCTTTCATCAGCATCACTCTTAATTGATGAAATGGCATAATCACCAAGTAGCTTGGCAATCTCCTCGTTTGAACGCTTTATTTCATCAGAAACAAGCTCCTCCTTACCAAGGAAGAAAATATCAAGCCCACAAATTGAGCAAGGAATGATGAAAATATCACTATTAAACATTACCTCCTTAGAAATCTCGTAGGTATGTGCATGAGGACAGGCAACGCAAGGAACAACAAGCCTGAACTTATCCTCGGGTAGCTTGTCAATAACAAGCTCACTGCCACCACAGGTGCATTTTAGCTTAAAGCGGTCTCCGCTTAATGAAAATAGTGATGCAATCGCAGTTGGCACGCCACCACAGGCAGGGCATCTATATGCAAAGGTGGTTTTTTTAGCCTCTAAAATCATAAAAATCCTTCCTAGCAGAAAACTGCTAAATCAATTCAAAAATTACATATACATTATAAATAAATTATCAAAAAAAGTCAAGTAGCAGAAATTCTGCTAAGAAAGGAGAGGGAATGTCAGTATTCGACAGGGAGCAGGGCGTGTTATTTATCGAAGCCCACGAGCTAGCTCAATTTGTGTTCAGAGGCGGAAGCCTTGACCCACAGCAGAGCAAGGGCTCAAAAAATGGTGGAAGCATCGTTTCACACAAGCTATGGGAAGCCCCCCCTGTAATAAAGGGCGAGGCAATGGCAGTTGATGCTGACGGAGTGCCCACTCTTATATATACAACTGTAAGCTTACAGCACGAAAATAAATACTTAAAAAGATACGAGGTTGTTGATTTCAGCCTTGACTATATTGACGGTGGCTACCTTGAAGTTTTACAAAAGGAATTTGCCATTATAGGATATATTATTTGCAAAAATTATGGTTATAATGAGCTTAATTTTGAGCTTATTGTAACACGTTCGCAAAGTGATGATGAAAGAGTGTTCCAGTTTAGTGCTACTCTTGATGAATTAAAGGAGCAATTTGACCTTGCCTTTGCGCTTTTTGCCCCATATGCTCAAATCATAAAGCAAAGAGGAACGGACTTAAAGGAACAGCTTTCAAGCCTTCATTTCCCATTTGAGGGCGGAGCAAGAGAGGGACAAAAAGAGTTTATAATTGACACAGCAAGAGCAATCAAAAATGGGAAAAGGCTCATCGTTCAAGCTCCAACAGGAACAGGAAAAACAATGGCAAGCCTATATCCTGCCTTAAAGGCAATGGCAAAGGGCGATGCCGACAAAATATTTTATTTCACAGGAAAAACCACAACTGCCCTTGCTGCTCTTAACGCAAGTGAAATATTAAAGGAGCAGATACCAGATTTAAGAGTTATTCACATAAGTGCAAAGGATAAATGCTGTGTAACCTATGGAACAAGAGCAATAAAAAGATGCGACGCAAGGCACTGCGTGGTGGCAAGAGACTATTTTGATAAAATCAATGTAGCAATTCTTGACCTGCTTGAAAACTATCGCACCTACACAAAGGACGTAATTGATGAAATAAGCGCAAGATACGGCGTTTGCTCCTACGAGCTATCCCTTGAATTATCCGAATGGTGCGACATAATAATTTGCGACTATAACTACCTATTTGACCCACAGGCGTATTTAAGAAGATACTTTGAAATACCGCCCGAGGCGAAATTTGTATTTTTAATAGACGAGGCGCACAACCTTTGCGACAGAGCAAGAGAAATGTATTCCTGTACCCTTACAAGGGACATTTTTGAGGGAATAGCAAATCGCTTTCCACAGATAAATGGTTATAGTGAGTGTTGCTCTGCCGTGATTGACCTCTTTGAGGAGCTAAACGAATACGCAATGCACGAAAAGGTGGAAATGGACGGGGACGTGTACGGATTTTACATCAATTCCGAGCCACCAAGCTCAATAATTGAACGTATGACTGCATTTGTAAACGTGTGTAGAAATGCTCTTAAAAGATTCGATGATGACGACGTGCATCAGGTTTATTTAGAGGCACGAAGGCTTGTTAAAATAATGGAGCTCTTTGACAAGCGCTTTACAATGTACGTAGAATCCCATAATGACGAGGTAAAGCTAAGAATAATGTGCCTTGACCCGTCGTATATGCTAAATAATCTTATGCAAAATGGCACAAGCACCATATTATTTTCAGCAACCCTTACCCCACTTGATTATTTTAAGGACGTGCTTGGCTGTCCAAGGGCACAGGCCCTTTCGCTAAAATCCCCCTTTGATAAGGAAAACCAATGCTTAATATGCATAGATAACGTAAGCACAAGATATGCCGACAGAGGTCATAGTGCAGGAAGCGTTGCAAGCATAATAAGGGCAATGATTGCAGGTAAAAGCGGAAACTACATTGTTTATTTTCCGTCATATAAATACCTTACCGATGTTTATGAAATATTCACAAAAAAATACCCACAAATCCCAGTAACAGCACAAAGCAAGAGTATGTCAGAAAAGGCAAAAAAGGACTTTCTTGACTCCTTTGATGATAAAAAGGAGGGAACCCTTGTCGGATTTTGTGTGCTTGGCGGAAGCTTTTCAGAGGGAATTGACCTTCGTGGAGAAAGGCTTATAGGAGCAATGATTGTCGGAGTTGGACTCCCTACAATAAGCACCGAGCTTAATATAATTAAGGAGCATTATGACAACACAAGGGAAAACGGCTATGCCTATACCTACACCTATCCAGGAATGATAAAGGTAACACAGGCAGCGGGTAGAGTAATACGAAGCGATGATGAAAGAGGAGTTATAATTCTAGTTGATGACCGTTTTGCAACCCCAGAATACAAGGAAATTATGCCCGAGTACTGGTCGCATATGAAATTTTTAAACAACGCAAAGGACCTACTAAACGAGATTGTAGAATTTTGGAAAAGATAGTAGTAATTAAAAATTTTTATAAAAGTATTGTAAAATTGCAATTCAAGTGCTATACTATTAAATATTTTATTTAACTAAAACGTGCAAGGAGAAAAGCTATGGAAAGAACGCACATTAAGGATATTTTCAAAAACCCACAGGACTTTGCAGGAAAAAGCATTACCGTTTGTGGCTGGGCAAGAACAATTCGTTCAAGCAACGCATTTGGCTTTATTGAGCTAAACGACGGTAGCTATTTCACAAATCTACAAGTGGTTTTTGAGGAGCAATTTTTAGATAATTATAAGGACATTGCAAAGCAAAATGTTGGTGCATCACTCATTGTAAAGGGTACCCTTGTTTTGACTCCCGAGGCAAAGCAACCATTTGAAATCAAGGCGGAAAAAATTGAGGTTGAGGGACCTTCAACACCAGATTACCCACTTCAAAAGAAGCGCCACACACTTGAATACCTTCGTACAATTGCACACCTTCGTCCAAGAACAAACCTTTTCAGTGCAGTATTCAGAGTTCGTTCTGTTTCAGCATTTGCAATTCACAAGTTCTTTAATGAAAGAGGCTTCGTGTATGTTCATACACCAATTATCACAGGAAGCGACTGTGAGGGTGCAGGCGAAATGTTCCGCCTAACCACACTTGACCTTGATAATCTACCAAGAACCGAGGACGGAAAAATTGATTTTTCAAAGGACTTCTTTGGAAAGAGTGTAAACCTTACCGTTTCAGGTCAGCTAAGCGCAGAAACCTACGCAATGGCGTTTGCAAACGTATATACCTTTGGTCCAACATTTAGAGCAGAGCGCTCAAACACTGCTCGTCACGCAGCAGAGTTTTGGATGATGGAGCCAGAAATTGCATTTGCAGACTTAAAGGACGATATGCGCCTTGCCGAGGATATGATTAAATATGTAGTTAAGTACGTAATGCAGGAGTGCCCAGCAGAGCTTGAATTTTTCAACAAGTTCGTTGATACAACCCTACTTGACCGTCTTAACAACCTAATTAGCAACGACTTCGGCCACGTAACCTACACAGAGGCAATTGAAATTCTTGAAAAGAGTGGAAAGAAGTTCGACTATCCTGTAAAATGGGGTATTGACCTACAAACAGAGCACGAAAGATACATCACCGAGGAGGTATTTGGAAAGCCTGTATTTGTAACAGACTACCCAGCAGACATAAAGGCATTCTATATGCGTCTAAACGACGACGGCAAAACCGTTGCTGCAATGGATATGCTAGTTCCAGGCGTAGGAGAGCTTATCGGTGGCTCACAGCGTGAGGAAAGACTTGACTACCTACAAAGAGCAATGGAAAAGTTCAACCTAAACGAGGAAGACTACTGGTGGTACCTCGAATTAAGAAAATACGGTGGAACAAAGCACGCAGGCTTCGGCTTGGGCTTTGAAAGACTCATTATGTACATTACAGGTGTTGCAAACATAAGAGATGTTGAGTCGTATCCAAGAACAACAGGCTCCGCCGAGTTCTAATTTTAAACTCATATGACTTCGCTATGCGTCGTTGCTCCTCGTTGGCAAATTCGACAATCACAAAGATTGCCATCATCTGCCAACTGTGGTGCGCCTTCCCAAGGGTTCCCTAGAAATGCGATTAGCATTTTAAGGGGTTGGGGATAGCTCGTCCTCTGAGTCTAAAATAAGCAAGTTATGCGTTGCTCCTCGTTGGCCCCCAAGGGGTCCCCAAAAATGTGTGAGCATTTTAGGGGAGTGGGTTAGACAATCACCAAGATTGCCATCATCTGCCAACAAGTCGGAG
>JAZQHJ010000135.1:0-4227 GCA_045540515.1 Eubacteriales bacterium
GCCAAGCACCTGTCTTAATGCTGCTTGTAGCATATGAACTGCCGAGTGGTTACGCATTATTGCCTCACGCCTTGCCTTATCAACAACACATTTTACAGTGTCGCCAACTGCAATTTTACCTGATGCAACTGTGCAAAGGTGGATATATACGCCCTCACTCTTTTTTGTATCGTTTACTGTGATTTCGCAGTTATCATTGGTTAGTATTCCACTATCACCAACCTGTCCACCGCCCTCGCCATAAAAGGCTGTGGTGTCAAGAATAATTGTGCATTCACCCTCTGAAAGCTCGTTAACCTCTTCGCCGTTTTCGTCAAGGATTGCAAGAACCTTGCCAGATGCAGTAACTGAGCCATAGCCAACAAAGTTGGTTTTTTCAAGGTCAAAGCTCTTTGCCTTTTCACTCCAACCACTGATATTTGCTCTTGCCTCTCTTGCCCTTTGCTTTTGCTCCTGCATAAGTGCATTAAAGCCGTCCATATCAGTTTCAAAGCCGTTTTCCTCGGCGATTTCTCTTGTAAGGTCAATTGGGAATCCAAAGGTATCATAAAGCTTGAATGCATCTGCACCGTCAATTACACTCTTGCCCTCTTTTCTTGCTCTTGCCATAATATCGTCAAGAATTGTAAGTCCTTGGTCAATTGTTGCATCAAAGCGTTCCTCTTCAAGTGAAAGAACCTTTTTAATGTAGTCCGCCTTTGTGCCAAGCTCCTTGTATGCGTCCTTGCTTTCGCCGATTGCAACCTCACACATTTGAACAAGGAATGGGTGATTTATTCCAAGTAGCTTTCCGTGTCTGCACGCACGTCTTATAATTCTACGAAGAACGTAGCCTCTGCCCTCGTTTGAAGGAATTACGCCGTCGCTTATCATAAAGGTTGCACTTCTTGTATGGTCAGTAATTACACGGATTGAGATATCGTCATTTGCGTTTTCGCCATAGGTTTTGCCAGAAATTTTACAAACGGTATCAATGATTTTTCTTACAGAGTCAACCTCGAACATATTATCAACACCCTGCATAATGCAAGCAAGACGTTCAAGTCCCATACCTGTATCAATATTCTTTTGAGCAAGCTCTGTGTAGTTGCCCTTGCCGTCGTTGTTAAATTGTGAGAATACATTGTTCCAAATTTCCATGTATCTGTCACAATCACAGCCAGGCTTACAATCTGGTGAGCCACAGCCGTACTTTACGCCTCTGTCAAAGTAAATCTCCGAGCAAGGTCCACAAGGTCCACTACCATGCTCCCAGAAGTTATCAGCCTTGCCTAGGCGAACAATATGAGCCTCTGGAACACCGATTTTATTTTTCCAAATGTCGTATGCCTCTTCGTCATTTTCATAAATTGAAGGCCAAAGAAGGTCGGCTGGAATTTCAAGGGTTTTTGTAAGGAACTCCCAAGCCCACTCAATTGCCTCGTTTTTGAAGTAGTCACCAAAGCTGAAATTTCCAAGCATTTCAAAGAATGTTCCGTGACGTGCTGTGTGTCCTACTCTTTCAAGGTCAGGAGTTCTTATGCACTTTTGACAGGTGGTTACTCTGTTTCTTGGTGGAGTTACCTCTCCTGTGAAGAATTTCTTCATTGGCGCCATACCTGAATTTATAAGTAAAAGTGACTTATCATTGTTTGGTACAAGGGAAAAGCTTGGTAATCTTAAATGTCCCTTTGACTCAAAGAATGAAAGATATTTTTCTCTTAAATCGTTAAGTGATGTCCATTTCATAGTGTAAAATTCCTTTTTAAAATAAACAAATTTTTAAACGACTATATTTTAACACTAACTATATATTTTGTCAAGAGTTAATATATTACTTGACAAAGAAAGCTTTACAGGGTATAATTTTGTTATGTAAAACTTACACAAGGAGGTGCCTATGACGGACCTATTATCCCTACAAAAAAGCTTCATTCTTTCCCATATTCGTCCTGGTGATACGGTTGCAGATTTCACAATGGGAAATGGTCATGACACCGCCTTTTTATCAAAAGCCGTTGGCGAAAATGGAAGGGTTTATGCCTTTGACATTCAGCAAAAGGCGCTTGACTCCACAAGACAAACCCTTGAAGGTGAGGGCTGTCCACAAAATTATGTGCTTATTTGCGATTCCCACCACAATGCAAAAAATTACATTGAGGGAAAAATCAAGGCTGGAATGTTTAATCTTGGCTATATGCCAGGCAGTGGCAATAAGGCACTAACAACAAAAAGAGAAACGACGCTTCCTGCGGTTGCTGATGCAATTTCTCTTCTTGACTCTGACGGGATTTTGTTAATTGCTGTTTATCCAGGACACGAGGAGGGGCGACTTGAGGGACTTATGCTTGAAGAATATTTTAGCACAATAAGTCGCTTTGAAATGAGCATTTCAAGGTTTCAAATTATAAATTCTCCCACCTCGCCATACTTTTTCATAATTGAGAAAAAATAGGATTATAGGATATGATTGATAATAAAACAATTGCTGCAATTTCCACAGCCCACGGCAAGGGTGGAGTTGCTATGATTAGAATTAGTGGTGGCACTGCCCTTGACGTTGCAAAAAGGGTATTCAGGCTACGTGCAAGCGAAATAGTGCCAAGGCATACATACTATGGCGAAATTTTGCGTGACGGTGATATTATTGATGACGGCACACTCGTATATTTCAAGGCTCCCTTTTCATATACAGGGGAGGACGTGTGCGAAATTTGCTGTCACGGTGGTATTTACTCAACCAAGGCTGTGCTTGAAAGTGTCCTTTCAAGTGGTGCTTCCTTGGCAGGTGCAGGTGAATTTACAAAAAGAGCTTATTTAAACGGAAAGCTTACTCTTTCAAGAGCCGAGGCGGTTGGTAATGTAATTGATGCAAGAACCGATTCACAGCTTCGTCTTTCATCCAGTGTTGCAAGAGGCTCTCTTTCAAAAAAGCTTGGTGATATTCGTGAAAAAATGATTTCACTTATCACTCGTTCATACGCAACTATTGATTATCCCGACGAGGATATTGAGGATAATACAAGGGATGAAATGGTTGCAACGCTTGATGAAATTTTCGAGCAGGTTCAAAGGCTCAAAAGAAGCTATAAAACAGGAAAAGCCATTTCACAGGGTGTTAAAACTGCAATTATTGGTAAGCCAAATGCAGGAAAAAGCTCTCTTTATAATTTGCTTCTAGGACAGGACCTTGCAATTGTTACTGATATTGCAGGTACAACTAGGGACGTAATTGAGCATACTGCCTCTGTTGGTGGTGTTACGCTTGACCTTGCCGACACTGCGGGAATACATTCAACTGATGATTATGTTGAAAAAATCGGCGTCGAAAGAGCCAAGGAAAAGGCACAAGGCTCCGAGCTTTTGCTCTGCGTTTTTGACAGCAGTGTGCCTGAAAATGAACAGGATTTATTCATAATTGAATGTGCAATCAACAAAAATGCCATTGCAATTGTCAATAAATGTGATAAGGAAAATGCGTTAAGCGCTGACTTTGAAAAAAAGCTAAACAGCACCTTTAAATATGTCGTTCGTGCTAGTACAAAAAGTAAGGACGGCTACGATGAGCTTTGCAGAATAATCAAGGAAATATACGAGCTTGGAGAATTTGATATTTCAAATGACGCTATAATTTCAAGTGCAAGACAGTATAGCGCTGTTTCAAATGCTCTTTTGTGCATCGCAGAGGCAAGGGATGCTCTTGCTCTTGGACAAACCTTTGATATCGTTTGCTTCACGCTTGAAAAGGCACTTAGCGAGCTTGATATGATTGATGCAAGAGAGACAAGCCAGGAGCTTGTTAATGAAATTTTTTCAAGATTTTGTGTGGGAAAATAATGGATACAAAAAGATTTACTAAAAACGACAGTGGCTTTATTTGTGCAAGCTGTGGCTTTGAGGTTAAGCCACTTGGCTATTCATCAAGAAACCATTGTCCAAAATGCCTATGCTCCTTGCACGTTGATGTAATGCCAGGGGACAGAGCTAATTCCTGTGGTGGTATTATGGACCCGATAAGAGTTGAAACGGACTCTAAAAAGGGTTATATCATTGTGCACAGGTGCAGAAAATGTGGCGAAATTAAGAGAAATAAGGCTGCGCACGAGGCAAAGGAGCAGCCAGATAATTTAAGTAAGCTTATTAAGCTAACGGCAGGGACACTATGATTTGCAATGCTTGTCCAAGAAAATGTGGCATAGATAGGACGGTATCGGCTGGAGCTTGCAAAATGTCAAGCGCCATTAAGGT
>JAZQHJ010000136.1:0-1560 GCA_045540515.1 Eubacteriales bacterium
GCTCGAGAGCTTAGAGCAGGAGAAGGCATCAGCCGTAAACGAGCAGGACTTTGAGCGTGCAGCAAAGCTCAGAGACGAGCAAAAAAAGACAAAAGAAGAGCTCGACAAAATCAAAGACGAGTGGACACAGAGCTCACAGAACTTTACAGGCACTGTAAGTAAGGAAGATATAGCAAGGATAGTGTCTGACTGGACCAAGATTCCTGTGGTTGAGCTTACCAAAGAGGAGTCACAGAGACTACTCAATATGGAGGATATACTGCACGAGCGTGTTGTCGGACAGAACGAGGCAGTACAGGCGGTATCAAAAGCCATCAGACGTGGCAGAGCCGGTATCAAGGACCCTAACAGACCTATGGGTTCGTTCATCTTCTTAGGACCGACAGGTGTCGGCAAGACCGAGCTGTGTAAGGCTCTTGCGCAGGCTATGTTTGGCGATGAGAATGCAATTATTAGACTCGATATGAGCGAGTATATGGAGAAGCACACAGTCTCACGTCTTGTGGGCTCACCTCCTGGATATGTAGGTTTTGAAGAGGGCGGTCAGATCACAGAGAAAGTCAGTCGCAAGCCGTATTCTGTAGTTCTTTTTGACGAGATAGAGAAGGCACACCCCGATGTGTTCAATATGCTGTTGCAGATACTCGATGATGGCAGGCTGACAGACTCTCAGGGCAGAACTGTTGATTTCAAAAACTCGGTTATAATTATGACAAGTAATATCGGCGCAAGGCTGATTGTTGACAAACAGCAGACACTTGGCTTTGGAAACAATACAGACAGCTCAAATAACGATATCAAAGACACAGTTATAGCAGAGCTCAAAAAGGTCTTCAGACCTGAGTTTCTCAACCGAGTTGACGACATCATAGTCTTTGACAAGCTGACTCGTGAGCAGATAAAGCAAATCGCATCTAATATGCTCACAAATCTCAGCAAAAGACTCAAGTCGCTTGATATGAACTTTGAGTTTACAGACGCTGTAGTGGAGAAGATAGCAGACGAGGGCTTTGACGAGACCTACGGTGCACGACCTCTAAAGCGTGCTATTGTCAGCAATATCGAGGATAAACTCTCTGAGCTGTTATTGTCTGAAACCGTAGATATGTCTCAGGGAATATTGTGTGATTATGTAGACTCTGAGTATATATTCACATCTATAGATAATTCTAATAAAGAATAAAAGCCTATCTGTCAGAGATTAAAATTCTAAATTAGAATAATAATGTTAAATAAACGCAGGTGCATTTTTCTGTAATAGAATTATACACCTGCGTGTATTTTCTTATTTAGAATTATAGCTTTTTTATATAATCGGATATATTTCTAATACAGAATTATATATTATTCTAAAATAGAAAAATAAATTTAATATTCATATAAAACTTTATATTTTTCTGACAATATGTTATATTATTTAAAAAATCCTCTTGCGTAAGGGGTTGCTTGTAACGCAGCGTAATATAGTATATTTGAGTTACAGGAGGTGAGCTGCTATGTCAAAATTTACTACAGGAGAGGTTGCTAAGCTTTGCAATGTTTCTGTTCGTACTGTGCAGT
>JAZQHJ010000137.1:0-9316 GCA_045540515.1 Eubacteriales bacterium
TTTATATATCGGCGAATTTTCGCCTTAAATACAAGCTTTTTGTATCGTTCTAAAATGCTACGCACCTAAAACCTAACTATCTTATAGATGATTTTGGGTGCGAAGAAGGAAGGCTTACTGTACGTAAGGCGACGACGACAAACCCAAAAGCGCTTTAAATAGTAGGATTTAGGCTGGTTCGTGTCATTCCCGTAAGGCTAAGTGACAAAATTAAAAATAACTATAATATTGTCTAGGGGAGTGTCTATTTTTACCCCTGTGTTAAAGAATTGCGTAGTAGCTACCACCAAGACCACCATTTGTGTTGGTTGAGCCAGTGTCACCAAAAACTGAGTTATAAAAATCCTCTCCGTAAAAGCCCTGTAAGAAGCCTGCATAAAAATCAAGTGCAGCGCCCTCGGCAAAGGTTAAAATAAGACCGAAAATAAAGAAAATACAAGCGATTACAAGAGATACAATAGCAAGAATTTTACCGATTTTAGCAAAGGCATTGCTCTTTCCTGCCTCTTTTACGTATTTCTTTGAGGTCTTTAAGCCAAAGATTGAAAGAATTATACAGCCTGGGAAGAAAATGAAGCAAGCAATTGGAAAAATACAACAAAAGGCTAGCTCAATATTTACAAGTCCTAAAATAAAGGAAATGATTGAATTCTTAATGCTTACCTTTTTTTCGGGCACAGCTTGCTGTGAGTATGTATAGTCTTGATTTGTTTGATATTGTGGTTGAGGCTGTTGTTGCTGTGAAAGCTTTTCGCCACAACTATGGCAAAATTGATTGCCCTCATTTACCTGTGAACCACAGCTTGGACAAAATTTCATAATAAATTCTCCTTTTTATTACATAAAAATTGATATTGTTAAAATAATTCCTATAAAGAAAAAGCAAATTCCCAAAATTAAACACACAAGTGAAATAATTCTTGATGCAATTGTAAATCCGTGTGTTTTATTTGCCTCGTTTTCGTACATATTTGCATATTTTTTTGACAGACAGTAAAAAAGAATTACGCCTGGAAAGAAAAGAAAGCAGAAAAACGGCATAATTGAATAAATTGAAAAAGCTGGAATAATATTTGCAAAAACAAAAGAAATAATTGCATTTCTTATACTTACCCTTGGGCTAGCTTTTACAGTGCTATCAGCCCTTGCACCACATTTACAGCAAAAGCAATCATCTGCATTTAGCTCATTTCCGCAGGAGCAAAAGCGTTTGCCTTTAAGTGCGCTTCCACAGGCTGGGCAAAAGGAAAAATCACAATTATATTCCTTATTACAGCTTGGACAAGTGCTCATATTAACACCTCCTTACATAGATATTTTAGCACTAAATGTATTATATGTCAAGAAACCTTTGGTTTACATTATATAAACTTTAATTTACAAAAAAGGAAGCAGAAAATCTGCTTCCTTAATATTTTTAGTTAGAGCCTACAACGTCAACAATTTTAATTGACTTAATTACAGGCTGCTTATCCTTGCTAATGGAATCATCAACTGTTTCCTTTTCAGCAGAGGAGATTTCTCCACTTGCAACAAGGTCTGCAAAGATTTGGTCAACAATCTTCATGCTGTCCTCATCAAGCTTACCAAATGCCGCATACTTGTAGTCAAGAGATGATGTATTTGATGCAGAGGTCTTATGTACAATGAAGAATTGACAGGATGCAGAGTTAGGGTCAGTTGCACGAGCCATTGAAATAACGCCTCTTTCGTGCTTTACAGCATTGTAAACTCCATTTTCAAGGAATTCGCCCTTGATTGTAACCTTTTCTCCGCCCTCGGTGTAGTTGCCAGAGCCGTCCTTATTTGGGTCACCGCCCTGAATCATAAAGTCAACGTCTGCTCTGTGGAAGGTTTTGCCATTGTAGAAGCCTTGGTTTACAAGCTTAATGAAGTGCTCAACGGTGATAGGAGCATTGTTACCATAAAGGTCAAGCTTTAATGTTCCGTAGCCCTCAATTTCAATTTCAGCCTTGTGAGTTGGCTCAACAACGAAGGAATCATCAAGCACGCTTGTAATTGTAATTGACTTAATTGTTGGTTGGTTGTCCTTGCTTATAGCTCCGCTTGATGATAGATACTTACCTTTTTCAAGGTCGCTATATAGCTTATCAATTACGTCCATTCCGTTGCCAAGCACCTTACCAAAGGCAGCATAGTAGCCGTCAAATTTAATTGTATTTGTGCCGTTTGTTTGTTGTACGATAAAGAATCTGTAAGAGCCTGAATCATAGCCCACTGATTGAGATGCACGATATAGTGAAATTACACCACGCTCGTGAGATAGGGTATTTGAAATTCCGTTTGCATAGAATTCGCCCTTAACTGTGCTAATTTCGTTATCAATTGTGTCAGTTCCACCGCCAAGGAGCATACCGTCCTTAACAGCCTGTGTGAATTTCTTACCATTGTAGTAGCCTTGATTTACAAGCTTAACAAATTGGTCAACTGTGCGTGGTGCAAGGTGTCCAAATAGCTCAAGCTCGATTGCATCGTAGCCGTCAATTTCAATTCTTGCTGTGTGAGTTACAACTGGCTCATCAAGCTCAACAAGGGACTCTGTAACCTCAGCCTTTTCAATTGTTACAGTTGGCTTTTTGTCGCCGTACTCGTCATTCCATGGGAATGTAAGGTCAGCAACGATTTTGTCAATTACGTCCATTCCGCTTGTAACCATTCCAAATGGTGTGTGGCTACCGCTATCGTAGGTTGTTTGCTTGCTAAGAGCAATAAAGAATTTGCTTGCATTGCATTTACCAGAGGTTGATGAAGGTGTCATTGAGATTGTACCACGGATGTGTGTAATGTCGTTATCCTTCTTTTCTGATGCAATTTCGCCAAGCGTTGTGCTTGTGTTGCCACTTGCAAGAAGATGCGCATTCTTACCAGAGGATGTTACAACATTTGCAAAGTTAGTTCCGTTGTAATGTCCGTTTTGAACAAGCTTAATGAAGTTAGCAACTGTGTTTGGCGCTTCCTTTCCGTATAGCTCAAGCTCAACCTTGCCATAATCCTTAATTGTAAGGGTTACCTTGTGAGTTGTTTCGAGCTCCTTGCCCTGCTTGTCAACAGATGTGCTTATATCGTCGTACATGTGCTCCTTTGCGTCCTGATATGCCTCATAGTATTTTTTGTCATAATGCTTGTTAATACCCATTGCAATGAGGACAAGACCTGCAATTATGCACGCTGCAATTAAAACTGTCGCAGTAATAAGAACGGCATATTTTTTAATTTTGGCATTTTTCTTTGCCTTTAATGCCTGTTGTTTTTTAGCAACTGTTTTTTCAGTTATGTAGTTGCTATTTTTCTTTTTCTTTGCCATATTAGCTTTCCTTTCTGTTTAATTCTAGCCTTAATTGTACCATAAATATAATATTAAATCAAGAGTTAATTATTGCATGCCGTACAGGAATGACACGAACCAGTTTTGGAACGGTCAAAAAACTAGCCCTTGAATAGTCAAAAAAATGTCTCTTTGTTAAAATCTTTTAATGATTGCATAGGTTATCAAAACGGCATAAACTGTCAAAACAATCGACAAGGCTGTTGAAATTATGCAAAAAATGGTTGAAATTTTTGTAAATTTGTTGCTTGGTCCATTTGCCTCGGTGTATCTTTCCTTGAAAAGAAGGCTGTATCGTAATAAAACTAAATCGCCAACAAAAAAAGCAATAAAGGCAAAGGGAATAAAGCAAAGACAGGATGAAGCAAAGGCGCAAAGACTAAAAATCATTGACATTTTGGCATCCTTAATATATGCAACCCTTTTTGGCTCAGGACGTGGTTGCTTTTCCTTTGCTAGGGCTTTGAATCTATCATTATAACTCATAAATTTTCCTTTTTGTGGACACTCACAGGTCGGTAAAAACAGAAAAGCAAAAATATTATCATAAAAGCACGACAAAACAAAGCCGACACCTTTAAAGGTAAAATGCCAAGGAAGAAAATTTCCTTACAGGAGAATTTTCAAATGCTTTTCTTATCTTTGACTGCTACTCTGCCGTACACAAGTACGCCGACGTGTACGCATTCAAAGATTTTTCCTCACCCTCTGAGGTCCTTGTACTCCTATAAATTTTTAAGATTTCATCCGTCCTTACGGACTCATAGTTAAGATATTTGTGCGAACAAAGCTGAAAACGCCGACAACTACGCGTTTCAGTCGCAGGGTCCCCTAAAAAATGCGACTAGCATTTTCAAGGGAAGCGGGATTCTTCCTCGCCCCTTTAAGCCCTTTGGTAGTGCTAAAAAGAGGTTACATCCGTGCTATCGCACTCGTAGTTAAGAAAGGTGCTTTTTAACAAAAACAGACACTGAGTGCCTGTTTTTTATTATTCTCTTACTAGGCTGTCGCACTCCTCAACGTATAGGGTGTCGCCTATGCTAAAAGGAGCATTAAGTAGCTTTGGATGATTTGGTTGAAGGTCCATTTTGCCGTAGTAATATGGGTGGGTGTTGCCCTTTTTGTATTCAAGAGTGCAATTTCTAAGGGTTACATTCTCTGCCCCAGAGATAAGTGAGGGGTTTTCCTCAATAAATTTGCAATTCTCAATAAGGACGTTTTCAATTTTTCCAGTGGTATTAGAGGAGCAAATTACAAAGCCCTCGCCCTTGCCCCACCAGCCACCTGCGTGGATTTTGGTTTCGCTTTCGACATTGTAAATATGTACATCGCTTACAATGCCGTCATCACCACTGAAAATTGAAATACCTCTGTTTGAGGGCAATATCTTAATGTCGTGCACGCTTACGTTTCTTACAACGCTATAAAGGTGACCAAAGCGAATTGCCGCAGAACGAGAGGACATTAAGCAATCGTAAACCTCGATATTTTCGCAAACGCCGTTTGTATTTGTAATACAGGTTGCTGCAAAGCAGTCATCACCGCAAAGGAATGTGCAGTTTCTTACGATTATATTTCTTGATGCACTAAAATGCACACCATCATTATTTGCAATTCTGTTGTGATTGTCAACATACATATTTTCAAAAACGATGTCCTCACAATTTGAAAATGTAACAGTCCAACAGGGAGAATTGAATATTTTTAGGTCGTGGACGTGGACGTTTTTGCAGTTATTAAAGAAAATAGGCTGTGATGGACGAGTGATTTTTGTTTCAGGTCCAACAACGGTTTGCTCCTCAAATTCCTTAATCATAGTTTCTTTCGGAGTTTCATCAGGACACCAAGCATCAAAGTTGACAAAGGCATCTCCGTTCATTTGGATTTTGCCACCACCCGTGATTTCAATATTATCACAGTCAAGTGCGTAAATTAGTGAAATGGTCTTTACCATTTCGTTGTGATAAAACTCATTTGCATAATAGTGGTCAAGATTACGTGAGCCAACAAGCTCCGTTCCCTTTTCGATATAAAGAGTCATATCACCCTTTAATCTAAGAGTTCCACAAAGGAAAAATCCCTTACCACCAAGAAGCAGTGTGTCCCCCTTATTACAAGCATCAATTGCTTTTTGAATTGACTCGGTGTCAAGTGTGCATCCGTCGCCCTTTGCGCCGAAGTCTCTTGCGTTAATAATTGCCATATCATTTTCCTTTCGCGAGCACTCACAGACTGGTGAAAACAGAAAAGCAAAATACTTTGCTTTAACAGGTAAGGCAAGACGATAAACCGCCTTTTAATGAAGAAAATTTCCTTACAGGAGAATTTTCAAAATGCTTTTCTTATCTTCGACTGCTACGACACAGGGTCCCCTAAAAAATGCGTAAGCATTTTCAAGGGAAGTGGATGCCGTACAAAGTACACCGACGTGTACGCATTCGAAGATTTTCCCTCACCCTCTGAGGCTCTTGTTTTTCTAAAAATTTTAAGGTTACATCCGTCCTTACGGACTCGTAGTTAAGATATTTTCTTGCAACAAATAACCTACGTTATACTGCGTTGCTCCTCGCACCTGACCTCGACTATCGCCAAGATAGCCTTCGCCCAAGGTGCTGTGGTGCGCCTTGTCTAACTTGATTCTTTGTCGCAAAAGCAAAGACAAAAAACACAGGAGTTTGCTGCACATAAAAAATATTTACAGTATAATTCTAACATATAATATAATAAAAATCAACTTGAATTGTTAAGAAAATAAGGTTGGGGAGTATTTTGTGAGTTGCCTATGTTCTTGACATTGTTTTTTGTGTGTGATATACTTTTAATATATTAAATTTGTTGAGGTGCTTTATGAAAAGGACGCTGTTGCTTTTTCTTATAATAATTATGCTTTGTGTTAGTATGCTTACTCTTTTCTCCTGTAAGCAAAACAAATGGGTTGACGTTGACACTCTTACCTATTATGAGGGTGGAACAAGGCTTGAATACGACAGCTCAACCATAACCACCACAATTAAGGTTTATATTGACCCAAGCTCAGGGCAGGATGTTGACGACTATAAAAAGGTGAAAATAACCTACTGCGTGGTAGAGGGTAAGGACAATTTTTCAAAAAGAATAACCAAGGAGGCCTCAATACCAGAAAATGCACGTGGCAATTCCGACCTACAATATTTTTATATAACCCTTGAAAATGAAAGAATAAATCCCGATAACCACTACATAAGCGTACAAAAGACAAAGGGAGTGCTAAAAGCCGATGAAACAATGGTTGATGACAAAAGCACTGCATCAATATTTGGCACAATAGTAATAGGTGTTATAATGCTCGTTGGTGCTCTTATTGCATCCTGTATTGGACTTGCTACAAGGGACGATTTAAGAGGAATTATACTAATTGCGATTGCAATTATTATTCCTATTGCAATAAATGTTGCAGTTTACGTTGCTTGGGGTGCTGTGCGAGGAATTATTATTTCCGTCTTTTGTGGACTAATAGTTGTTGGCACGATTATTGCATCTAGATTTATTGATTATTAAAAACAAAAAAGCCCTAATTTTTAGGGCTTTTTTTATTTCCGTTTTCGTCGAAATTACGTTTAAGGGCAATCTCAACGGGGATTATTGATAAAACTATTACGGCAAGCTGTACATAGAGTGTAATTGTACCAACAAGACCTACTATGTCCTCACTCTTATTAAGCACAAGAAGCATACTCAAAATTGTAAGCGGAAGTAATATTAAGCTTGCAAAGAGCCAAATCTTAGCGCACAAATAGTGAGCAAACCTCCATGCCTCGGGGCTTTTCATTGAACGTCTTGAACGATATCCGTAAACAGGGTTTATGCTGTTTGGTGTTTTTTTCAAAAATATTATTGCAACAAAAAGCATTAAAAGAGGGATAAAAAGAGCCGTAGCTCCTATTATAATCCAAGTTTTCATAATTGCTCCTTATTTTTCAAGATAGATTATTAAAACTGAAATGTCGGCAGGGGAAACACCGCTAATGCGTGATGCCTGACCAAGGGTTAGTGGCTTAACCTTGTTTAGCTTTTGCACAGCCTCAATGCGTAGTCCCTTAATGGTGCTATAATCAAGGTCCTGTGGTAGTGGCTTTTCTTCAAGCCTTTTTGCTCTTTCGACCTCTGCAAGCTGTTTCTTTACATAGCCGTCATATTTAATATCGGTTTGAGCCGTGAAAACCACGTTTTGTGGCAAAATTGGTCGATGAGTGTCGAATTTTGCAAGATTTTCAAGGTTTAGCTGTGGTCTTTTTATAAGGTCGGCAAGTGAAATTGGAGAGGAAATTGGGCTTGTTCCACATTCTTCAAGCACGGCATTTAGCTCGTCGCTTGGATGCAAAATAACGCTGTGTAGTCTTTCCTTTTCACGTGCAATTGCCTCTTGCCTTTGCGTGTAGTATTCCCATTGCTTATCGCTGACAAGACCGACATCTCTACCAATTGGAGTAAGTCTGGAATCGGCATTGTCCTGACGTAGGAGCAAGCGATACTCACTGCGTGAGGTCATCATACGATATGGCTCATTTGTTCCCTTTGTCACAAGGTCATCAATAAGCGTACCTATATATGATGAGGAACGAGGTAAAATCATAGGTGACTTGCCCTTGATTTTTAAAGATGCATTTATACCTGCAACAAGTCCCTGTGCCCCTGCCTCCTCGTAGCCCGAGGTGCCATTAAACTGTCCTGCGCCAAATAGACCACTGATTTTTTTATATTCAAGAGAGGCATATAGCTCCTGTGGGTCGGTGCAATCGTACTCAATTGCATACGCATAGCGCATAATTTTTGCATTTTCAAAGCCGTCAAGAGAGTGAACCATTTCCTCTTGAACCTCTATTGGCATGCTTGTTGAAAAGCCCTGTAAATAAATTTCCTTTGTGTTAAGTCCCATGGGCTCAACAAATAGCTGATGTCTTTCCTTATCGGCAAAGCGAACAATTTTGTCCTCAATTGAGGGACAATATCTAGGGCCAGTGCCTGTTATATTTCCAGAGTACATAGCACTCTTTTTAATATTGCTTCTTATTATTTCGTGAGTTTTTGCGTTGGTGTAAACAATGTAGCAAGGAATTTGCTCCTTTTTTTGGTACTCGCCCTCATCAGTCTGCCAAGAAAATGGAAGTGTATTGCTTTCACCATTTTGAATTTCAAGCCTTGAATAATCAATGCTATCTGCGTGAATCCTTGCAGGAGTTCCTGTTTTAAACCTCATTAGGCTAATTCCCTCACGTGCAAGCGCGCTTGTTAAGAAGTTAGCGCCAGATAAGGAATCGGGCCCACTCTGATAGCAGATATTTCCTGTGTGAATTGTGGCATTTAGATACGTTCCTGTGCAAATTATCGCACACTCGGTGAGGTATTTTTCTCCAAGACGTGTAATAACTGCCTTTAATTTTTTGCCACCGTTTTCTGCTTCCTCGGTTTCAATATCGACAATTTCTGCTTGAATTACTCTTAAATTTTTTGTACATTCAAGCACGTTTTTCATAATGTCACGATATTTCATTCTGTCCGCCTGTATTCTCTTTGAATACACGGCAGCGCCCTTGCCAAGATTTAAGGTTCTTGATTGTAGGGTAACAAGGTCAGCGCTTTTACCCATTTGACCGCCAAGGGCATCTATTTCATAAACCAAATGCCCCTTTGCAGTTCCGCCAATGGACGGATTGCACGGCATATTAGCAATTGCATCAAGCGACATAGTAAAAAGTATGGTGTCCATACCCATTCTTGCGCAAGCAAGAGCAGCTTCTACGCCTGCGTGGCCTGCGCCTATTACGCATATATCTGCTTTCTTCATAATATTGCGGAATTAACGATAGCGGTAAAAACGAAAAAGCGACGCCTTTCCCTA
This sequence comes from Eubacteriales bacterium, assembly GCA_045540515.1. Classification (GTDB taxonomy): domain Bacteria; phylum Bacillota; class Clostridia; order Oscillospirales; family CAG-272; genus RGIG2000. The sequence goes on from JAZQHJ010000137.1 coordinate 9,225, forward strand.
AAAGGAACGGCAAAACAAAGCCGACACCTTTAAAGGTAAAATGCCAAGGAAGAAAATTTCCTTAAAAGGAGAATTTTCAAAATGCTTTTTCT
>JAZQHJ010000138.1:0-5689 GCA_045540515.1 Eubacteriales bacterium
GCCAAGGAGTTGGGGAAACATGTTGTCTTCCTAAGACCGCTTGGCCTCCGACTTCGGTGGACTTGCTGTTGGCGAGGAAACAGAGGAAATGTACAGAATTATTGATGCAGTTGAGCCATATATGCCAGAAAATAAGCCAAGGTACTTAATGGGCGTTGGCACACCATGTAATTTGCTAGAAGCGGTTCATCGTGGAATTGACTTTTTTGATTGCGTAATGCCTTCAAGAAACGCAAGACACGGAAACCTGTTTACATGGAATGGCAAAATGAACATAATGAATGAAAAATACGCAAGGGATGCAAGACCAATTGACCCAAATTGTAAGTGTCCTGCCTGCCAAAGCTATTCAAGAGCATATATAAGACATCTTATTAAGGCAAAGGAGGCTCTTGGAATGCGTCTTGCGGTGCTTCACAATCTGTATTTCTATAACGAGCTTATGGAAAAAATAAGAGAAGCACTTGACAATGATTACTTTGAAGCCTTCTATCAAAAATACAGACAAATTCTTGGCGAAAGGAACCCAGACTGATGACGAACTTTTTTATGACCTATCCAAATTGGAAGGAAAAGGCACTAACATTTAGCTACGACGACGGAAACATTAAGGACAGAGACCTTGTTGAGCTTTTTAATAAGCATGGAGTTAAGGGTACATTCAATCTGAATAGTAATAAATTTTTTGAAAATGGTGCAGAAAATAATATTTCAAGCACAGAGGTAGCAGAGCTATATAAAAATCACGAGGTTGCAGTTCATACAGTAACGCACCCTCGCTTAGAGCTACTACCAAAGCCACAGATTGCAAGAGAAATTGCACAGGACAAGGAAGCTCTTGAGAAGCTCTCATCTACAATCGTAAGAGGTATGGCATATCCATTTGGAACATATAGCGATGAGGTTGTTGACGTTGCAGATGCTTGTGGAATTGCATATTCAAGAACCGTTGAAGCGCACCATAGCTTTAAGGTGCCAACGGATTGGCTAAGAATGGGAACAACCTGTCACCATGCAGATGACAAGGTGTTTGAGCTTGCAGAAAAGTTCATCGCAGGCGAGCCATCAAAAGTGCTTTTTAGATATGAGGGCTGGCTATTCTATATTTGGGGACATTCATATGAGTTTAGAACTGAGGAGGACTGGCTTAGAATGGACGGACTCCTTTCAATGCTTTCAAACAGAGACGATGTTTGGTACGCAACCAATATCGAAATTTATGACTATGTTGAAGCATACAGAGCCCTTGTTTATTCAAGTGACAAATCAATGGTTTATAATCCAAGTGCAATTCCTGTTTACTTTATTTATGATAACAAAAAGCACGTTGTAGGTGCAGGAGAAACAATAAAAATATGAGAAGCTTTATTCTGGACACGGACTGGGGAGAGGATTGCGACGATGCTGTCGCTGTAAGAATTTTACTTCGCAGTGCAAAAAATAAAAAAATTAATCTTCTGGGAATGGGTATAAATACCCTAACTGAGTTTGCAGCCCCCTCGCTTTATGCCGTTTGTAAGAGGGAAGGGCATATTGTACCAATCGGTATTGACAAATCCTGCCCAAAAACAGAGTGGCAAAATCGTTATCAACCACGTCTTGCATGTGAAACTGACAAAACAACAGCGGACTTCAAGGACGCAGTCCTGTTATATAGAGAGCTACTTGCAGGTGCAACTGATAAGGTTGAAATAATTACAATAGGATTTTTGCAAATTATTGAACAGCTACTAAAAAGTGAGCCAGATAGCATAAGCGACCTTTGTGGCTACGAGCTTGTAAAAAGCAAGGTGTCAAGGCTATGGGTAATGGGTGGCAAATGGGATGGACAGGGAGAGAAGGAGTTCAACTTCTGCTACACTCCATTTGCATGTAAGGCATCAAGCTACGTGCTTGATAATTGCCCCTGTGAAATTATAATGCTTGGCTGGGAGGTAGGCTCAAGACTTTATACAGGAAATTTGCTTGGCGAAAGCGACTACCTTTGTACGATTCTTAAAGACTGGGGCTGTTATCCACAGGGACGTGAATCATGGGACCCTATGACCGTTGTACTTGCTCTTACAAATGATATTGAAGGGGCAGGCTATAAGGGAGTAAGAGGCAGGGGCAGAGTTGATGCCGAAACTGGTAAAAACTACTTTGAAGAAAACGAAAACGGCAACCACGTGTACGTAATTAAGCAAAAACCCGATAGCTACTATGCCGACATAATCAACGATTTAATAAAATAAAAATCACCCCAAATCGGGGTGATTTTTTAATTATAATTATTATTTTTCACGCCTTGCAGTGGCAACACCCTTATAATTCCAAAGGAAGTCCTCGGCAGCCTTATCAAAGGATAAGAATGCATGCTCACCATTAAAAGCAAAGGTTAATGAGGCATTACCAAAATACCTATCAATAATTTGCACATAAATAAGAATTTTATTATCCTGCATCCAAGCAAGGGACGTTGCACAGTCATATTTTGAGCCGTCAGTCGTTCTTAATCCACCAAAATCCTGTGAATAGCCAAGCTCTGGGAATTTGTCAAATCTATTACGATTTACATAAAAAGGAAGCACCAAGTGTCCGTTTTCGTTGGTATAGTGAAGCTCACCAGAGTGTTCATTTTCAAATTTAAAGACAAAATCCTTAAAGCCAAGCTCATTTTCATCACAAATGAATTTTACACCATTTATTTCATTACGCAATGGTGAATCACTCTTGTCGCCAGTAATATAAAATAGCTCAAGAGAGTCATTTAATTCATCAAGCTCATTGTAGCTATTTATATTTTCACAAAGCTCAGATTCTTGCATATTTTCAAGAATTAAATCAATGAAATTGGAAACAATATAATCCAATGAATACTCCGAGCCTTGATTATCGGCAGTACATACAAAAATCACATCATAATCAGGGAAACAAAGAGCAAGCTCATTACCCATGCCGACAAAGGCAAAGCCGTTTTTTTCTGTTCTCCAAATTTGATAACCATAGCCATGATATAAAAGACCCTCGTGTGGAGTTGTCATATTGTCAGCCATTTTAGAGGTCGCTTTCTTTAAGTATTCCTCACTTAAAAGCCTTTTGGCGTCCCACGTGCCATAATTCATAACAAATCTAGCAAATGAGGCAAGGTCACGGCTTGTACAAATCATAGAGGAATCCCCCCAGCTTGCGCCATTTTTAGTAGATAAAAGGGACGCATTTTTAAAGGCTCCAAGGTGAGTGAAAATTCTTTCATTTAAGAAGTCAAAAAGCCTTTTTTTGGATATTCGTTCAACAAGCTCACAAAGCACCTGTGAGCCGGCACTGTCATAAGCCCAAACAGTACCAGGAGAACGAATAATACCGCACCTGTCAAAATAAAGCTTAACTCTATCGGGACATTTATCGGATGAAAACCACTCGCTGTGTTGACCAACAGTGGTCATCATAAGCATTTGCTCAACAGTTTGATTTTTAAGAAGCTCGGGCAGGGGAGTGTCTATTTTATCATCAAAAAAGCTAGAAACTCTATCATCGAGCCTTAATAATCCGTCATCAATTAAAAGACCAATTGCAATTGAAACAAAGCTCTTTGTAATTGAATACATTCTATGGTTGTGGTCCTTATTAAAGGGCTTCCAATAAAACTCACCAAAAAGCTTATCTCCCTTCAACATAAGAACACTATGCATTTTCATTTTTCTTTGATTTAGCTTATTTATGTATTTTTTTACAAGCTCGGTGCTTATTCCAGCACGTTCAGGCGTTATTCTTTCAAACACAATCTACCTCCAAAATAAACATTTATCAAATTATATCATAAACAGTAAATTTTTACAATAAAAATAACATAAAATACTATTGATACTAATGAAAAATTGTGATAGAATTGAAATGTAAAAAACAAAGAGGAGAAATAAATGAAAATTACAAAGGATATAAAATATATAGGCGTAAATGACACCACACTTGACCTTTTTGAGGGGCAGTATAGAGTGCCAAATGGAATGTCCTATAACTCATATATAATTCTTGATGAAAAAATTGCAATTTTAGATACAGTAGATGCAAAATGTGGCGATACGTGGCTAAAAAACGTAAAAGATGCACTTGGTGACAGGGAACCAACCTATTTAATAGTTCACCATATGGAGCCCGACCATTCCTCGAATATTACAACACTCTTAAATCAATACCCAAGCATAACCGTTGTTGCAAGTGCAAAGGCATTTACAATGATGAAGCAATTCTTTAAAAATGACTATGAAAGCAACAGAATAATCGTAAGGGAAGGGGATATACTAACCCTTGGAAAGCATAGCTTAAAATTTTTCACAGCACCAATGGTTCACTGGCCAGAGGTTATTGTAAGCTATGATATGCAAGACAAGGTGCTTTTTTCAGCCGATGCATTTGGAAAATTTGGCACAATCGACACCGATGAGGACTGGACCTGTGAGGCAAGAAGATATTATTTTGGAATTGTTGGAAAATATGGAGCACAGGCATCAGCACTGCTTAAAAAAATCAGCACTCTTGAAATAAATGCAATTTGTCCACTTCACGGACCTATATTAAGTGAAAACCTTGCCTACTACCTAGACCTATACAACACTTGGACATCATATGAGCCAGAGAAAAAGGGTACACTTATTGCATACACCTCAGTTTACGGCAACACAAAAAAAGCAGCGGAGCTTTTAGAAAAAGAGCTTTCAGAGCTTGGTGAGGAGGTTAGCAGAGTGGACCTTGCAAGATGCGATATGGCAGAGGCAGTTGAGGATGCATTTAAGTATGATAAGCTAGCTCTTGCGACAACGACCTACAATGCCGATATATTCCCCTTTATGAGAGAATTTATAAATGAAATTTCCGAAAGAGGCTACCAAAAAAGAAGAGTGGCAATTATCGAAAATGGAAGCTGGGCACCAATGGCAAAAAAGAAAATTACCGAAGAGCTTAGCACCTTGAAGCAAATCGTAATTGTTGGTTCAGTAACAATCAATTCATCAATGAGCAAGGCAAATGAGCAGGAAATAAAAAATCTTGCAAGCTTGCTTTGTAAAAAATAAAACAAAGGAGATACTATTATGAAGTACATTTGCGACGTATGTGGATACGAGTACGATGAAGAGCTCGGCGATCCAGATAACGGCATCCCAGCAGGAACAAAATGGCAGGACCTCCCAGAGGATTTTGAATGCCCTCTTTGTGGTGTTGGCAAGGACCAATTCTCACAAGAATAAAAAACGCCCTGTGCACTTGCACAGGGAATTTTATTATTTATAATAAAGCTCTTGGATTTGCAATCTAAAAATGCTATAATTATATTAAATAAAACTTGAGGTGGATTATGGAATTCAAATTTAACGAAATTACATTTAGAACAGAAACTGAAAACAACATAAAATCACAAAGCGTTGAGCAAATTCAAGATGGAAATATAAGCATATATAAGCTTAAAATAGAATTTGATGGAAAGCAAATGCCAAAGCCATTTATAATTAGATGGAACGAGCCGCAGGTTGATATTCTTGGCTTTTGGTCCTCTGGCTCATTTCACCAGCATAACATATCACCCGATTGGTGGCCACGAAAAATAAATAGCAAAAGTGCAAGTGGAATGCCCCTTGCTTAAGTCGGAGGCCAAGCGGTCTTAGGAAGACAACATGTTTCCCCAACTCCTTGGCTCACAGAACGACATGGCTAC
>JAZQHJ010000139.1:0-18209 GCA_045540515.1 Eubacteriales bacterium
TCCATACTAGGCAAGGAGGCATAAATCTTGCTCCATGATGAAAACTCCGAGGCAACGCCAGAGCCCACACAGCCACAAATTAGCGGATATACGCTTTTAACATCATCATTAGATAATTTGAGTAGCTTGCTAACCATTTCCCAAGAACGAGGGGTAGGGAATGCAAGGTCATCGGTTGTGCTTTCGTTTTCGATAAGGAAATTGTGTCTGAATGAAAGGAAGCCTGTAACCTTTGGAGAAATTCCAGCCGAAATTGCCCACCTTAGCCAAGAATCGAAGTTGGACTCAATTTCAAGGTGGCAAAGACGGTTTGCAAGAGCCTTTGGCATCTTAAAGGCAACTGATTTGTCAGTAACCCTGTTACCAGCTGCAATAACTATACAGTTATCAGGGAGCTTGTGCTCACCAATAATTCTATCAAGAGTAATTTGATAAGCCGCAGCCTGCACCGATTGAGGTGCAGCCGAAAGCTCATCAAGAAAGAGAATGTTTACAATGCTCTTGCTCTCATTCATTTGGAAAATTTGAGGCTTCAACCAAATCGCAAGCGTCTTTTCTGCATTTGCAGTAGGAATACCACGAAGGTCAATAGGATTAAATAGTAGAAGTCTTACGTCAGTAACCACGCATTTTAGCCCCGTTTGAGACTCAATCCTACCTGCCACCTGTCTTATTGCTTGGGATTTACCAACACCGGGTGCGCCCCAAAGCATCATTGACGGAATATCCTTGAATGCGATTTTATTCTTTACGGCTGAAACATAAATATCAGAAAGCGTATCAACTGCCTTATCAACGCTTAAAGTTGAAATTTGGGAATTATTTTTCATTCTTTACACCTAACCTTTTATCAATTTTATCAAGCTTTTCTTGAAGCTCCTCAATTCTGTCCGAATATGGGTCTGGCTGACGAAGTGCATTTTCAATGTACTCCTTACGACCAATCAATGCATCAAGCCCCTTTTCAAGCTTCTTTAAGTGCTCCTTAAAGCTATCTAGGAAATTGTCAATTCTTACGAGATTTCCAAGTTCAGAATCACCGATTTCAAGGAAATACTTTCCGTTTCTTATGAGCCACATATATGGTGAAAGAGGAATCATTCCAGCAGGGGCAACAAGCATAAAGCCACGATAGCTAACAATGTCACTTTCCACTGTCTTATATGCATTAGATTTAATAGCTAAATCAATGGTCTCACGAATATTGCGTCTTTCCTCTGGCGTATATTCGTATTTTTCCTTTCTTATATGCTTGTAATCAAGCCTTGCACGCTTAATAATATCCTCTTGATTCTTAATCTTTGTAGGAAGAGTAGCAAGCTCCTGTGCCATTGCCTCGTTTTGCTTAATGCTCTCACGTCTTAAAATGATAAGCTTATCAAGCTCATTTGCACATTCAACTCTTTTCTTAATATCTGGGTTACCGATTGCAAGCGCCTTAATCTCGGCATAGTTAAGAGCAGTGTCAGCAATATCATTACCGCTACGGTCCTGTAAATGACCGGAGAGCAGAGAGGTAATAAAGCGTTGCTTTGTTTCAAGCAATTGCCAGGAATAAGCGTCAAAGCTACCCTTGGTAATATACCTGTAAATAAACACCTCATCATTCGTATTGCCCTGACGTAGAATTCTACCCTCACGCTGAGTCATATCAGCAGGGCGCCACGGCACATCAAGGTGGTGTATTGCTTTGAGCTTGTCCTGTACGTTAACACCCATACCAAGCTTAAAGGTAGAGCCTATCAAAACTCTGATTTTACCGAGCCTTACAGCCTCAAATAGCTTTGCTCTTGCTCGTTCACTTTCAGCATTGTGCACGAATTCAATCTCATATGACGGAATACCCTTGGCAATAAGAAGCATCTTTAATTCATCATATAAATTGAAGGTCTTCTTTGGAGTGGAGTAATCGCAGAAAACAAGCTGTGTTGAGCCGTCATATTTTCTGTATATATTAAAGACATTCCTTGCACAGTTTTCAACCTTGCTATCATACTGATATGAGCAGGTATTGTCAACAAGACGCATATCAAGAGCCGCCTTACGACCGTCAGTGGTAATAAGCAATAGGTTATCATCCTTGCTTTTAACCTTATGACTTCTTACAAGGTCTGCACGTCTTGAAATGTCTTTTAGATAATTTTGGAACTCTTTCGACGGGTTAGTTATTGAATCGGTATATCCGTTAAAATCTGGAACACCAATGCTCTTATCTACAATATGGAAGTCTGCAACGGAGGCAAACAGAGTAGTAAGCTCGGGTAGGTTGTGGAAGCGAGAGAATCTTGTAGCTAGACGATACGAGGAGGTATCAATGTCTATTTCAAATTCCGTATGCTTTTCAGCAAACATACCAATCCAACCGTCAAAGCTTGCAAGACCAAGCATTTTAAGGTCGCCATTTTGCAAATACCTTTGCATAGTAAAGGCATCGGTAATAGAGTTAGTAATAGGAGTACCAGTTGCAAGCACAGCACCTCTTCCGTTATTCGACCTTTGAACATATGAAATCTTATCAAACATATCCTGACATCTTGCAGAGCCGGCAGAGCTTATACCAAGAACCCTTGATGTCTGTGTTTCAATAGGAACATTCTTGTAGTTGTGTGCCTCATCAAGAAATATAGTATTGATATTTAACTCATCAAAGAAAATATCATCCTTTTCCCTAGGGGCAATATGAGCCCTTGTAAGCTCCTTTTGAAGCCTTTCGTCCTGCTTTGCAAACCTGTTGCTCGACAGATTCTTTGTTGCTCTCTTGTGCTTTTCAAGCTCCTGCTCAATCTTTTCAGCCTTATGCTCATAGGAAAGAGGAATACGTTCAAAGCAGCTATACGCAATAATAATACCGTCATAGTCATTGTCACGGATTTTCTTTAAGGTCTCATATTTTTTTGTTGGTGTAAAATCCTTGGGGGAAATGGCAAGAATATTTGCATCCTTATACATAACCTTGAATATATCACGCCACTGTGTAACAAGGTTGTTAGGAACAACATACATATTCTTTTTAGAAATGCCAGTGCGTCTTAGCTCCATTCCTCCGGCAATCATAATATAGGTCTTGCCAGAGCCTACATCGTGGGCAAGAAGGGTATTTGGAGTAAAGAGAATACGTGCAATTGCATTCCTTTGATAAGGATATAACGAAATGCTTGGGTTTAGATTAGGAAAGGTAAGGAACGAGCCGTCAAAATGTCTTACCTTGTTACAGGCATACTTCTCATCATACCTTTCAAGAAGCTCATCCTTTCTCTTGTCATCAAGCCAAATCCATTTTTTGAATTCATCAAGAATTGCCTCCTGCTTCTTAATTGCAAGAAGAGTTTCCTCTTGATTTAAAACCTTGATTTTAGACTTAGGCTTAGTAGGAGAGGGAGCCTCATCATATACGGCAATAGTCTTTTGATTAAGTGTTTTTTCAATGATATGCATAGCATCAAGACGTCTTGTACCATAGGTGTGATTATTCCAGCCTGCATAACGAGTCCAGGCATATCTTGACTTGTTTGGAATCTCCCAAATACCAGTCTCCTCATCGTGCTTGACAGCCGAGGCAGAGTCGCTGACATGACGTATTACAGAGCCTAAAAGATGCTCAATAAAATCATCAATTATCTTAGTTGGAATCCAAGGAGAGCCAAGAGTTACATAAATTTGGTCAGGGCTTACAGGGTGGGGCAATACAGATTCAAGCGCCTTGATATTATCGCTGAAATACCCCTTGTATTTTTCGTTAGCCTTGGATGCAATACGCCATTTCTTTATAAGGTTTCCAGACAGGTATTCATCAGCCGTCTCCCAACCCTTATAAAAGCATTCGTTCCAGCTATTTGGGTTCTGATAAATTGAGCCTCGAAGTGAGGTGATAACATCCTTGTATTCAAGACCAGTAATTGCAGAAATGTATTCAATATCAACCCTACCTAAATTACAAAGCGATAGAATAAGACCTTGGTCGGCATTCTCAGCATGAACACCGGTAGCCCTTTCATCAAGAGTGAATACATTCTCAAAGTCAGTTGGCAGGTCCATTGAGGTAACCTCCTCAATTCGCCTCTCCTCGTTACTCATTTTTGCTCTTTTACGTTCAGCCCTTTTGGCTTCAATATGCTTAACTAGCTCATCGTCCTTGGAGGTATCGTCATTTGTGTTAGCAGAGGAGTCCTCCTCAAATTCATCGGCAAGACCACTGCCAACAAGCTTGAAGATGTCCATAATGTCCTTTGGTATTTTTATTTTCATATTCATATAAATTCCTCCTTCTAAAATAGTACTTAGCCTTACTGATGTAAGACTATTTAATTTGCTATGCGAGTAACATATCAACTCCTTTGCTTGGAAATGCTTGACTATGCTTAAAATAAGCACAGCCTTAAAGGGTCAAAAAAGTAGCCCTGTTAAAAAGGCTACTTTATTAACTGATTCAACACCCCAATTTCGCATAAAGCAAATTTACTTATGTTATCAAATAAGTAATATCTATGTTATATATGATATTGTTATTTGTAACAACGTGATTTCATTATAACATAAGAATTTCTATTTGTAAACCCCTTAATTATACAAAATTTAAAAAAATTATAAATTGTGTCAAATTTAGTACACAAAAGGGATTAAAAGCACTAAAAAATTAAAAAATAAAAGTTTTGTAGAAATAATATTGCAAAAAATAAAAAGGGCACGACAATTCATATCGTGCCCTTTAAAAAATTAAAATTCAACTCTGATTGCTTGACCAGACTTAATAAAAATCTTTTTAAAATCAACAAGCTCCTTGTGTGGCTCATTTTTGAAAAGCAAAACAGAATACATAGTATCAAAATCGCCCTCGTTAACTACATCAACACAGGTGTTACTTATCCAATTTTCTGAAATTTTTGAATAAGTAAGGCCAAAGCCAAACTCATAAAGAGGAGAGCCCTTGAAGAATTTATAGGTTCTGTTTTCCATACTGTAATCTCTGAATGGTGGTAGGTCGCTTGTAGAACGATAGAATGTAACAGGAAGCCTTCCACTGGGTGATACCTTGCCAAAAAGAATATCCGCAAGAGCATTACCACCCTGTGCACCAGGATAGAAGCATTGCAAAACAGCATCGCATTTTTCGTCCTGCTCACAAAGTGAAACACAGCTACCACTGATATTTACAAAAATAGTTGGCTTACCAAGCTTTATAACTTCATCAAAAAGCTTTTTCTGTGATTCTGGAAGCTCAATATCCTTTTTGTCACCTGCAACATCACCATTGTATGCATCGCCCTCCTCGCCCTCAATGCCAGGGTTTAAGCCCATGCACATAATAACAAGGTCGGCTTTGCTTGCACAAATAATACCCTCACGAAGAGGATAGCCACTCCACATGCTTGAAGAAACATCAGTAGGATGACAGCCCGCAGCAAAAAGCACCTTGCCGTCAAATTCATCCTGAATACCACGAAGCGGAGTTATATATTTTGAAGGGTTACCATTATAATTTCCAATCAAGGTGCTATATCTATCACTGTTAGGACCAATTACTGCAATGGTTTTATACTTGCTTTTGTCAAGAGGTAAAATACCATTGTTTTTAAGAAGAACAATGCTTTCCTGTGCCATTTTTCTGTTTAGGTCAGTGTGCCTTTGGCACTCAACAACATCATAAGGAATTTTATCATATTCGCAATCGTCATCAAACATTCCAAGACGGAAGCGAGCCTCAAAAAGCTTTGTAACAGCCTCTGTAATTGTTTCCTCTGTAATTAAATCCTGCTCGTAAGCCTCATAAAGACTAAAATAGGCATCGCCACAGTTGAGCTGACAGCCGTTATTTACAGCAAGAGCAACGCTTTCAGCCTCGGTGCTTGTTACCTTGTGCCCAGTATGAAAATCCCTTATTGCACCACAGTCTGAAACAACATAGCCCTTAAATCCAAGCTCGCCATAGAGAATATCCTTTAAAAGTGTTTTACTACCACAGCAGGGCTCACCATTAACTCGATTGTAAGCGCCCATAACAGCAGAAGGGTCCGCATTATCAATGCAATATTTAAAGGCGCTAAGATAGGTTTCATATAAATCCTTTTTTGAAACAACTGCATCAAAGCCGTGTCTTTCGTATTCAGGACCACTGTGAACAGCATAGTGCTTAATTGTTGCATCAAGCTTTCTATACTTGCCATTACCCTGTAAGCCCTTAATAAACGCAACACCCATTTTACCCGTTAAAAGAGGGTCCTCGCCATAGGTCTCGTGTCCTCTACCCCAACGTGGGTCTCTAAAAATATTTATGTTTGGTGACCAAAAGGTAAGACCTTGATATTGCTCGGTGCTACCAAATCTCTTAAATTCGTTGTATTTTGCTCTTGCCTCATCGGAAATAGCGGTTGCAACGTCATACATAAGCTCCGTGTTAAAGCTTGATGCAAGCCCTATTGCCTGTGGAAAAACAGTAGCACAGCCCTGACGTGCCACACCATGAAGACATTCGTTCCACCAGTTATATGCAGGAACGCCAAGCCTTTCAATGGCAGGAGCATCATAACGCATTTGCGCCATTTTTTCCTCTATTGTCATTTTTGAAACAAGCTCTTTTGCTCTTTGTAAAAAGGTCATAATAATTCTCCCGATATTTTTTTGCTACAACTTAATTTTAACATAATATAGGACTTAAATCAATAGTGTTTTTAAAAATCGAGCTGTACTGTTTTAGGGACACTAAAAACTTGACGAAAACCAACACCTGTGATAAAATAGGGACAAGCAAATAAAAGGAGAATTTACTATGGGAAATCACAAAACCTGCTACGGCTACGAGAAAATAATAGGTAAAACCCCTTGTGGTGGTGCATACGCTGAAATCTTTTATTATAATAACGACCACGTAATGTGCGAGGCAAGAGAAGCGAGCTATTGCATCATCTATGAAAGAAAAAGAAACGGTAGAATAATTCACACAATATACGCAATTTTATAAAATGTCTTGAAATTAGTACTTAAATATGTTAAAATAATCTTGTAATTTAAAATTCAAGAGGAGTAAGCTTATGAAAAGAGAAAATTCAAGAAAAATCAAGCTATTAAGGCTTTGGGAGATTTTAAGACAGGAAACTGACGAAAATCATCCACTAACAACCAACGAAATTATAGCAAGACTAAAAAAGGAAGGCATTGAGGTTGACAGAAAAATCCTGTATAGCGACATAGAGCTCCTTAACGAAAACGGCTACGAGGTGCTTTGCGAAAGAGGAAGAAGCAACCGATACTACGTTGTTGACCGTTCATTTGATATTCCTGAGGTAAGAATACTTATGGACGCAGTTCAGGCGGCAAGCTTTATTACAGAAAAAAAGACCAAGGTTTTGATTGATAAAATTGCAGAGCTTGCTGGAAGCAGAAGAGCAGAGGTTTTAAAGGCAAGCATAACTGAATTTAGCACGGTAAAAAGTGAAAACGAAAGCATTTACTATTCCATTGACACCATAGTTACGGCAAAGGAGCAAAATAAGCAAATCGGCTTTTACTACTTTGACTATAACACCAAAAAGGAAAAGGTGTTTAGAAAGGATAAAAAGAATTCCGACGTAAACAAATGGTACGTAGTAAATCCTGTTGAAACCGTATATGATAACGACCAATATTATCTAATTTGCTATGATGACAAGCATAAAGCCCTTGCAAACTATCGCATTGATAGAATGGATAGAGTTAGTGTGCTTGATACTGGCATAAACAGATACGAGGAAATTGAGAAAATTGACATATCCAAGTACAAGCGTCAGCAGATTGATATGTACGGCGGAGAGGTTAGTAGGGTAACCTTCGTTGCAAAAAAATCAATGCTTGATGTTATCTTTGACAGATTTGGCAATATTGCAAGGCTAACCGATAATGGTGATGATTCGGTTAGCTGTACTGTTGAGGTACAGGTAGGACCTATGCTTATTGCATGGCTTTGCTCATTTGATACAAGAATTAAGGTTGTGTCTCCTGTAAGCATAGTAAAGCAAGTGAAAAATCATCTTGAAAAGACTCTATCTCAATATTAACTAGTGGAGGAAGAACAATGAAGCTAGCTCATATATCCGACCTTCATATAGGAAAAAGAGTCAACGAATTTTCACTTATTGAGGACCAAGAATATATTCTTGACGAAATACTATCAATAATAGACCAAAATCACGTTGATGGCATAATTATAGCGGGGGACGTGTACGATAAAAGCACACCGAGTGCAGAGGCAGTAACTGTTTTTGATGCCTTTTTGGTACAGCTTGCAAAAAGAAGGCTAGAAGTATTTGTTATAAGCGGAAACCACGATTCAAGCGAAAGACTTGCCTTTGGAAACAAGCTATTTGATGCAAGTGGAGTGCATATTTCACCCGTTTACGACGGCACCTTTAATAAAATCACCTTAAACGATAGCTTTGGTAGCTTAAATGTATATTTACTCCCATTTGTAAAGCCAACTCACGTAAGAAAGCATACCGATAAGGAGATAAATTCATACACAGAGGCAATTAAACTTGCAATCGAGCAAATGAATGTAGATAGCAACGAGAGAAATGTTTTAGTGACCCATCAATTTGTAACAGGCTCCGTAAGAAGCGAAAGCGAGGAGCTAAGCGTTGGTGGGAGTGATAATGTAGATGCATCAGTGATGAAGGATTTTGACTATGTTGCGCTAGGACATTTGCACAAGCCCCAGAGCTGTGGCACAGAAGCAATAAGATATTGTGGCTCTCCGTTAAAATATTCCTTCTCCGAGGCAAGGGATAAAAAGAGTGTTACAATTGTAACCTTTGGTGCTAAAAATGATGTAAAAATAGACACGTATCCCCTTATTCCTAAAAGAGATATGGTCGAAATCAAGGGAAAATTTGATGAAATTACTACCCCTAATTACTACGCTGAAACGACTTATCGAAGCGATTATATGCACATAACCCTTACAGATGAGCAGGATATTCCTGATGCAATAAACAGGCTACGCATAATTTACAAAAATCTTATGAAGCTTGACTACGATAATAGTCGTACAAGAGAAAATCAGAATATTAGCTCCATTGAAGCCATAGAAAAAAAGACACCCCTTGAGCTTTTTTCAGAGCTTTATGAAAAGCAAAACAATGAAAAAATGTCAAAGGACCAAATAGAGCTTGTCAGCTCCATAATAGAAAAAATATGGGAGGATGAGCAAAAATGAGACCACTTAAATTAACAATGTCAGCCTTTGGCCCATACAAAGACATAGTTGAGCTAGACCTTGAAAGCCTTGGTACTAGTGGAATTTATCTAATAACAGGCGACACAGGAGCAGGAAAAACAACGATTTTTGATGCAATAGTTTATGCTCTTTATGGAAAGCCAAGTGGCACAAACAGGGATGAAAGCATGCTACGTTCAAAGTATGCAAGTGCCGATACTCCAACGGAGGTGCGCCTCGAATTTTTGTGCAAGGGAAAGACCTATAAAATCATTCGTTCTCCCGCCTACGAAAGGCAAAAAAAGACAGGAAAGGGAACAACTCCAACCCCAGCAAGCGTTGAATTGCACTTGCCAAATGGCAGAGTTGTTACAAAAAATACCGATGTTAAGGCTGAAATAGAGGAAATTATAGGTATAACAAGAGAACAATTTTTACAAATTGCAATGATTGCACAGGGCGAATTTTTAAAGCTTTTACTTGCCTCAACGGACGAAAGAATTAAGATTTTTCAAAAAATATTCAAGACCAAGCCATACGAATTGCTACAATTTGAGTTAAGTGAAAGAACAAAGGCTCTTTCAATAGAAAGAGAAAAGGAAAGACAGAGTGTAAGTCAGTATATTTCTGGAATACAAATTAGTGAATTTTCGCCATATACTGCCGATTTAGAGCTTGCAAAAAATGGAGAAATGCCCGTTTGCGAGGTTATCCCTCTTATTAAGAAAATAATCGAAGAGGATGAAAAGGAAAACGAGCTTTTAAAAGAGGCAATTGCCCACAATGATGATGAAATCATTAAAGCAAATAACATTTTAAAATCAATTGAAGCAAACGAAAAAAACAAGGCTCAGCTAGATGAAAATAATCGTGCTCTTGCAGAGCTATACCCAAAATTAGAGGAGGCAGAAAAGGAGTACATTTTTCAAAAAAGCGACACGTGTCAGGCAAAAAGAAGGGAAATAGATGCAAAAATCACCCTTTTGGATGCTGAGCTTGAAAAATATGATGAGCTTCAAAAAACAAATGATGACATTTTAGAAAAGACTGAGCTTATAAAGACGATTGAACAAAGCCAAAAGAGCACAAATCAAGAAATAGAAGCTCTTTCAAATGAAATAAAGAGCCTTGAACAGGAAAGGGAGAGCTTAAAGGATTATAGCGAAAATATTGCCAAGCTTGAAGCAAGACAAAACGAGCTAATGTCAAAGCAAAAAAGACTTGGTGAAATAAAAGCTGAGTATGATTCAAGGTGTAAGCTTGAAAATAGCTACAAAAGGGCTCAAAAGGAATATTTAGAGCTTGATAAAATTGCAAATCAAGCGCAAAGCACCTATCAAGAAAAAAACAGAGCATTTTTAAATGAGCAGGCGGGCATTTTAGCGCAAGAGCTAGTTGACGGAGAGCCCTGCCTTGTTTGTGGCTCTGTTCACCACCCTAAAAAGGCAACAAAGTCACAAAATGCTCCAACCAAGCAGGAGCTTGAACAGCTTGATGCTCAAAGCCAAGAGGCACAGAAAAATGCACGTGAGGCAAGCGACAAGTGTTCAAGATTAAGAGGAGCAAGGGAAGAGCTTGAAAATAAGCTTAAAGAGGACCTTTGCGAATATTTTTCAACGGATGTTGATATAGATTCCTGTCTTAAAATTATTGAAGGGGCATATGAGAAAATCAAGGTGGAGCTTGAAGCGATAAAGAACAAAATGGAAGCAGAAAATAATCGCAAAAAGCGTTATTTTGAAATTGATGAAATACTTCCAAAAAATAAAAATGAGCTTGAGCTAAAAAAACAAGCTCAGCTACGTCTAGAAAGCGAAAGAGCTACTGAGCAAGCAACGAAAAATAGCCTTGAAAAACGCAAAAAACAGATACAGGGTGAGCTAAAATATCAAACAAAGCAAGAGGCAATGGACGCAAAAGAGGCTCTTGTAAATGAACAAAGGATATCTCGTGAGGCTTACGAAAAAGCAGAGCATAGCTATAATACCTTAAAGCAAGAGCAGATAAGGCTTGAAGCAAGCAACAAGGAGCTTTTGGCACAGATAAGCAATATTGGTGAGTACGATAAGGAAAAGGAAGCCCAAGCACTCGATGAGGCAACCAAAAAGAAAAGGGAGCTTACTGAAAAAAGTCATTCTGTTACATCACGCATTTCTCAAAACAAAAGCTCTTATGAGGAAATTATCAAAAAGAGTGATGCAATAAGCGACCTTGAGAAAAAATATACTTGGGTAAAGACTCTTTCTGATACCGCAAACGGCACTCTTACAGGTAAGGAAAAAATCAAGCTTGAAACCTACATTCAAATGACCTATTTTGATAGAATCATCAAGCGCGCAAACAGACGTCTTGACGTAATGTCAGGTGGTCAATATCAGCTAAAAAGAAGAGCTGATGACAACACCAAAAGAGGGCAAATCGGTCTTGACCTTGACGTTATTGACCATTATAACGCCACGGAAAGAAGTGTAAAATCCCTATCAGGTGGCGAATCCTTTAAGGCCTCGCTATCCCTAGCACTGGGACTTGCAGAGGAAATCCAGTGTAGCGCAGGTGGGGTACAGATTGATACAATGTTTGTTGATGAGGGCTTTGGCTCTCTTGACGAGGAGTCGCTAAATCAAGCTATGAATGCCCTTACCTCCCTTGGCAACGGAAATCGCTTAGTTGGAATAATTTCGCACGTAAGCGAGTTAAAGGAGCGCATAGAAAAGCAAATTGTTATATCCAAGGACAGAGTGGGCGGAAGCACAGCAAAAATAATTCTATAAAAAAGAAAAGCCAACGGAAAATCCGTTGGCTTTTTGTTATTCAAAATATCCCTCGTAAATAATTTTTTTATCACTCTGTGGAAATAGATTTGCATACAAATCAACAAAGTAATCATCCGTCATGCTGGCAATGTAATCAACAACAATTTGATTAGGCTCGGTTTTTTCATAAGGGAGCTCCCTTGTGTAGTGTGCCTTGCTTACGTAATTGATATGATGCTTAAAAATCATCGACGAGGTGTCGTTTTTAATAAGGTCATCAAGTAGCCTTTTATACATTTGAGCCATCATTGGCTTTATGGTGTTATCAATTATATCCTTGCTTTTGCTATGATAAATTCTTTCGTAGTTGTCGTTTTTAGCCTTCTTTAAGGCATCAAAATGCTCACTATCCATTTTTATGTAATTTTTACCATAGCTGTTTTCTACGATATTTACAATAAGATTGTTGA
The DNA here is from genome assembly GCA_045540515.1 of Eubacteriales bacterium. Taxonomy (GTDB): domain Bacteria; phylum Bacillota; class Clostridia; order Oscillospirales; family CAG-272; genus RGIG2000. The sequence continues at coordinate 12,408 of JAZQHJ010000139.1, forward strand.
TTATTTGAGCATTGTAGGCTCCTATCTTGCCGTCCTCATAGGAATCAGTGTTCAAAAGCCCAGCTCGTTCAGCATCCTGTCTGTCCTTGCCAAGATATGCAATAATGTCAGAAATTCTCATTACACAGCCCTCAAGGGTTGAAGGAACAAGTCGCTTAACGCTTGCCTTGTCTAAGTAACAGCGTTCAATCTGCTCATCGAATTCCTCAAAGGAGCAAAGCTCCTTGGGCTTATACTCATCAAGCTCGAGCTCACCGTCGTGCGAAGCGATTCCACTAAGAGTTTGAAGTGTTATGTTGTAAGGAAAAATCTTATCAAGCACTCTTACAGAGTGAATATTGTGGGAAAATCGCTTTCCCACATGGCAGTTGAATAATTCGTCAAGAATATATTCACCCTCGTGCCCAAATGGTGTGTGACCAATATCGTGACCAAGTGCAATTGCCTCGATTAAATCAAGATTCAAATTAAGTGCCTTACCAATTGTTCTTGCAATTCTTGAAACAAGCTGTACATGTAGGGCACGTCTTGAAATATCATCATTTTTGTAAAAAGAGAAGACCTGTGTCTTATCTGTGTAGCGATTGTAATATGGGCAGTGCAGAATTTTATCAATATCACGAATAAATGGAGTTCTAATAATGCTTGCAGTATCTCTTTTTGAATCCTTTCTGCGTAATGCGTTGCTTTCGTCAAAGGCTAAATTTGGCATAGTACCGTTTTTTCTGTCAAGAGTAATTCTTTCCTCAAGCCCCCTTGATAGTGATTCATACTTCAACATATGGCATCCCTCCTTTTCTGTAACAATTATACAATATTCCTTCTTAAAAAACAATGCACAATTTTGAAAAACATAAAAAAGTCCTACCCAGTGGCTGAAAATTGATAAACAAAATATAAACATTGTGTAAATTGTTGCTCATTTTATAACACGTGCTTGACTTTATTATTTTCTTTTGTTATAATATTTTATTATTTAATATTAATCTATTTTACGAAAGGAGAGCGACTATGAAAAACGAAGCAAGGCTTGGCTTGGGCATAGGTGTTGATAAAAAATCCTTCTTGCTTGTCAAGAAAAAACAGCAAGACCAAGGCATACTCTGTGGGCAAGACGAGGCAGAGCCAATATCTACTCAGCAAATAATACAGCCAGAGCCTGACACAGCTATCGCAACACAAAATCAGGTCACTGAGTCGCTTAAAGAAAAGGATTTAACAAAAAATCCAAAAAACGAAGCTCCTAAAAACAAAAGGGTTGAGGAGTTTTCACAAATTACAAGTAACTTCAAAAGAATAATAAGAAAATCAATTGCAGTACGTATAGCAAAGGCAATTATGCTAGGACTTGCACTTGCCTTGCCAGTTTTTGGTGTGTTGCTACTGCTTAGCAGATTTGAGCTTGCCTCGTTTGATAAAATAACGGCAGGTGCAATTTCACTTGGTGTTCTTTTGATAATTGCAATAATAACTCTTATCGCATCAAGACAAAGCAAAAAAGCAATTGCAATGAGGCTTGATAAGGAGCACAGGCTTGATGAAAAGGTACAAACCATGCTCGCCTTTAAGGACCAAGATAGCCCAATGATGCATTTGCAACGTCAGGATGCAGATATGGCAATTGCCTCAGTAAAGGGAAGGGCAATAGGAGTAAAGCAAATTTGGATTTACATTCTTTGCCTCATAATCGGTGTGGGCTTGTGTGCCGTTAGCTTTTTCTTTAATCCCTTACCAAATAAGGAGCCTGACCCGATTCCCGAAACTCCGTTTAAGGTAACCGAGCTTCAATTAACTGCACTAAATGACCTCATTGAATCCGTAAGGCAAAGCGAAATGCAAGAGCCATACAAGACAGATGTTGTAAAATCTCTTACAACGCTTTATGATGAAATTCAAGAGGTAACAACAACCACTCAAAAGAATGTCATAGTGCAAAGGGCAATGAACGAAATCTACATAAAAACGGATGAAAGCTCCGTTGCCGTTGAGCTAATGAACGCCCTTTGGAGCACGAATGCTGAAACGTCAAGGCTACTTGCCAAGGCGCTTAACTATTACGAATGGCAGGGCTCTGATGAATGGCAAAGCTTCGTTGACCAAATCTCTGATTTTAGAGAGGGCTTTGTGCATCCAGATGTAACAAAGGAAAATCCCGATGAGCAAAAAATTACCGAGGATACCAAAAACGTCTTGCTTTCAGTCAATACAAGTATAACAAATTCACTAACAAGCCTTAATATAAGCAGTAGCGATGCTCTTTATATTGCACTTTCAAGACTCGCCAGTGCCAACGAAAACAATGCAGACGGTACAAGAGTATATGGAATGAAGGTTCTTGCAGAGTACATAGCTCAAAATGGCTACGCAAGAACACAAAGAGAGCTTGATGCAACAGTAACAGCCCTTAGTGCAGATTTGTATAAGGCTCTATCTCAAAACAAGACAAATACAGATACAGGTGAAAATGCAATAACAAAAATTTCAAGCATTTTCGATGTACAAGCCCCAGAGCTTAAAAGACCAAGCCTTTACGATTCATCCTCTGACTCCTCAAATGACGGCGAGGGTGGTGGAGCCGACGGTGGTATAAGCGGTGGACCAAGCTATGGTAGCGATGATAAGGTATATGACCCATTTACAAACAAGTATGTTGAGTACGGAGCAATTCTTGACAAGTACTATTCAATAATGTTTAACAGACTTCAGGACGGTGGCTATACCGATGAAGAAAAGAAGGCACTTGAGGAATATTTCAAAATCCTGTATGGTGGCTTTGAAGAAGGAAAAGACAATGAATGAGAGGAATAAATAATGAGTAATACAGAAAACTACAATGCAGAAATAGAAAAGGTAAAAATGTTCAGCACAAAGGTAGCTGACGTAAAAAGTGAGCTTGCAAAGGACGTTGTTGGCCAAGCGGAAATTATAGACAATGTAATAATTGCAATCGTTGCAGGTGGTAACGTTTTGCTAGAAGGAATCCCAGGAGTTGGAAAAACAAGACTTGTTCGTTCACTTGGTAGAGTTCTTTCACTCCCATTTTCAAGAATCCAGTTCACTCCTGACCTTATGCCATCCGACGTTACAGGCACAAATATCGTAGAAAAGGACGAAAACGGCAGACTTGTTACAAGCTTCAGACGTGGACCAATCTTTGCAAACCTCGTTCTTGCAGACGAAATCAACCGTGCAACCCCAAAAACTCAATCAGCTATGCTTGAGGTAATGCAGGAGCACAAGGTAACAGTAGCAAACCAATCATATAAAATTGACGAGCCATTCTTTGTTCTTGCAACAGAGAACCCAATTGAGCAGGACGGTACATATCCACTACCAGAGGCTCAAATGGACCGTTTTATGTTCAAGCTCATTGTTGATTTTCCATCCGAGGATGAGCTTGTGTCAATCGTTAAAATGACACAAATCACAATGGCAGAAACAGCCGAGGCTGTTCTTACAGGTGAGGAAATACTTGAAATGAGAGCACTTGCTTCAAGCGTTCCAGTAACCGACGAGCTTATTTTATATGCAGTAAATCTTGTATCAAACACTCACCCAGAGCGTGGTGCAAGCCCAGAATCTGCAAAGAAATATGTAAAATATGGCGCATCCCCACGTGCAGCACAGGGACTTATCACAGCTGCAAAGGTTCGTGCGCTTATGCAAGGACGCTATAATGTATCATATGAGGACATTGACACTCTTGCATACCCTGTATTAAGACACAGAATAAAGGTAAATTACACAGCCATTAACGAAAAATTAAAGGTTGATGACGTAATAGGAAAGATTATAAAGGAAACAAAAAAGGTTGCTAAATGAAAACAATGGTAATAGATGAGGCTTTTCTTGCAGAGGTAGAGGCTCTGCAAACAATCCTCAAAAACAACATTGCTGGAATGTTCGGTGGCAATCATTTGGCAAAGTCCTTTGGCTCATCCTGTGAATTTGCGGACTATCGTGATTACGTCCCAGGAGACGATATGACCAAAATCGACTGGAACGTATATGCAAGATTTGACAAGCTTTATCAAAAGCTATATCTTGACGAAAGACAAATGCACACAAAGATTTATATTGACGCAAGTCGTTCAATGCAGCACGGAAGCCTAGAAAAGGCAAATCAGGCAATAAGACTTGCAGCAGCATTTGCATATCTTTCAGTGTGCGAAATGGACAAGGTGTCAATCTATGCAATTCACGACGGTACAATTGATGAGGTAATCTCGGGAATGGTTGGTAAGGACTCGTACCTTAACTACATAAACAAATTGAACGACATCGACTTTAATTCAGCAGTCTCAATTAGCGAAGCAATTCTGCCAAGCAATATCGGTAGAGGCGACGGATATTCAATCATCATATCCGACTTTCTTACCGACGAGGACTATGAGAGTGCAATTGACAGACTTGTAGAACGCAAAAGAGACGTTCTTTGTATTCAGGTTCTATCCCGTGAGGAGCTAAACCCTCAGCTAAGAGGAAAAATGCACCTTTTTGACTCTGAAAATCCAGCAAGCTTTTTCAGAAAGAAAATTGATAAGGATAGAGTAAATGCATACAAGGAAGCATTAAAATACGTAACAAACAGAATAAAGAGCTACTGCGAATCACGTGGTGGACACTATTTGCTAGTGCCAGCATACAAGAAGCTTTTTGACGTATTCTTTGGAGACCTCGTAGATTTGGAGGTGCTAAAATGAGCTTTTTATATCCTATTGGATTACTTGGGCTTATTGGCATTCCAGTCATAATTCTTATTTACATTTTACAAAGCAAATATACTGAGCAAACAGTAAACTCAACATATATTTGGAACCTTAGCGACAAATTCTTAAAGCGTAAGAACCCACTTAGTGGAATGACGGGTATTATCAGCTTGATTTTACAGCTTTTAATGGTGGCAATAATTTCATTTGCTATCTCCCGTCCAATCATCACTCTCCCAGGCGCTGCATATAACTATTGCTTTGTGCTTGACGCATCTAGCAGTATGACAATGAGTGAGGGAAAGGAAACTCGCTTTGAGCTTGCCAAGGATGAAATAATTGATGTAATTAAGGATGCAAAGAACGGAAGCTCCTATTCCTTAATCACGGTTTCAAGCGAGTCTGTTACAGAATTTGATTCTATAAGCGACAAGAAAACAGCAATAAGCTTGATTGAGGAATTAAAGCCAACAAGCACAAATGCAAAATATGAAAATCTGCTTGGCACAGCGCAAGGCGTATTTGATGCAAGCACCTCTACAAAAATTTATCTGGCAACGGATAAGGGCTACACAAGGCACAATAATATTGAAATAATAGACGTAGGAAGCTCCGATAAGGAGAACTATGCCGTTTTTGGCATCGAATATTCACACTTGAATGGTGAGCTAACTGCTAGCACAACCCTTATTTCTTATAATAGCGATAAGGAAATTGAACTAAAGCTAATTGTTGACGGCAAGGAGCTTAACTCAATTAAAAAGCAGGTTAAAAAGGGAGAGGAAACCTCTGCCACAATTTCAGCAAAATGCCAAAGCTTTTCAGAAATAACCCTTGAAATTGCAAATAGTGACGGATATATGGTTGATAACAGAGTTACAACCTATAACACAAAGAGTGACAAGAGCTACAGTGTCCTTATCGTAAGCGAAACAGGCTTTTTCTTCAAGGCAGTAATAGATGCCCTTGTTGACTCAAAAATTGATGTAATAGACCCCGACGAGTACGAAACAGTTACCGAGGAATATGGTCTTTATATCTTTGATTCCTGCGAGCCACCAGCATTGCCAAATGGTGCAGTATGGCTCATAAA